>NZ_LSKQ01000299.1 GCF_001557115.1 Erythrobacter sp. CCH5-A1
GCGGCGGGAATCGGTGCCATCGTTCCGGCCGGCGCGGCCGAGCTGCCCCCGCCGAAAGCCGAGCCCGCCGAACCGAAGGCCGAGCTCGTCGAGGAGCCGCCGGGCCCGAGGCTCGCCATGATCGCCGGGGGCTTCACCTCGACCACATAGGCCTCGGCCGCGCCGCGCAGCGATGCCGGGCTGGTGCCCTCGACCTCGGCCTGGGCCTGGGCCATGCCGTTGATGTCGATATCGAAATACTTGAGGACGTCGTCCTGCAGCTTCTTGTCGTCGCGGATCGCGCCTTCGATGAGATCGCGCTCGACATCCATCTGCGCGAGGATCTTGCGATCCGCCGCGGAGGCCTTGCTGCTGTCCTTTTCCGCCTTCTTGCGCTGCTTGGGATCGGTGATGGCGGCCAGTGTCGCGGCGCGGGCGGATTCGCGCGCGTCGAATTCGCGGCGCGTGGCATCGAGCCGCAGCGACCAGGTGGTGATCTGCCCTTGGCGGCATTCGGCGGTCGACCGGATCGAGCCGATCATGCCCTGCACCCGCGAGGCATAGCCCTGCGCGTCGCTGTTGATCAGCTTGACGAGCTCGCGATTGTCCGAGGTGATCTGCCGCTTCGCTTCGAGATAGCCGAGATAGCCGCCCGCCGTGGCCCCGATCAGCCCGCCCAGCACCATCGCGGTGGTGCTGCTGCCGCCATCGCTGTTGCGGACCTGCGCACCGGCCGCGACCCCGCCCAGCGCGCCGATCAGCGCGCCGACCATCGCCTTGCCGCCGGTCTGTTCGCGGTTGCGGTCACGGATCTGGACGAAGGGCGTGCGCTGCGACTCGCACACGGCGATGGCGTCCTTGAGCTTGGGCGCCTGCGACTGCGCCATCGCGCCCGCCGGCAGCAGCATCGTCGATGCCGCAAGCAGGGCCAAGGCCCTAGCGGCATGTCCTTGTGTCATGCGCATCACATTCCCCCGTTATGCTGTGTAAACTATTTGGCGCGGTCCCGATTCTGTCAATATGCGCGGACATTTTCACCTTGATTACGCCAGACAATTCGAAGCATCATTGCAGCCAATCGAAGTATCGCAGGCGGGGGCGTCAGGTGATGGTTAGCAGGCAGTTGGCCGCAATCGGCAAAAGCACGCGCGGCTGGGCGCGCATGGCTATCGCCGCAGCCGCACTGGGCTGTGCGGCGACGCTCGCCGGACAGGGGGTCGAGCGCACCGGTTCGGTCCAGCGCGGGATGATGACGGGCGGCATCTGGCTCGAACTGGCCGACAACGAACAGGGTCAGGTCGAGCTCGCGATCCTCGACGGATTGCCCGGCGGCACGCCGCAGACGCGCTTCGTCTCGCTGGTCGCGCAAGGCGAAGGCGCGGATTGCGCGCTGGTGAACGCCGAGGCCAGAGTGCGGCTGACGCCGTGCCGGATGTCCGGAGGCGCGGCGCGCGTCACATTGGGCAATGCCACCGGCGATGCGGTGTTCCACAACATCGGCTGGGACGGCAGTTTCGCCTGGGGCGGCGCGGCGGCGAGCGTCGCCGATGCACGCGCGCGCTGCCTGATGCCCGGGCTGAGCCGGATCGAAAGCCTCGCCGGAACGCAGCTCGGCTCCGCGCTGGCGAGCATGAAGGCCTCGGTCGCCCAGCTGCCCGAGAGCAGTTCGGACCTTGCCGCCGCGATCGCCGAGCTTCGTGCCGAGCGGCTTTCGGCCTATGCCGAGCTCGCCCTGACCCCGGCCGAGGAGCGCGCCGCCGCCCAGCTCGACGCCGCCATCGCCGGGCGCACGCCCGATGGCCGCGCGATCTCCCTGTCGGAGGCCGCGCGGATGCGGCAGGAGTTCGAGCGCACGGTCGGCCAGACCCCGCGCCGCAAGGAGGCGCGGCAGAAGCTGGTGACGATCGATCGCCAGCTCGCGGAAATCTACGATCCTATCGATGGCATGCGCCAGACCGTCCTGCGCGCGCAGATCCGCGACCGGCTGGTCCCGGCGGTGCAGGAAGGGTTGATCCAGCTGCTGGCGGACCGCCAGCCGGGCGCGATCATCGATCTGCTGTCGCTCGAATCCGCCTCGGCCGACATCGATTCCTGCGCCGCCGCGGTCAACCTGCGCGGCACGCTGCGCGCGCGGGAGCTGGTGCAATCGGCGCTGGGGTTCCGGGCGGGCGAGATCGCCGAGCTCCTCACCAGTGCCGTCACGGCCGCCCCCGACAGCACCACCGCGCGCCAGACCCTCGCCGTGTTCGAGACCAATCCGGCGATCATGCGCGCGCTGACCGCGAACGGCCGGACCGGAGCGATCACTTCGGCCAAGGCGCGGATCAAGACCCTCGCGGCAGCCGAGGAACGCGCCCGGATCGCGGGGATACGCGCGGCAGCAGCGGCAGCGGCGGCGGACAGCGTCCCGCCAACAACTTCAGGCGGGCGGTTCAACTCGACACGGGTGGACCGGTCGATCGTCTATGTCGGCAACCGGCTGCGCCGCACACGCGGCTCCGGCTTCATTGTCGCACCCGGGATCGTGGTCACCAATGTCCATGTCGTCGAGGATAGCCCGACCGTCTACCTGACCCCGGACGGCAAGAATCTCGACAATCCGGAGAACTCCTATCAGGGCACGGTGATCGCCCGCTATCCGATCCACGACATCGCAATCGTCCGCGTGCCGAACCTGCCCGGGCGGATCGTCGCCATCGCTGGGCGGGAGCCGAGCCGGGGTGCAGAGGTCTGGGCCGTAGGATATCCGGGCGCCGCAGATGTGGCGATCGCGGACAGCGCCGTGGTGGCCTCCTTCACGCGCGGTGTCGTCTCACGGATCTTTGATGGATACGCAATCCAGTCGAATGGCCGCGGAACCACCCGGCTGATCCAGTCGGACGCCCAATTCTCCGGAGGGAATTCCGGCGGGCCGCTATTCGATCATTGCCATCGCGTAGTCGGCATCAACACACAGAGTCACAAGACGGAAGCGATCCAGTATTCGGTCGGTACAGTGATCCTGGCCGAGTTGCTGCGTAAGGAAGGCATTACGCCGACAGTTTCGGCGGCCAGCTGCAACTAGCCCGCGCTCGGTCCAGTCCGGTCACGCCGAACCAACAAAGCCTCACGCGCTGAGCGAATTCTTGTGCGCGGGTAGCACTGCCGCACCGCCCTTGCTCCGCGTCTCGGCCTTGGCCTCATAGAGCGCGCGGTCGGCGTGGTCGAACAGGGCGTCGGCGTCCGCGCCGTCGGTCGGCCACTGCGCGGTCCCGGCGCTGGCGCCGACCTGGATCGGCACGCCTTCGATCACATGCGGCCGCACCAGCGCGATCAGCAGGCGCTCGGCCAGCGGCGTATCGCGCAGCGGCGAGTGCGGCGGGATCAGCACCGCGAACTCGTCGCCGCCCTGACGCACCACCAGACCGCCCTCGCCCACCACGTCGCGCAGCCGTTCGGCAACGCTGCACAGCAGCCGGTCGCCGAAGGCATGGCCGTGGCGGTCGTTGACCGGCTTGAACCCGTCGAGATCGAGCAGCACCAGGGTGAAGGGCGGCGCCTCGCCCCCCTTGCCGAGCAGCCCCGCGATCCGCGCGTCGAGCGCGCGGCGGTTGGCAAGGCCGGTGAGCGGATCGGTGTTCGCAAGGTCGCGGGTCTGGTGCTGCAACTGCAGCAGATCGACCAGCATCGCGTGGCCCTGCAGGATGAACCGCACGAGGATCAGCGTCGCCAGTACCAGCGAGGTCGCCGCGGCGATCTCCGGCGGGCGGCCCGAGAGCAGCATCAGCGCCGACATCGGCACGACGCCGATGACGAGGTTGAGGATCGCGGCAAAGCGGATCGCCGAGAGGCAGTAGGCGGTCGCCAGCGCGCCCATCGCGATGATCATTGCGAAGGCGGCATGGGCCTCGGGGGGCGAGGCGAACCAGTTGAGCACCGCCCAGGTGCTGCACATCACCGCGACCCAGCCCGATACGCTCGCCGCCTTGCCCACCAGCAGCTGCGCGCGGCGCAGGCTGAGGTGGCGGCGGCGGCTCACCGCGTTCTCGATCAGGCCGAGCACGCACAGCACAGCGAGCAGCGCGGGCATGCCGTATTTGATCGCCCAGTGGAGGTCGGCCGCCCCCGCCCACGCCGCAGTCGGCGTGGTGGCGAGCAGCATGACGTACATGACGTTGGTCTGCGTCTCCATCCGCCGCGCGCGCAGCAGGGTGAACTCGTCCCGGATCGCCTCCGGAATGGGCGGCATCACGCGTGCCCGCAATCTGTGGATCATCCCCCGCATCGCTCCATGCCTAGGGAGAAGCCGTAAAGTCCGCGTTAACGATAGTAAGCCCGTCCGGCTAACCGGCTAGACAGTCCCCGCCTTGCTGATGCGATAGTCGGCAAGGCTCAGCCAATAGGCGATCCGCCAGCGCAGCCGGTTGAGGAAGGTGCTGTTGCGGGCATACCAGGCCGGGGTGATCGGCTCGCTCGCTGCGGCCATGTGGTCGATCAGCTTGCGCATTTCGGCCGCGACCGCCGCATCCTCGATCCGCACCATCAGCTCGACATTGATGCGGAAAGACCGCTTGTCGAGATTGGCGCTGCCGACATAGGCGATGTCGTCGACCACCAGCAGCTTCATGTGCAGCTTGCAGATGCCGAATTCGAACAGCTTCACCCGCGCGCGCAGCAGCTTGCCGTAGAGCAGCCGCGCCATGTCGATCGCGGCAGCGATGTCGGACTTTCCGGCCATGATCATGCGCGCCTCTCCGCGCCGGCCGATGCGGGCGAACAGGCGGCGGAAGCTCCGCGGCGGGGAGAAATAGGCCGACACCGTGTCAAGCCGCATGGCGGTGACCAGGTCCTTGCGCAGCACCCAGGCCCAGTGGCCCTTCCGCACCAGCGGCCCGCCGACCAGCAGGCGGACGGGGCCGTCCCCGCCGTCCCACTCCTTGACGATGTCGCGCAGGCGCCGCAGCTGGGTGGTGCGGCCCGCCTCGGCATTGGCGACCCAGCTTTGAAGCAGGCCGAACCAGCGGATGAACTGCTCCACCACCGGGCCTTCGATTAACACCGAGAGGTCGCACCAGCCGTTCTCGGCGGGGATGGCGAAGTAGTGGTCCGAGACATTCGCTCCGCCGGTCATCACGCGGGCGCCGTCGGCGATGGTGAACTTCTGGTGGTTGCGCACCAGATAGCGCGCGCCCCATTTGGGGCTGAACAGGGCAAAGCTGCCGCCCGCCTCGACCAGCGGCTCGAAGAAGGCGGCGCCCGCATCATTGCCGAAAGCGTCGACGATGAGGTCGACCTTCACCCCCCGCCGCGCGGCGGCGACCAGGGCATCGCGGACCATGGTGCCCGAGACGTCGCTGTCGAACAGGTAGTAGAACACACGCAGGGTTTCGCGCGCGCTCCCGATCAGCGCGACGAGTGCCTTCAGCCGGTCCTGCCCGTGGGGATAGAAGGTGAAGTCGTGCCCCGCTGCGGTGAGGCCGAAGGGTTCGAGGTCGCAGTAATCGGTCGCGGTGTCCGACGCCTCGGGCAGCGATTCGGTGGAGGCTGTGGCCATGCCGTCCTTGTAGACAGGCTTTGCGGCAACCCGACAGCCCCGCGCGGTGAACGGGGGCAGGCTTGCGAGCGTGGAGCAAGACGTCTCCCGCCCTTGACCGCAAACCTGGCGCGGCGGATAGACATTCTCCCATGCTGTCGCAGAAGACCCGCTACGCGATCCGCGCGATGCAGCACCTCGCCGACAATTACGGGCAGGGGCCGGTGCAGCTTGCCGCCATCGCCGATGAACAGAAGATCCCGGCCAAGTTCCTGACCGTGATCCTGTCCGAGCTCGCGCGCGCGGGGCTGGTCGAATCGCTGCGCGGGCGCGACGGGGGCTACTGGCTCGCCATCCCGCCGCTCGACATCACCTATGGCGACCTCATCCGCCACATGCGCGGCAGCCTTGCGCTGGTGCCCTGCGCCAGCCGCTACGCTCACGAGAAGTGCAAGAACTGCCTCGAGGAAGGCGAGTGCCGCACTCGCGCACTGATGCTCGACGTGCGTGACCGCACCGCGCAGATCCTCGATACGATCCGCCTGTCCGACCCGATCGTGCCGGTCCCCGCCTTTGCCGAGGACACCGCCTGAGCGGCACACCCGGCCGAAGCGGCGGCCGCCGATGGTCGCGCAAAGCCCACCTTTCGTCCGACTACAGAATTTCTGCGCGCCGGCCCTATTGTCAAGCAAATCACTAGAGTTTAGTTCCTTGCGCAGCGGGCACCTCCCCGCGCAAGGAAAGGCCCATCCATGGACCACTCTGAGAAAGGCTCAGCTTCCGGCGGCGTGCTGCCCGAAGCACTGGCGCTGGTGAGCGAGGCGCTCGGTCGCCTGCGCTACGGCGCGATCCAGCTCACCGTGCATGACGGCAAGGTCATGCAGATCGACGTTACCGAGAGGAAGCGGCTGACCGATTGACGGCCCGTCCCGTGACCTCCTCCACCACCACACAACAGGGACCCGCAGACCGGACCGCCGGATGCCCGCCCGCTTGCAAAGGCGAGACACAATGCATCCGATTTCCCTCCGCACCGCGCTATTGCTCGGCGCCGGCCTTGCGGCGCTCACCGCCGTCCCCGCCACCGCGCAGGACGCCGCGACGGACAACGCTGCGGCTGCCGAAGAGGCGCAGACCGACACCAGCAACGACATCATCGTCACCGCCCGCCGACGCCAGGAAAGCGCGCAGGACATTCCGCTCGCGGTATCGGTGCTCGATGCCAAGCAGCTTGACGAGACCGGGGCGTTCAACGTGAACCGCCTGCAGCAGCTCGCCCCCACCCTGCAATTCTACTCCTCCAACCCGCGCAACACCGCGGTCAATATCCGCGGCCTCGGCGTGCCCTTCGGCCTCACCAGCGACGGGTTCGAGCAGGGCGTGGGCATCTATGTCGACGACGTCTATTACTCGCGCGTCGCCTCGGCGACCTTCGACTTCCTCGATGTCGCGCAGATCGAAGTGCTGCGCGGGCCGCAGGGGACGCTTTACGGCAAGAACACCACCGCGGGCGCGATCAACATCCAGACCAACCAGCCGACCTTCGATTTCGAGGGCCGCGCCGAGGTGAGCGTGGGCAATTACAACTACCAGCAGGCGCGGGTCGCGGTGTCCGGCCCGCTTTCGGACAAGGTGGCCGCGCGCATCGCCTTCTCGGGCACCAGCCGCAATGGCACGATCCGCAATGTCGTGACCGGCGAGGACATCCAGAGCCTCGACAATATCGGCCTGCGCGCCCAGCTGTTGTGGGAGCCGACCGACACGCTCAAGATCAAGCTCGTCGGCGATTACAACAAGCAGGACGCGGTGTGCTGCGGATCGGTTTTCGTGCGGACCGGGGCGACCCAGCGGCCCTTGAACCGCCAGTTCGCCGCGCTCGCCGCCGCGCAGAACTATGCCCCGCCGAGCACCGATCCCTTCGACCGGCTGACCGACCTCGATTCCAACCTCAACGCGGGCAACGTCATCGCGGGCGCGGCGCTCAAGATCACCTGGGACGTGGGGCCGGGCACCTTCACCTCGGTGACCGCCTGGCGGACCTGGGACTGGAAGCCCGAGAACGACCGCGACTTCACCGGCCTGTCGATCGTGCGCCTCTCGCAGAACCCCTCGCAGCAGGACCAGTACACGCAGGAATTCCGCTACGCCTATTCGGGCGAGGCATTCGACTTCGTGCTCGGCGCCTTCGCCTTCGACCAGCGGATCGACACGCAGGGGACTGAGCAGCACGGCATCGCTTCGAGCCGCTGGACGATCGCGCCGAACAACGCCCTGTCGAACGAGCCGAGCGTTTTGAACGGCCTCACCGCGCGCAATCTCCAGTTCCTCAAGAGCACCAGCGCGGCGCTGTTCGGGCAGCTTTCCTGGAAGGTGACCGACGCCTTCACCATCCAGCCGGGCGCGCGGCTCAACTACGACAAGAAATCGGGCTTCTACCAGCGCCGGGTGTTCACCGGCACCGGCGTGGAGCTGACCGGCCGCGAGACCGACGCCCGCTCCCGCGCCCAGCTTGCCGTCTTCACGCCGCAGGAAAGCGCGCCCGAGGATACCGACTGGAACCTCACCTATGACCTGACGGCGTCATATGAAGTCGCGCCCGATGTGCTCGCCTACGGCACCTATGCGCGGAGCTTCAAGACCATCGGGATCAACCAGAACGGGCTGCCGACCGACGCCAACGGCGTGCCAATCGCAGCAGCAGGCACGATCCGGCCGGAGAAGGTCGATCACTTCGAATTGGGCCTCAAGAGCCAGTTCTGGGACCGCAAGGCGACCCTCAACCTCGCCGCCTACCGCACCGATATCCGCGACTATCAGGCGACCGTGAACAACGGCCAGTTCGGGGTGCTGCGCGGCTATCTCGCCAATGCCGGCAAGGTCCGCTCGCAGGGGATCGAGGCGGACTTCCAGATCCGCCCGAGCGAGCGCTTCATCGCCTATGCGAGCGGCGCATATACCGATGCAAAATACGTCCGCTTCACCGATGCGCCCTGCCCGCCCGAGTTTGCGGGCGGCACCACGGTCGGCGCCGGCCAGACGCCGTCCGCACCCGGAACCCCCGGCGGCCTCAGCCCGGCCAACTGCGACATTTCCGGCCAGCGCCTGCCGGGCGTGTCGAAGTGGTCCTTCTCGTTCGGGGCCGAGGGTAACGTGCCCGCGCGCGTGCTCGGGCAGGAGGGCGAGGTCTATCTCGGCTATGACGGCAGCTACCGGTCGGACTTTTCGTCCAACCCGTCGCCTTCGGTCTACACCTTTGTCGATGGCTACAGCCTGTCCAATTTCCGCCTTGGTTTCCGTACACAAGGCGGGCTCAACATTTTCGGATGGGTGAGGAACGCGTTTGACGAAGACTACTTCGAACAGCTCTTCGTTGGCCCGGGCAACACCGGCCTGATTGCAGGCCTGCCCGGCGATCCGCGCACCTGGGGCGGAACCGTCGCCGTTACCTTCCGATAGATCCCCCCTTCCACCCCTCGCAGAGAGGACATGCCTCATGCCGGACCTGACCCAGCTCCTTCTCGACATCCTGCCGTTCATCGCGATCGGCTTTGCCGCGCAGATGATCGACGGGGCGCTGGGCATGGCCTTCGGCGTCACCACGCAGACCCTGCTGGTGAGCGCGATGGGCGTGCCCCCGGCAAGCGCCTCGGCCAGCGTCCACCTGGTCGAGCTGTTCACCACCGGCGCCTCGGGGATCAGCCACGCATGGCAGAGGAATGTCGACTGGGGGCTGTTCCGGCGGCTGGTGCCCTTCGGGGTGCTGGGCGGGGTGACGGGAGCCTATATCCTCTCCAATATCGACGCGAGCGCCGCGCGGCCCTTCGTGATGCTCTACCTCACGGGGATCGGCTTCTACCTGCTGTGGCGGGCGATCCGGATGGCCAAACCGCGCTTCGAGGACCCCAAGTTCACCAGCCCACTGGCGCTGGTGGGCGGATTTCTCGACGCGGCGGGCGGGGGCGGCTGGGGCCCTGTCGTGACAAGCAACCTGCTGATCCAGGGCGGCGATCCGAGAAAGGTCATCGGCACAGTCAACACCGCCGAATTCCTGCTCACCCTGTCGATCTCGGTCACCTTCCTGCTGACGCTCGGCCCGGCGGCCTTCACGCTGATCACCGGCGGGCTGATCCTCGGCGGGGTGGTCGCCGCGCCGTTCGGGGCGATCCTCGCCAGCCGCGTCCAGCCGCGCACACTTCTGCTCGCGGTCTCGCTGGTGCTGATCGTGACGAGCGCCTACAGCATCTGGAAGGCGTGGCCGATCATCTAGGGCCGATCATCTAGGGCCGACCTGCGAGACACCGGGATGGACACTGAACTGCTGCTGATCTGCGCGCTCACGGGCGTGATCAACCTCATTGGCGCGCTCGCTTATGCGGCGCGCATCGCGGGGGTGCGTACGGGGCGCATCGCACTGTCCTTTGCCCTCTTCAACGTGCTGCTGTTGGTGAGCCGCACCTCGAACGGCTTTCTCGGTCCCTTCCTCGCCAAGCGGATCGAGACGGCGCTGGCGAGCGGCGACGGCGCCACCCTGATCTGGGACCTGCGGCTGGTGCTGCTGGCCGCCGCGGCCTCGGTCGCGCTCGGCATCGTGCTGGTGCCGACCGGGCAGCGAGTCTTCGCCGCCGCGATCACCTATTTCCAGCGCAGCCGCTCGACCGCCGGGCTGATCCTGCGGGCGATGACGCCCTCGGGGCTTGCCACCCTGCGGGATTCGGTCGCGATCCCTTCGGGCGGGACGCTGCAATCGCTGAAGGGCCCGCGCGGGGTGAGCTGGAGCGTGCTCGTCGCCAACGCGCTGGCGCAGGCGCTGCTGGCCGTCGGCGTGATCGCCTCGCTCTATGCCGGTTACCTCGTCCCCGAATTCCGCGTCACCGCCTCGCAGATGACCGCCATCGTCAACGGCTTTGCGACGATCCTGCTGTTCGCGCTGATCGATCCGCAGATCTCCGCGCTGACCGACGATGTGGTCGACGGCAGCGTGTCCGAGGCGACCTTTCGCCGCGCGATGATCTGGGTCTCGCTGAGCCGGCTGGCAGGCACTCTGCTGGCGCAGGTGGTGCTGGTGCCCGCCGCGGTTGTGATCGCCTGGGCGGCGGGTTGGCTCTAGCCAAGCAGGCCGAGCGCAAGCCCCCCCGCCGCGCACACCGCCAGCAGCCGCAGCACCCCCGACTTTGCCCCGAAAGCGAGCGCAAAGGCGAGCGCCGCCAGCAGCCCCGCACGCCAGTCGAAGCTGGCAAGCTCTGGCCAGTCAAACCGCAGCGGCCCCGCTTGGACCTCGCCGACGCGGGCGAACAGCACATGGAGCGCGAACCACGCGGTGAGGTTGGCGATCACGCCGACGACCGCCGCAGTCACCGCAGCAAGGCCGCCCTTGAGCCACACCGCATTCCCCAGCCGGTCGATCCACGGCGCGAAGGCGAAGATCCACAGGAAGCAAGGCGCGAAAGTCACCCATGTGGTCAGCCCCGCCCCGAGCAGCCCGGCCACCAAGGGCGTGAACGGCGCGGGCGCGCGGAAGGCGGCGAGGTAGCCGACGAACTGCGTCACCAGGATCAGCGGCCCCGGCGTGGTCTCGGCAAGGCCCAGCCCGTCGGCCATCTCGCCCGCCTGAAGCCAGCCGAAGCCCTGCACCGCCTCCTGCGCCATATAGGCAAGCACCGCGTAGGCGCCGCCGAAGGTGACGATGGCAAGCTGCGAGAAGAAGGCGCCGACCTTCCACAGCACATGATCCTGCCCCAGCGTCGCGGCGATCAGCACCATCGGCGCGGCCCAGATCGCGCCCCAGACGAGCACCGAGAGAATGGTGGTGCGCCACGGATGGGGGGGCAGCACGCCGCCGCCCTTCGCCGGTTTCAGCGCCAGCAACTCGGGCCGCGTCCGGGCAATGATCATCCCGATCACCCCCGATCCCAGCACGATCAGCGGGAACGGCAGGTCGAACAGGAACAGCCCGGCAAAGGCCGTCGCCGCCAGCCCCTTCTTCATTGGCGTGTCCAGCGCCCTCCTGGCGATCCGCAGCAAGGCCTGCACCACGATCGCCAGCACCGCCGCCTTCACCCCGAGGAACAGCGCCGCCACCCAGCCGAGGTTCGCGGCGAGCGCATAGAACACCGACAGCGCGAGAATGATGCACGCCCCCGGGATCACGAACAGCAGCCCCGCTGCCAGCCCGCCGCGCACCCCAGCGAGCCGCCAGCCGATCCACGTCGCCAGCTGCTGCGCCTCGGGGCCGGGGAGCAGGTGGCAGAAATTCAAGGCGTGGAGGAAGTCCTCCTCCGCCACCCAGCCCCGCTCCTCGACGAGCTCGCGGTGCATCAGCGCGATCTGCCCGGCAGGGCCGCCGAAGCTCAGGAACCCGATGCGGGTGAAGGCGGAGAGAAGCTCAGGGAAGGTGGGGGCGGGAGCGGTCACGCCCTCGCCCGGTGCAGCAATCGAAACGTCCGTGTCGGCCATGCGAACCTCGAAAATGGCCCCGCCGCGCAGCCGCACGGCAAGGGTGATGACGAGGCAACGCTTGGGCCTGTCTCGGCCTGGACGGGAGGTTGCTCGTCCCCGTGCCCTCACCTGCTAACGGGGAGGGCGGCGGGGTGCAAGGGGGTGCGAGGCGCGGGGCTCAGCCCGCCCCGATCCGCGCGGCAAGGCGCGTGCCGATCCACCATCCCGCCGCCAGCATCACCGCTGCGGCGGGCACGAACCACAGGGGGTGGGGAAAGGCGAAAAGGTTGATCAGCGCGAGCACGCCCAGCACCACCGGCACCGCGATGCTGAGGCCGCGCCCCGCCAGCGCCGCGCACACCGCCGAGCCCGCCAGCGCCCCGAGACCGTAGCCCGCGGCCGCGAGCGCGAACACCGCCTCCCCGCTCGTCATGCTGTGCCCGGCAGTCTCGACTCCGGCGATCACCAGTCCGGCCGCCAGAACGCCGCCCACCACCCCGCCAATCTTGCGCAACATCGTCATCGCCCGTTCTCCTTTGCCGCTCCTTTGGCGCGGCGGCGCGGCGAAGGATTGAAAAAAGCGGTCAGCTCAGCGGAAAAAGATGCGGCGGCAGGTTGCCCCCGCGCTTCTGGAGCGCGGCGGGGGTGGCGCCGGTCAGCGCGCCGACATCGCGGGTGAGGTGCGCCTGATCGGCATAGCCCAGCTCCTGCGCGAGGTCGGCGAGCGACTGCTCCGCTCCGCCAGAGCCCGCGCGGCGCAGCACCGCATCGAGCCGGTGGAGCCGCAGCCAGCGCTTGGGGCTGAGCCCGGCCGCGCGGGCGAAGGTGCGGCGCAAGGTTCGCGGGTGCACCCCCAGCGCCTCGGCCAGCGCGCCCGCGCGCGCGGCATCGGCAAGCGCGCCGAAATCGGGCCGATCCCCGCCGAGCGCGCTCTGCTCGGCGAGCCAGCGCCCGAACAGCGCGAAGCGCGCCACGTCGCTGTCCGCCGCGCGCAGCAGCGCCACCAGCGCGCCCGCCTCATCGGTGCCCCACACCTCGGCGAGGCGCGGCGGCGGGGTGCCGTCGCCTGGCGGCAGCGGGCCAAGCAGCGCCTGCGCCGCCCACGGCTCGAGCCGCGCGCCGATCAGATGGCGGCGCCCGACCGAGCGGGCATAGCGCGGGCCGGACTGGATCGGCGTCACCCAGGCATCGCCATAGAGCTGCTCCGCCCCCTCCATCGCCGACCGCCACCAGTGGACCCCGGCAATGCTGACGACCAGTTCGACATAGGGCTTGGGCAGGCCCGCATGGAGCCGCCCGTCATCCTCCAGCTGCCACAGCTCGAACACGCCTTGCGCGATGGCGGCAGGCGGGGCGGCGGTGATGAAGCGGGTCTGCGGCAGCGTGGGCACGGCGGCTCGCTTACACCATCGCAGGCCGCGCGCGAAGGGGCGCGGCGCGCCGGGACAGGTCACCTCCCCGTGCCACCACCAACCCGCACAAATACGGACGCCGCGTGCAAGGCTCGTGAACGCTCTGGCGCACTACACCCTCGCCCACACGATCCGGTTCGAAAGCGTCTGCATCCCGCCGGTGCACGCCCCGTGACATTCTGGAGTGAAGGTGATGGCGCTGGTAAAGAGGGAAAATCTGAACGGGGCGGGCGTCCCCAATGGCGTGCTGGCCGACAAGGCCGTGGGCGGCAGCAAGGCGCGGGCGAAGACCACCGGAGAGGGGGCTTCCGCCCGCGAGGCCGACGCGAGGAAGCGCGCCGCGCGCACCTATGCCCGCCAGCAACAGGCCGCCGAGCGGATCGCCGCGGCCAGCACGCAGTTCGCGGGCGGTGTTGCCGAGGCGACCGAGGCGCTCGAACTGCTGCAATCGGCGATGACCCAGATCGCCGCGGGCGCCGAACAGGCCTCCAGCGCCTCGCAGCAATCGCTGAACAATGTCTCGCGGATCGGCACGCTGGTGCGCGATTGCCGCAGCGCGGCCGATGTCTCGCTCGATCGCACCCGCGACCTGCAGCGCCTGCTGGAATCCAACCGCACCCAGATCGACGCCTCGGTGCGCGCGCTCGAGACCGCCTCGGAGCGCCAGACCGCTTCGGTCAAGACCGTGAGCGACCTTGAAGCCCAGGCGACCAATATCGGCGAGATCGTCAAGGCAGTCGCGCGGATCGCCGACCAGACCAATCTCCTCGCCCTGAACGCCGCGATCGAGGCGGCGCGCGCGGGCGAGCACGGCAAGGGCTTCGCGGTGGTCGCCGACGAGGTGCGCACGCTGGCCGAAACCTCCGAGAAGAGCGCGTCCGAAATCCAGTCGCTGGTCGGCCAGATCCAGGCCGAGGTGCAGGTGATCGCCGAGGGCATCCTCGCCTCGGCCGAGGCGGCGCGCAGCGAGGCGCAGAAGGGCGCGGACGTGACCATCCGGCTCGCTGCCCTGCGGCAGGACATGGAAGCGATCGTCGCCGGCGCGGAGACCATCGCGCGGCTCAATGCGGAAAGCGAGACCGCGGTGATCGAGGCGCAGAAGGGGTCGGAAGCGATCTCTAGCGCGGCGGCCGAACAGTCGGCGGCCTGCGAGGAAGTGACCGCGACGCTCGACCAGCAGGCGAGCGCGCTGCGCGAATGCGACCAGACCGCGCAGAACCTCTCCGAAGTCGCCGAGGAAATGAAGAACTCGACCGACGTGCGCAAGAGCGCCGAGGAGGTCGCCTCGGCGGCGGAGGAACTTTCGAGCGCGGTGGAGGAAATCAACCGTTCGGCGAGCCAGATCCTCGTCGCCATCGACCAGATCGCGGGCGGCGCGCGGACCGCTTCGGCCGCCGCCAACCAGTCGGGCGCGGCGATCGAGCAGATCAGGAAGGGCGCCCAGCTTTCGGCCGAGGCCGCGCTGACCGGGCTCGAGCGCGGCGAGGCGGTCTCGGGCCTCATCGCCGAAAGCCGCAGCTCGGTCGAGGAGATGATCGCCGGGGTCGCCGCCTCGGTCGACAGCAACGCAGCCTTGCGCGCGCAGGTGACGCAACTGGGACAGGTCTCGCGCAAGATCGACAAGATCGTCGAGGCGATCACCACGGTCGGAATCAAGACCAACATGCTCGCGGTCAACGGCTCGGTCGAAGCCGCGCGCGCGGGCGATTTCGGCCAGGGCTTCGCGGTGGTCAGCAACGACATCCGCAATCTCGCCGAGGAATCCTCGGAGAACGCCGATCGGATCAAGGATCTGGTGCGCACCATCCAGGAACAGATCGCCAATGTCGCGGGCGATCTCGACGAGATCAGCAGCGCCGCGCTGAGCGAGGTCGAGACCAACAAGGCGATCACCGCCGATCTTGCCAAGGTGACCGAGGACATGGCCGAGGTGCTGGGCGGCAACCGCTCGATCCGCGAGGCCGCCGACGAGATGCTGCGGCAGGTGACCGAGGTGCAGGCCGGGATCAACCAGATCGCCGCCGCCGCGACCCAGGCCGACCAGGCCTCGGCGCAGGCCGCCAGCGCTGCAAAGCAGCAGAGCCAGGGCGCCGAGGAGCTTGCCGTGGCGATCGAGGATGTCGCCTCGATGGCCGACGAGCTCCAGTCGAACGCGTAAGCGCTCCCGCCTGCGAAAGGGCCGATGCGATGAAGCATTGCAAGATCGAAACCGCCGCTGCGGGCGAAGTTCCGCCGCCCGTGGACCTTGCCGGGGGCAGCGGCCAGCGGCAGTTCACCGTCTTCACCGTCGACGGGGAGACCTTCGCGGTCGGCCTCGATGAGGTGAAGGAGATCATCCGCATGCCGCAGGTGGTGCGGGTGCCGCTCACCCCGCCGAGCCTCGAAGGCCTCACCAACCTGCGCGGCACGGTGCTGCCGGTGGTCAGCACCCGCGCGCTGTTCGGTTGCGAGGCGGCCGAGCCGGACGATGCGACCCGCGTGGTGGTGCTCGATCACGGCCAGCCGGTCGGCATCGTGGTCGACCGGGTGGTGAGCGTGGTCTCGGTCGATGCAGGCCGGATCGAGGACGCCGCCGGGGTCGAGACCAGCGTCCGATCCGATCTGCTGCGCGGCGTCATCAAGGACCAGGGCGCGCTGGGCCTCGTGATGGTGCTCGATACCGCGCGGCTGATCGGGCAGGAATTCGATGCCCTGACGATTGGCAGCATGGCGGGCGCGGGGCTGCTGGCATCCGGTAACGAGCCTTCCGCCACCTCCACGCAGGGCTCACAGACGGCCGCCGACGAGGAAATCCAGCTCGTCAGCTTCGAGGTCGCCGGGCAGGAATATGCGCTGCCGATCCAGTCGGTGCGCGAGATCGTGCAGTTGCCCGAGGCCGTGACCCGCGTACCCAAGGCGGCGAGCAGCGTCGTCGGCGTCATCGCCCTGCGCGACCGGCTGCTCCCCGTCGTCAGCCTGCGCCGCCTGTTCGGCCTTGCCGCCAAGGACTCCGCCGAGACCGACCGTGTGGCGGTGGTCTCGCTGGGCGAAGGCGCCAGTGACACAGGGAGCGCGCTGGTCGTCGGGCTGCTGCTCGACAAGGTCAACGAGGTGCTGCGCGTGCGGCGCAGCGGGGTCGATGCCATGCCCCCGATGCTCGCTGCCGACCGCGACCTTGCCGAAATCACCGCCATCTGCCGTCTGGACGGCGGCAAGCGGCTCGTCTCGATCCTCTCGGCCGAGGCGATGTTCGAAGCCCCCGCCGTCGCCGAGGCGATCAAGGGTGTCGAGGACAATCAGGAGGCCGCCATGAACCACACCGCCAGCCGCACCGCGACCCGCGCCGAGGATATGGAACAATTCGTCGTCTTCCGGCTCGAGGACGAGGAATTCGGGGTCGATATCGCCACGGTGCAGGAAATCGTCCGCGTGCCCGACGATCTCGCCAAGGTGCCGCGCACCGAGGATTATATCCGCGGCGTCATGAACCTGCGCGGCGCGGTGATCCCGCTGGTCGACCAGCGCGCGCGCTTCAATCTGCCCCCGTGCGAGGACCATGATCGCCAGCGCATCGTCGTCTTCACCATCAGCGGCACGCAGACCGGCTTCATCGTCGACAGCGTCGCGGAGGTGATGCGCATCGCCCGGGCCGACATCAAGCCCGCGCCCGAGATGACCGATCCGGCGCGGCGGATGATCCGCCGGGTGGCGAACTTGCCCGACACGCGCCGCATGATCCTGCTGCTCGACACCGAAAAGCTGATCGACCTCGAACCCGTGGCAACCGCCGCCTGATAGCCCGAGGGGACGCGACCATGAAGGCTCTCGTCGTCGACGATTCCGCGCTGATGCGCCGCCAGATTGGCGACATCCTGACCCGCGGCGGGCTGGAGGTCGTCACCGCGCGCACCGGTGCCGAGGCGCTGGCGCGCATCGCCGAGGACCAGCCCGATGTCGTCACGCTCGACATCAACATGCCCGAGATGGACGGGCTGACCTGCCTCAGCCGGATAATGGAGGAATTTCCGCGGCCGGTGGTGATGATCTCCTCGCTGACCGAGGAAGGCGCGCTTGCCACATTGGAGGCGGTGGCGCTGGGGGCGGTCGATTTCGTCCACAAGCCGGGCGGCACCGTCTCGACCGCGCTGCGCGAGCAGGAGGACGTCATCATCGCCAAGGTGCTCGCGGCTTGCGGCGCGCGGGTGCGGCGGGCGATGGGTCTGAGGCAGCGGCTGGTCGCGCGGCGCGATGCGATCATGCGCGCCCCGACCCGGCCCCGGGCGCGCGGGGCGAGCTATGGTCCGGGCAACGAGGCGCTGACCCTGATCGGTGCGTCGACCGGCGGGCCGGCGGTGCTCGAGGAAATTCTCTCCGCGCTCGCCAATGATTATCCCATGCCGATCCTCGTCTGCCAGCACATGCCCGCCAGCGTGACGCGCCACTTCGCCCAGCGCCTCGACCAGTGCTGCCTGATGCGGGTCGAGGAAGTGCGCCGCCAGACCGAGCTGCGTGCGGGCACGATCTACCTCGCACGCGGCGATGCCGACATGATCGTCCAGGAACGCGGCGGCAATCTTGTCGCCTCCATGCTGCCCGCCTCGAAGGAGCATGCCTGGCACCCGAGCATGAGCCGCCTGGTCGCCTCGGCGATGAAGACCGTGACCGCGGATTCGCTGATCGGCGTGCTGCTCACCGGGATGGGCGATGACGGCGCGGCCGAGCTTGCAGAACTGCGCGCGGCGGGCGGCCACACCTTCGCCGAAAGCGAGGACAGCTGCGTCGTCTACGGGATGCCGCGCGCGCTGGTCGAGCGCGGCGGAGCCTCGGAAATCCTCCCCGCTTCCCAGATCGCCGCGCGGCTCGAGCGGGTCGCCCATGCCCGCATGCGCGGGCAAGCGCGCGCGCCCCAAAGGAGAAGCTCATGGGCCTGATGAAAGCCACCGCGCGCCCTGACGCCGCGCTGCCCGGAGAGGCCGATCTCGCGCCCGCCAGCATCACTGATCCCGATCCCGCCATCCGCCGCCGCGCGGTGCAGGCGCTCGGCGTTGCGGGGAATGCGGAGGGGGATGCGGTCGAAACGCTCGTCTGGGTGCTGCGCAGCGAGCCTGACCGCAGCGTGCGGCAGGCGGCCTTCTCGGCGCTGGCAACCAACGGCAGCCTCGAAGCGGCGCAGGCCACCGCGAGCCTGCTCGCCGACGACGACCCGGCCCTGCGCAACGGTGCGCTGGAAGCCCTCGGCGCAATGCCCGATGCGGCGACCGCGCTGCTCGAACCGCTCGGCCACCATGCCGATCCCGATGTGCGCAGCTTTGCCGTGCTGCTCGCCGCCGGGCTCCACCGCGCCGAGGCGTGCGACTGGCTGATCGCGCGCGCCGCAAGCGAGGCTGAGCCCAATGTCGCCGCGCACCTTGCCGAAGCGCTCGGGGGCACCGGCGCGCCCGGCGCTGCGGCGGCGCTGGAGGGGATCCGGGCGCGCTTTGCGGGCAGCGCCTATCTCGGCTTTGCCGTCGACATGGCCTTGCGCCGACTTGACGACGCCTGAAGCGCGATAGGGTCGTGGCCGCTTCCCCCTTCCTCGATACCGGCAAGACCGGTCCGGCGATCTTCGCGTTCGAGGATATCGTCGGCTTCTGCGATTTCTTCTACCGCAAGACCGGCATCAGCCTCGATGCCAGCCGCCGCTACTTCATCGACAAGCGGCTCGAGGAGCGCATCGCGGCCACCGGCTGCGCCTCCCTGCGCGAGTATATGGCGCTGGTGAAGTTCGAGCACGACAGCGCCGAACTGCAGGCGCTGATCAACGTCATGACGGTCAACGAGACCTACTTCTTCCGCGAGGACTACCAGCTTGCCTGCCTCAGCCGCCGGATGCTCGACGAGATCGCCGACCGCAAGCGCCCCGGCGATCCACCGATCCGCATCTGGTCGGTCCCCTGCTCGACCGGGGAGGAACCCTATTCGATCGCCATCTCGGTGCTCGAGGACTGGCCGCGTGCGAGCGATTTCGACATCGAGATCATGGCGTCCGACATCGACAGCCGCGCGCTCGAAGCGGCGCGCGCCGGCGTCTACGGCGCGCGCGCGCTTCACCGCGTGGGGCCGCGCATCCGCAGCAACTATTTCGAACAGATCGGCGAGGAAAGCTGGCGGATCATCGACGATCTGCGCGGCTCGATCGATTTCAGCCTGATCAACGTCGCCGATCCGATCGCGATGGCGCGGGTGCGCGGGATCGACGTGATCTTCTGCCGCAACCTGCTGATCTATTTCGACGATCTATCGCGCCGCCGGACCGCCGAGCACTTCTTCGACGCGCTCAACCCGGGCGGCTTCGTCGCGCTCGGCCACTCGGAGAGCATGAGCCGCATTTCCGGCCTGTTCGTCCCCCGCAAGTTTCCCGAAGCCCTCGTCCACCAGAGGCCCCTCTCATGACGATCCCGCAGCCTTTCGGGGAGCACCCCTTCCTGCCCGGTCCCGCCCCCCGGCCCCGCGTGCTGGTAGTCGACGACACGCTCACCGTGCGCCTGTTCTGCGCCCAGCTGCTCGGCCGCGAGGGCTATGCGGTGGGCGAGGCAGTCAACGGGCTCGAAGCGCTCGAGCTGGCGTTCGAACAGGAGTTCGACCTGTTCGTGGTCGACATCAACATGCAGAAGATGGACGGCTACGCCTTCCTCGCCGAGGTGCGCCGCAACCCAGCGCTGCAGGCGATCCCGGCAATGATGCTGAGCACCGAAGCCGGCGAGGGTGATATCGTCCGGGCGTACCAGGCGGGGGCCAATTTCTACCTCACCAAGCCGGTCGATCCCGAACGTTTCGTGGAAACCGTCAAGCTGATGACAGGTGTGCCATGCCGCTGAAGAAGCCCGCACCCCCCACCCCGCCACCCGCCGGAGAGATGGGCGCCGAGATGGCGCAGCTCGCCGCAAGCTTCGTCCAGGAGAGCCGCACGCTGCTCGAGGAAGCAGGCGAGGCGCTGCTCGCGCTCGAACGCGATCCGGGCGACACCCCGGCGATGGGCGCGCTGTTTCGCGCCGTCCATTCGATCAAGGGCGCGGCCGGGCTGTTCGATCTGCCCGCGCTGGTCCACCTCGTCCACGCAGGCGAGGACCTCCTGGGCGCAATGCGCGAGGGGCGCCTCAGGATGGACAGCGCGGCGGCGGATGCGCTGTTCGAAGGGCTCGATTACGTGGGCCGCTGGGTCGGGATCTTCGCCGCTGAGGGCAGCCTGCCGCCCGAGCTGATGGAGACCGCCCGCCGCTACGCCGCGATCTACCGCGCGCGGCTGACAGATTTGGAGGGAGCCGACACCGCCCACGCCCCTGTCGCCGCAGCGGTGCGCCACGCATGGGCCGATGCCGCCGGTCTGCCGGATGGCGCGCCGCTGGCCACCATCGAATACACCCCCGACGAGGCCTGCTTCTTCAGCGGCGATGACCCCCTGCGCATCGCGCAAGGCGTGCCGGGCCTCGTGTGGTTCGACTTCGCCCCGCGCGAGCCCTGGCCGGCGGCGGCGACCTTCGATCCCTATGCCTGCAACCTCGCCTTCCGGCTGGTGTCGGACGCGGACCGGGCCGCGATCGAGGACCATTTCCGCTACATGCCCGACGCGGTCAGCATCGGCGCATGGGACAATGCCCCGGCCGCTCCGGAGACGCCGGAGGCGGCGAGCCCCCCCCTCCCCGCGCTTGCGCTGGAACTGGTCGAGGCCCAGCGCCGCGCGCTCGCCCTGCCCGACCGCGCCCGCGCGCCCGCTGACATCGTCGCCACGCTGCGCAATCTTGCCACCGCGCTCGGCCTTCCCGCACCGCCCGCCGATCCCGCCGCCGCAATCGCCGCGCTGCTGGCGGAAAGCGCTCCTGCGCCCGAGACCGGGGCCGTATCCGCCGCGGTCCCCGAAACCGCAACCCGTGCCGACCCGCCCGCCGACCGCACCCTCAGGATCGAGCAGGCAAAGATCGACACCCTGATGAACCTCGTGGGCGAAATGGTGGTCGCCAAGAACGCGCTCCCTTTCCTTGCCCGCGATGCCGAAACCCGTTTCGGCAGCCGCGAACTGGCGCGCGAGATCAAGGACAAGTACGCCGTCATCGACCGCATCACCCGCCAGCTCCAGAGCGCGGTGATGGAGGTGCGGATGATGCCGGTCGGCGACCTGTTCAAGCGCTTCCCCCGGCTGGTGCGCGACATCGCCCGCAAGCAGGACAAGCTGGTCCGGCTGGAGATCGAGGGCGAAGCGACCGAGGCCGACAAGAACGTGATCGAGGCGCTTGCGGAGCCGCTCACCCACATCCTCAGAAACAGTCTCGACCACGGGATCGAGGGCCGCGCCGACCGGCTTGCCGCGGCCAAGCCCGAGACCGCCGCCGTGCGCCTTGCCGCCTTCCAGGAGGCCGACCGGGTGGTGATCGACGTCACCGACGATGGCCGCGGGGTCGATCCTGCCCGTGTGCGCGCCAAGGCCATCGAACGCGGCCTCATCGATGCCGAACGCGCCGCGCAGCTGACCGATGCGCAGGCCGTACAGCTGGTCTTCCTCCCCGGCTTCTCCACCGCCGAGACCGTCTCCGACCTTTCGGGCCGCGGCGTCGGGATGGACGCGGTGCGCACCGTCGTCGAGCGATTGGGCGGCACCGTCACGCTCGAAAGCCGCCACGGCGAGGGCACCCACGTGCGGCTCGAACTGCCGCTGTCGATGGCGGTCACGCGGGTGCTGACCATCGACCTCGGCGGGCAGGCCTACGGCATTCCGATCGATCTGGTGATCGAGACCGTGCGGGTCGATCCCGCCGACATCCGCCGCCTCAAGAGCGCCGAGGCGATCGTGCTGCGCGACCAGGTGATCCCAATCGCCCGGCTGCGCAGCCTGCTCGGCATGGCGCCGCGCCCGGCCGAGCTCGAAGCCGTCCTGATCCTGCGCCTCGGCGAGGCCACCGTCGGCCTCGTGATCGACGATTTCGGCACCTGCATGGACATCATCCTCAAGCCCTTCGCCGGAATCCTCGCCCACATGAGCGGCTTTTCGGGCACCGCCGTGCTGGGCGACGGGCGGGTGCTGCTGGTGCTCAACGTGAAGGAGATGCTGTGATGCCGGTCCGCTACGAGGCAAGCTGCGCGGTGTTCGAGGGCGCCTGCACGGTCGAGGAAGCCGGCGATCTGGCCGCGTGGCTGACCGCCGCGCCCGGTCGCAGCGTCGATCTGGCGGAGTGCAGCACGATCCACGCCGCGATCCTCCAATGCCTGATGGCGCTCGCGCCTCCGGTGATCGCGCCCCCGCGCGATGCGCTTCTCGCCCGCTGGCTGGCCCCCGTGCTCGCGCTTCCTCCGGTCGCGCCCGAGCCGCCGTCCAAACCCGTGCGCCGCCGCCGCCGCAAGGCCCCCGCTGTGCGGACTGCCGCGAGGCCGAAGGCAGCGGCCGTCACCGTCTGAGTGTCGCTCCCTAGGGGTTTTCCCGAGGGAGGATGACGCCCCGTTTTAGCCCGCTTGGGCAAAAATGCCGCGCAAGGCGCCAGTCCATGGGGCCGCGCGCCGCGAAGCGAAAGGCAAGGACAACCGGCCCCATGACCAGGACCATCCTCATCGTCGACGACTCCCCGACCATGATCATGAGCCTGCGCACGACGCTGGAGATGAACGGCTTCGCGGTCGAAAGCGCCAGCGACGGAGCGCAGGCGCTCGCGCTGCTTCAGGGCGGGTTGCGGCCGCAGCTCATCATCACAGATATCAACATGCCCAACATGGGCGGGCTCGATTTCATCCGCGGCGCGCGCGCCCTGCCGGTCTGCCGCTTCACTCCGATCCTGACCCTCACCACCGAAAGCGATCAGGCCAAGCGCGACGAGAGCCGCCGCCTGGGTGCGACCGGGTGGCTGGTCAAGCCGCTCTCGGGCCCTGACCTGCTCGGCGTGATCCGCCAGGTGCTGCCCGCGGCGGCCTGATCCTCTCCAGGCGCGCTCCCGTGGTTTTCGTCCGTCACTTGCATCCGCGCCGCTGGCTGGCCGGCGCGCTGCTGCTCGCCGCGTCGCTCGGCGGTGCGGTGTGGGAGGGCGCGTGGGTCGCCGCCGCGCTCATTTGCGCGGCGGGCAGCGCCTTCGTGCTGGCGCAGCGCCAACACCCGGTCCCGCCGCCCTTCATCGGCCCGATGAAGCGGCGCGCTTCCGACTTCCTCGGTTTCGGCGGCGGCGTGACCATTCTCGGCCCGGCCGGCCTGCCCGAGCCGCTGCGCGAGGATATCGCGGCGACCCTGCCCTTCCTCGATACGCTGCGCGGCCAGATCGACGGCGTGCAGCAGGACGTTGCCGACGGGGTGACGGCGGTGGTCGAACAGGTGCAGGCGGTGAGCCGCCTATCGTCCGGGCAGCGCGAGCGCATCGCCGACTCGCTCTCGGGCGTCGGCACCATGCGTGCGGCGGTCGCCGTGCCCGGCGCGATCATCGTACGGCTCAATGCGATGCTGGGCGAACGCGACCGGATGATCGCGGGCAATTACCACGGGCTCGAGCTTCTGGCGCAGGAGTTCCACGAGCTGCGCGCCGCAGTCGACGTGATCTCGCAGGTCGCGGACAAGGCCTTCTTCCTCGCCGTCAACGCCTCGGTCGAGGCGCACCGCCACGGCGAGGCCGGCAAGGCCTTCGGGCTGATCGCGACCGAGATGCGCGCGCTCGCCACCCAGACCGCGGAAGGCGCGCGCAATGTCGGCCAGCGGATCAACTCCTTTGCCGACCGGATGCAGACACAGATCAGCGCCGCCATGCCCGGCCGCAACGATGCGGGCACGCAGGAAGTGGCACGCCTGATGGGCGAACTCGACGCGGCGCAGGCCGAGATCGCCGCGATCAGCACGCGGCTGGGCGAGCTCATCACCGTCATGGAGGCAGGGCACGGCGATCTGGTGCATTCGCTTTCGGACATCCTCGGGCGGTTGCAGTTCCAGGACGTGATGAAGCAGCGGCTCGGCCAGGTCGGCGATGCCCTCGGCGATCTGCGCGCGCTCGCGGCCGAGGCGGCGGGCGGCGTCGAAGGGCGCCGCAGCGTGCGCGATCTGCTCGAGGATCAGCAGCGCAGCTATGTGATGGAAAGCCAGAAGGTGGTGCACGCGGTGTTCGGAGGCGGCGGCGAGGCGCCCGCAGACCTCTCCACCGAGGCACCGCTGCGCCGGATCGAGCTGTTCTGACGCCGCTGGCCTGCCCGCCTTTTTCTTGACTTCGCGCGCCCTCGCCCCTAGCTCGCGCGCTTCCCTATTTTCGCGATTCTTGCAGAAGGCCCGCCCATGGCACGCGTTACCGTTGAAGATTGCGTCGACAAGGTTCCCAACCGGTTCGACCTGGTGCTGCTTGCAGCGCAGCGTGCGCGCGAGATTTCGGGTGGGAGCGAGCTGACCATCGATCGCGATCGCGACAAGAACCCGGTCGTGGCGCTGCGCGAGATCGCCGAAGAGACGATCACGCCCGCGGCTTTGCATGAATCGCTGGTGGTCGGCCTCCAGAAGATCCTCCCCGATGACGAGGACGAGGCCGACGAGATCGGCTCGCTCAGCCAGTCGGCCGAAGCGCTGCGGATCACCGCCTCCGCGCCCGCGCGCACCTCGTCGCTGGGCGGCGATTACGACGGCTGATCCGGCCCGGGCCGGGGGCTCCCCCTCCGGCGCCCCGCCGCAAGGTTTTGCAAGGGTCGGCCAAGGCCGGCCCTTTTGCTTTGGCGGGGCCGGACCCGCGCGCTTGACCGCAGTTTGACTCCGCTGCGCCGATGCTTGCCATTGGCGGCGGCGGCGCTATCCCTTGTGGCTGTAATCAAACTGTAACACGAGGCGGGACGCATGGCATCGATCGCGGTTTACAGCGTCAAGGGCGGGGTCGGGAAGACCACGCTCTCGGTCAATCTGGCGTGGTGTGCAAGCGCCATCTCGCGCCGCAAGACCCTGCTGTGGGATCTCGACGCGTCGAACGGATCGGGCTTCCTGCTCGGCGTCGATGCCAAGAAAAAACGCAGTGCGGACAGCATGTTCGCCGAAGGGAGCGACCCTGAGAAGCTGATCCAGCCAACGGCCTATGGCGGGCTCGACCTGCTGCCTGCCGACGAGAGCATCCGCGCATTGGACCGCCAGCTCGACCGGCTGGGCAAGAAGAAGCGGCTCGCCAAGCTGACCGAAACGCTGGGCAAGAATTATGACCGGATCATCTTCGATTGTCCTCCGGTGCTCAACGAGCTTTCCGCGCAGGTGATCCGCGCGGCGGACCTCGTCATCGTCCCGCTGCCGCCTTCCCCCCTGTCCGCCCGCGCCTTCGAGGTGGTGGTCGAGGAAGTGCGCGGGATCGGCAAGGGGCACCCGCCGATCCTGCCGGTGCTCTCGATGCTGGACCTGCGCCGCTCGCTCCACAAGGCGGCGCGCGAGACGAACCCGACCTGGCCCGCGATCCCGCTGGCGAGCGCGGTCGAGCAATGCGCGAGCCTGCGCCAGCCGGTCGGCGCCTTCGCCCCGCGCTCGCCCGCGGCGCGCGCCATCGCGCAGCTGTGGACCGCGATCGAGCGGAAGCTCGCCAGCAAGTAGGTCACTCAAGCCCGCAAGCACAGGGCACGGGGCAAATAGCCGCTTCCGCGCCCGCGCGCTTTGCGCCTATATGCCCTGACAGGCAGGGGCGTTGGGCATGAGCGATTTCGGCGAGGGGATTGGGACGGCGATCGAGGGCGGGCTGCTCGGCCGCACCGTCGATCACGCCCATGCCGATGGCGCGCATCAAGCCGCAGGGCCGGTCGTCTGCGCCAATTGCCAGACCGTGTTCTCCGGCAATTTCTGCCCCGAATGCGGCCAGAAGGCCCACATCCACCGCAGCCTTGCCGCGATCGGACACGACATCATGCACGGGGTGCTGCATCTTGACGGCAAGCTGTGGGAGACGCTTCCGTTGCTGGTGCTCAAGCCCGGCGAGCTGACCCGGCGCTACATCGCGGGCGAGCGGGCGAAGTTCGTCAGCCCGATGGCGATGTTCCTGTTCACCGTCTTCGCGATGTTCGCGGTGTTCCAGATGGTCGGCATCTCGGCGCCGACCGACCTGACCGAGGGCTTGGTCGACGGGGCGACCAACAGCGGCTCGGTGGTCCGGACCCAGATCCAGAAGCAGATCACCGAACTCCAGAAGGAACGCGACCGCTTGCCCAAAGGCGATCCGCGGCGCGGCCGGATCGACAACGAGCTGACCGGGCTCACCAAGGTGCTCGACGCCCAGCCCCGCAGCGCGGTGGAAATCGACACCAGCGATATGGGTTTCTCCGCCACGGGGATCGAGTTCCTCGACGAGGGCATCATCAAGAAGTGGAAGAAGAACCCCAGCCTGATGCTCTACAAGCTGCAATCGAACGGCTACAAGTTCAGCTGGCTGCTGATCCCGCTGTCATTGCCGTTCCTGTGGCTGATGTTCGCGTGGCGACGGCAATACAAGTCCTATGACCACGCGATCTTCATCACCTATTCGCTCAGTTTCATGTCGCTGCTGTTCATCGTGATGTCGATCCTCAGCACTGTCGAGGGTGGCGGCGATTGGGCCGCGCTGCTGTTCATCATCGCGGCGCCGTTGCACCTCTACAAGCAGCTGCGCCATGCCTATGGGCTCAGCCGCTTCTCGGCCTTCTGGCGGTGGTGCGTGCTGCTGCTGTGCACCCAGACCGTGCTGATCCTGTTCCTGCAGGTGCTGCTGCTGATCGGCGCCTTCTGACCGCGTTCACCGGCGCGGCGCGGCCTGTCCCGTCCCGGGAACACCTTGCCGAGGTCCTTGCCGGTAAGCTAACTTCGGCGCAGGAGCACACGCAGGAGTGCGTGATGGCGGTCATAGCGGTCTACAGCGCGAAAGGCGGCGTCGGAAAGACGACGATTGCCACCAATCTTGCCTGGTGCAGCGCGCAGAACCCGGCGCGGCGCACGCTGCTGTGGGACCTCGATCCCTCCGACGGCGCGGGCTTTATGTTCGCGCTCGACACGCCCCGCAAGCGTCAGGCGCGCAGCCTCTTTGCGGGCGACATTCCGGCCCACACGCTGATCTGCCCGAGCAATTACGCCGGGCTCGACCTGCTGCCCGCCGACATCAGCCTGCGCGAACTGGACACGATGCTGATGCGGATGGGGCAGCGGAACCGGCTGGCGACGCTCTGCCAGCAGGTCGAGCGCAACTACGGCCGGCTGATCCTCGATTGCCCGCCGGTGCTCAACGAGCTCTCCGCGCAGGTCATGCGCGCCGCGACGCTGGTGATCGTGCCGCTGCCGCCCTCGCCGCTGTCGGCCCGGGCCTTCGCGTTCGTGGCCGAGGAAATCCGCCGCAACACCAGGCGCGCGCCGCCGATCCTGCCGGTGCTCTCGATGATCGACCGGCGCCGCTCGCTCCACCTCGAGGCGCTGGAGGCCAACCCGGCGTGGCCGGCGATCCCGATGGTCAGCGCAGTGGAGCAATGCGCCGTGCACCGCCGGCCGGTGGGCGACTTCGCGCCGCGCTCGCCGGCGGCTCTCGCCTTCACGCGGCTGTGGGAAGGGATCGAGCGCAAGCTGGCGCAGCTTGCCGCCAAGGCGTCAGCGCAGCCGGCCTGATCAGCGGCAGGGGAAGCGGTAGGCGAGGAAGCGTATCATGACCTGCTCCAGGCCATCACCGTATTCGCTTGGCGGACGGGTGTAGATCCAGCTTCCGATCTCGCCCGAAGTGATTTCGACCGTGCCCGGCGGCGGCAGGCAGGTGGTGCCGGCCGGCTGACCGGCGGTGGCGGAAGCAGCGGTCTGGGCATCGACTGCAGCGCGCGCCGCCCGCAAGGCCGCGACCACATCGCGTTGCAAGCCATCGAGCGCGGCAGTGCGTTCGGGCGAGGGCGCGAGCCGCCCCACCTCCTGGTCGCGGGCAATCCACGCGCCGAGCGTCACAGGTGCGGGCGATGCGGCAGGCTGCGCCGCGAGCGGTGCGGCTAGCGATATGAGTGCAGCGGCAGTGGCAAGTGAACGAAATGTAGCGATCATGTGTGGTCTCCGCAGGTTGAGCTGACGCCGAACAGCTTAACGGGCACTGAAATCGCCTGAAAAATGGGCGCCCGGATCGCTCCGGACGCCCTTCTGTTGATCGGGTGGTGAAAGCCTCGGGCGCGCGTCTCAGGCGCCTTGGGCCGCCTCGTCGCCGCTGTCCTTGGCGGTGCCGAAGCGCTTGCCCGCGCGCGGGATCGCCGAGCCGCGCACGGGTGCTGCCAGCACCGGTCCGCGCGGGGCATCGGGGCGGTCGATCTTGCCGGTTTCGAGCAGCGCGTTGATCTCCTCGCCCGAAAGCGTCTCGTATTCGAGCAGCGCCTGAGCGAGCAGGTGAAGCTGGTCCTCGTGCGTGGTCAGAATCTCGGTCGCGCGCTGGTGGGCGCCTTCGACGAGGCCCTTGATCTCGGTGTCGATCAGCTCGTTGGTCTTGCCCGAACGGAAGGTACGCTGGGCCTGGCCGTAGCCGAGATAGCCTTCGGACTGCTCCTCGTACTGCAAGGGCCCGAGCTTTTCCGACATGCCCCACTGGGTCACCATGTTGCGCGCCAGATTGGTCGCGTACTGGATGTCGGACGAGGCGCCCGAGGACACCTTGTCGTGGCCGAAGATGATCTCCTCCGCCACGCGCCCGCCCATGCTGACCGAGAGGTTCGCGTGCATCTTGTCGCGGTGGTAGGAGTAGCTGTCACGCTCCGGCAGGCGCATCACCATGCCCAGCGCACGGCCGCGCGGGATGATCGTGGCCTTGTGGATCGGATCCGAGGCAGGCTCGTGCACCGAGACGATCGCATGGCCAGCCTCGTGATAGGCCGTCATCTTCTTCTCGTCGTCGGTCATCACCATCGAGCGACGCTCGGCTCCCATCATGACCTTGTCCTTGGCGTCCTCGAACTCCTGCATCGCCACCAGCCGCTTGTTGCGGCGCGCGGCGAGGAGCGCGGCTTCGTTGACAAGGTTCGCAAGGTCCGCGCCCGAAAAGCCCGGGGTGCCGCGCGCGATCACGCGCGGGTTCACGTCAGGGGCGAGCGGCACCTTCTTCATGTGCACGCCGAGGATTTTTTCACGACCGTCGATGTCCGGAACGGGGACAACCACCTGACGGTCGAAACGGCCGGGACGCAGCAGCGCCGGATCGAGCACGTCGGGACGGTTGGTCGCGGCGATGATGATGATGCCTTCGTTCGCCTCGAAACCGTCCATCTCGACGAGCAGCTGGTTCAGCGTCTGCTCGCGCTCGTCATTCGAATTGCCGAGGCCGTGGCCGCGCGAACGGCCGACCGCGTCGATTTCGTCGATGAAGACGATGCAGGGCGCGTTCTTCTTGGCCTGTTCGAACATGTCGCGCACGCGGCTGGCGCCGACGCCCACGAACATCTCGACGAAGTCCGAGCCCGAGATGGTGAAGAACGGCACGCCCGCCTCCCCCGCGATGGCGCGGGCGAGCAGGGTCTTGCCGGTGCCGGGACTGCCTACCAGCAGCGCGCCCTTGGGGATCTGGCCGCCGAGCTTGGAGAAACGCTGCGGGTCCTTCAGGAACTCGACGATCTCCTGCAATTCCTCGCGCGCCTCGTCGATCCCGGCAACGTCATCGAAGGTGACGCGGCCCGAACGTTCGGTCAGCAGCTTGGCCTTCGACTTGCCGAAGCCCATCGCGCCGCCGCCGCCGCCCTTCTGCATCTGGCGAAGCGCAAAGAACGCTATCCCGAGGATCAGGATGAAGGGCAGCGAATTGAGCAGGATGATGAGGAGAAGGTTCTGGCTTTCGCGCTGCTTGCCGGTGAAGCGCACGCCGTTTTCTTCCATCAGCTTGGTGATCTCGACATCGTTCGGGACCGGCACCGTGGTGAAGCTGTCGCCGTTCTTGAGCGTGCCGGTGATCGAGTCGCTGCTGATCTGCACGTCCTGCACGTTGCCTTCCGCAACGTAGGAGCGGAAATCGGAATAGCGGATCGCGTTACCGCTCGATTGGCCTGCGCCGCCGAACATGGTGACCACAAGCAGCAGGGCAAGGAATATCCCGCCCCAGATCATCAGCTGCTTGACCCACGGGTTGGGGCCATCGCCTTGCGGCTGGGGATCGTTTGGCTGGCTCATGCTTGCGGAGTCCTTTCGTCAGCCTCGCAATGTAGGAGCCCCTCGGTGAATGGCAAGATAATGCGCGGCCGCGCGGGTGATGCTAATTTTCGAACACGGCGATGCAAATCATCGATCTTGCGGCGCGGCATAGGCGGCGAGGAACACATCGACCGCGCCCGCAATCCGCCGGTCGCGCTCTGCTGCGCTGACACTGGCGCCGAAGCGGCGTTCCAGATCGCCCATGCCCTTGCACATCGACACGAATTGTTCGGCGGCGAGCATGGGATCGGGGATCGCCAGCTCTCCAAGCGTGCAGGCATGCGCCAGCCATGCGCCAAATCCCTGTTTCATGCGCCACGGGCCGGCTTCGAGAAAGGCGAGGCCGATGGCGGGCTCGGTCTCGGTCTCGGCGGCAATGCGGCGTTCGAACTGGATCATTTCCGGGCGCGACAGGAAGGCGAAGATCGCCTCGCCGATCGCGGTCAGTCGCTCGCGGATCGTGCCCTGCGGCATGGCCTCGAGCGAAAAATGGCCGCGCATTTTCTCGCATTCGCACTCGACCGCAGCGGCGAACAGCGCGCGCTTGTCGCCGAATTGGTTGTAGATCGTGACCTTGGAAACGCCCGCGTCGGCCGCGATCTGCTCGATCGCCGAGGCGGCATAGCCGTGGTGGAAGAAATGGTGCGCAGCCGTGTCAACGATGGCCGCGCGCTTGGCGGCATCGAGCGGGCGACCGGCTTTCCGGCCGACAGGTTTTTTTTCAGGACCGGTTGAATGCCCGATTGACAAAGTGAACGGCTCCGTTCAGTTAAACGCGACCGTTCAATAATGCGCTGAGTCTCTCCCTCACGCAACCCCACCTTGTGATAAAGGTTCCGCCCAAGTGCTTTGGATCGCCATCAGGATGCTCACCGGGGACGCCCAGAAATTCTATGGGCTGCTGTTCGGTATCGGCTTTTCCACTCTGCTCATCACCCAGCAGATGACGATCTTCGTCAATCTCGTCGAACGCGGGGCGAGCGGGGTCTACAACGCGCCCGAAGCGCAGGTGTGGGTGATGGACCCGGTCAGCCGCACCACCGATGTCAGCTACGCCATGCCGGGCACCGCGCTCGACAAGGTGCGCTCGATCCCCGGGGTCGAATGGGCCGTGCCGCACCTGCGCGCGCAGGCGAACGTGCGGACCAAGGACGGCGACCTTGAAGGCGTGGCGGTGATCGGCGTCGACGACGCGACCCTGATCGGCCTGCCCAAGCGCATGGCCAACGCCGACAAGAACGTGCTGTTCGCCCCCGATACCGTGGTGATCGACGATGTCGGCGTCACCCGCCTGTTCTCGAACGGCGCCAGCCCGCTGGGCGAACGGCTTGAACTTAACGACCAGCGCGCGGTGATCCGGGGTATTTCTGACGCGATCCCGTCCTTCACCAGCACCGTGGTGCTCTACACCCGCTATTCCAACGCGCTCAACTTCGTCCCCGGCACCCGCAACCGCCTGAGCTTCGTGCTGGTCGGCATCGCGCCGGGCGAAACTGCCGAGGGCGTCGCCGCGCGGATCGAGAAGGAGACCGGGCTGAAGGCCGAAACCCGCGCCGAATTCGCCCGCGCCGGCGTCAACTTCATTATCGAGAACACGGGCATCCCGGTCAACTTCGGGATCACCGTGTTCCTGGGCTTCGTGGTCGGCGTCGCCATCGTCGGCCTCACCTTCAGCCTGTTCCTGCGCGACAACATCAAGCAGTTCGGCGCCTTGAAGGCGATCGGGGTCACCAACGCCAAGATCATGCAGATGGTCGGCGTGCAAGCGGGCCTTGTCGGGATGATCGGCTACGGCCTCGGCGTGATCGGCACGGTCGCCTTTATCCGCGGCTTCGGGGCGAACCCCTTCTTCAAGGGGTTCTACATCCCGTGGCAGATCCCGCTGATCAGCCTCGCGGCGGTGGTGGTGATCCTCGCGCTGACGGGCTTCGTCGCGATCCGCTCGGTGCTCAGGACCGAACCTGCGGCGGTGTTCCGGTGAGCGAGGGCCCGATTATGGACACGACAACCATCGGCGGTTGCGCCCCCGAGGCAGCGATCTGCGCGCGCGGCATCACCCGCGACTTCGAGGCCGGGCAGACCACCATCCGCGTGCTGCACGGGATCGACACCGACATCCAGCCGGGCGAGCTCACCTACGTCGTGGGCGAGAGCGGCTCGGGCAAGACCACGCTCATCTCGATCATGTGCGGCATCCTCTACCCCACCGAGGGCGAGGTGCGCGTGTTCGGCACCGACATCTACAAGCTGACCGATACCGAGCTGGTGAAGTTCCGGCTCAAGAACATCGGCTTCATCTTCCAGCAGTACAACCTCATCCCCTCGATCGACGCTGCCGCCAACGCCGCGGTGCCGCTGATCGCGCAGGGCGTGCCGATCAAGGAGGCGCGCGAGCGGGCCAAGGTGCTGCTCGACAAGCTCAACATCGGCAACCAGGCCGACAAGCTGCCACGCCAGCTTTCGGGCGGGCAGCAGCAGCGCGTCGCCATCGCCCGCGCGCTGGTGCACGAGCCGCGCCTCGTCGTCTGCGACGAGCCGACCGCCGCATTGGACGCGCGCTCGGGCCGCCGCGTCATGGACCTGCTGCGCGAAGTCGCCGTCGCCCCCGACCGCGCCTGCATCATCGTCACCCACGACAACCGCATCTTCGATCTCGCCGACCGGATCATCGTGCTCGAAGACGGGCGCATCACCCATGACGGCACCGAGATGCCCGATGACCACTGATACCCCCTCCCCTCTCTCCCAACAGAACCCGCCGAGGACGCCATGCTCCGCAATCTGAGTTTTGCCCGCCAGATCCTCCCCGCGCTCGCGGTGATCGGCCTTGCGATCGCCGCGTGGCTGATCCTCGTCGGCCTGCCCGACCGCTCGACCGCCGAGCCTGCCGAGCAGCCGCCCAAGGCGGTCGGCGACCTCGCCGGCAAAGCGCGGGTCGCCGGCGCGGGGATCGTGGAACCCGCCAGCGAGATCATCGACATCGGCTCGGCGCTGTCGGGCCTCGTCACCGATGTCCGGGTGCGCCCGGGCGACCGCGTGGCCAAGGGCGACGTGCTCTTCACGGTCGACGCCCGCGCCGCGCAGGCGAGCCTCGCGCAGTCCACCGCCGCCATCGCCGAAGCCCGCGCCGCGATCGCGGAGGCAAGCGCCGCGCAGGCGACCGCGCGCCAGCAGCTCGCGCTCTACCGCGGCCTCGCCGATCCCGCTGCGGTCAGCCGCTCCGAAGTGATCCGCGCCGAGGGCGAGGAAGCCGCCGCGACCACCCGCCTCGGCCTCGCCCGCGCCCGTCTTGCCTCTGCGCAGGCCGCCGCCGCCGCCGCGCGCACCGAGATCGAGCGCCTCGTGGTCCGCGCACCAATCGCGGGCGAGATCCTCGCGGTCAACATCCGCTCGGGCGAGTTCGTCTCCACCCAGGGCGGCGGCAACTCGACCCCCTTCATCCAGATGGGCGAGACCAACCCGCTTCACGTGCGCGTCGATATCGACGAGAACGAGGTCAGCCGCGTCGCCATCGGCGAGCCTGCCGTCATCAGCCCGCGCGGCGCGGCCGAACTGCACGTCAAGGCCACCTTCGTGCGCGCCGAGCCGCAGGTGGTGCCCAAGCGCTCGCTCACCAACTCGGCCGCCGAGCGCGTCGATGTGCGCGTGCTCCAGCTGATCTACGCCTTGCCCCCGTCAGAGGCCTTCCGCGTCGGCCAGCAGATCGACGCCTTCATCCCGGCCAAGGCGGGTGCCCCCGCCAAGACGGAGGGCTGAGGCGATGCGCCGCCTGCCTGTGATCGGGGCCGCGCTGCTCCCCATGATGCTCGCCGCCTGCGCGAGCGTGCCCGAGGTCGCCACGCCGACGCCGGAGCTACCGCGCGCCTTCTTCAACCAGCCTGAGGCCGCGACCGGCACCGCGCTCGCCGCGCTGATGCCGAACGGCGACCCGGCCTATGCCGCGCTCTCGCGGGCCGCGCTCGCCAATGCACCCAACCTCGCCGAGGCCGCCGCGCGGATCGACGCCGCGCGCGCCGGAGCCCGGGGCGCGGGGGCGGCGCGCCTGCCCAACATCACCGCCGATTCCAGCGTCACCCGCAACCGCATCAACCCGGCGCAGTTCGGGCAGGCGGGCCAGCAGGGCTTCATCCCGCGCGAGCAGACCTCGTACGGTGCCAACATTACAGCGAGCTGGGACCCGGACATCTTCGGGCAATTGAAGGCGCAGGAACGCGCCGCGCTCGCCCGGATCGACGGCGCCACCGCGCAGGCGCAGGGCGTGCGCCTCGCGCTGCTCGCCGAGATCGCCGCGAGCGTCACCGACTGGCGCGTGCTCGATGCGCGCGCCGCGGCGATCAAGGCCGACGGCGAGGCCGCGCGCCAGCTCGCCGGGCTCGCCAAGGTGCGCGAGGATGCCGGCATCGCCCCCGGTTTCGACCGCGTTCGTGCCGAGGCGACCGCGAGCGGTTCCGCCACCCGCCTCGCCGCGCTCGAAAGCGAGCGCGCGCAGCTCGTCGGCCGGTTGGTGACGCTGACCGCGCAGGATGCCGCCACCGTGCGCGCCGCGCTTGCTGGACCCGCCCCGGCGCTCGCGCCTGCGGCAGCGCCCGCGAGCCTGCCCTCCGATCTCCTCGCCAACCGGCCCGACGTCGCCGCCGCCGCTGCCGAGCTCGCCGCGACCGACGCCGATCTCGCCGCTGCCGCACGCGCGCGCTTCCCGCGCATCACGCTGTCTGGGGTGATCGGCTTGCTCTCGTTCCGCCCGGCGGATTTCTTCGATGATTCCGTGGTCGGCACGCTCACCGGCGGGATTGCCGGGCCGCTGCTCGATTTCGGTCGGGTGGCCGCGCAGATCGACGGAGCCGCCGCGAACAAGCGCGCCGCCTTTGCCGCCTATCGCGGCGCGGTCTATCAGGCCTTGGGCGATGCCGAGGCCGCCTACGGCGTGGTCACCGCCGCCGATGCCGAAGCGGCGCTGACGATCACCCAGCGCGACCAGCTCTCCCGCGCCGCCGCGATTGCCGAAACCCGCTACCGCGCCGGCCTCGCCAGCTTCCTCGACGTGCTCGAAGCCCGCCGCGCGGCGGATTCGAGCGGCGAGGCGGCGGCAGCCGCGCTCGGCCGGGCGCAGCGCGCGCGGATCGTGCTGTGGCAGGCACTCGGCGGCGAGGTGCGGGCGGCTGAGTAGATTTTCCTACACGGCGCAGATCGGCTATCCGGGCGCGTTCTTTCGCATCGTGAGCCCCCTTTACTTGCGCACCGGCACCTGCCGAAACGCCAGTTTTCGCGCGGCAAAACATTTTGTCCGCTAACTTTTTTAGCTTGCAACCATATGTTTTTAAGTAGAATTTTCAAGGCACCAAAGTGGACACGGTGTCACCTTTGTCCGCTTCAGGCGACGAACCACCATACCCCGTAAGCCAGCGCCGCCAACGCCACTGCGCCGCCGATCAGCAGCACCAGCCCATCGCGCACCATCATCGCGAGGCTGAGGATTGCCACGGCAAGAAACGGTGCAGCCGCCGCGAAGGGCACCAGTTCGAGCACCGGCAGCGCGAGGCACAGGACCACGATCAGCCCGGCCACGATCCGCCGCGCCGGACCGCTCGCCAGCGCCTTGAGCCGCTGCTTGGCGATGCTGTCCATGACATCGGCAACCTTGTCGAACTTGTCCTTGCCCTTGGCCAGCCGCTTGGACTTGATCCCGCGCCGGGTGACGAACTTCGGCAGCCAGACATGCTCCCTCCCCCATGCCATCTGTGCGGCGATCACCGCGATGCAGACCCCGAGGATCGTCGGCACGCTCGGGATCGCGCCGACCGGGGTGATCCCGACCAGCGCAAGGATCAGCATCAGCGGCGCGAAGGAGCGGTCGCCGAATTCATCCAGCAGGTCGTCGATCGCGACCTTGTCCTGCTTCTCCGCGATATCCTCGATGCCGCCCACGACATCGCCGATGCTGTCCGCTTGCTTGCCCTTGGCCATGGGTCCTCCTTCGGGAGGGTTACACAGCAGGGGCGCGAATTGTTCACCCCCGGCGCCGGATCAGCGCCGACCGCTCGCAGCGGCACACCACTTCATCGCGCTGGTTGTGCATCTCGTGGACCCAGGTGACGATCCCGGCATCGGGGCGCGACTTGCTCTCCCGCAGCTCCTTGACCTCGGAGGTGGCACGCAGGGTGTCGCCGATGAAGACGGGCTTGGGGGTAACCACCTTGTCGAAGCCGAGGTTGGCGACCAGCGTGCCCAGTGTCGTCTCGCCCACCGACAGCCCGACCAGCAGGCTGAAGGTGAAGGTCGAATTTACGAGGATCTGCCCGAACCCGCTTGCCTTCGCCGCCTCGACGTCGATGTGGAGCGGCTGGGGGTTGTGGGTCATCGTCGAGAACAGGAGGTTGTCGGTCTCGGTCACGGTGCGGCGGATCGGGTGTTCGATCCGCTCGCCGACCTGCCATTCCTCGAAGAACTTGCCCGCCATCAGCCTGCCTCCGCCCAGCGCGCGACCACCTCGGCCCCGTCGTCGGCGCTCGAACGCACCGCGCCCGGCGTCCGGCTGAAGCGCGGCGCGGGGGCGGTGTGCCAGGTGCCATCATGCTCGAGATAGGCCCCGCGCGCCTTCATGTGCGGATGATCGCGCGCCTCCTCGATCCCGAGCACGGGGGCGAAGCAGGCGTCGGTGCCCTCGAGCAGGGCGCACCACTCGGCTTGCGTCTTGGTCAGGAACAGCGCCGCCAGCTTCGCGGCGTAGTCGTCCCAGTTGGCCGGGTTCATCTGCCCCTCTGCCAGCTCGGCCGGTGCGCCGGCCCGCGCCAGCATCTCGGCATAGAACTGCGGCTCGATCGAACCGAGGCTGATCTCCTTGCCGTCGGCGCAGGTGAAGCAGCGGTAGAAATGCGCCGCCCCGCCCAGCATGCCCTTGCCCCGCTCGGTGGAGAGGTGCGGCACGCCCCGCACGCCGAAGAAGAAGCTCATCAGGCTGGTCGCCCCGTCGACGATCGCGGCGTCGACCACCTGGCCCTTGCCCGACTTCTCGCGTTCGTAGAGCGCGGCCATGATCCCGAAGGCGCAATACATCGACCCGCCCCCGAAATCGCCGACGAGGTTCTGCGGCGGGGTCGCGGTCTCACCCGGCTTGCCGACGGCGGCGAGCGCGCCGGTGATGGCGATGTAGTTGATGTCGTGCCCCGCGGCCTGCGCGAGCGGCCCGTCCTGCCCCCAGCCGGTCATGCGGGCATAGACAAGGCGCGGATTGGCTGTGAGGAGCACCTCGGGCCCGAGGCCCAAACGCTCCATGACGCCGGGGCGGAAGCCTTCAATCAGCACATCGGCATTGGCCGCGGCGGCGAGCACATCCGCGCGGCCCTCGTCGCTCTTGAGGTCCACCGCCAGCCGGTGCCTTGCACGCTCCACCACCGGGTTGGTCGGCCGCCCGCCCGGCCGATCGACCCGCACCACTTCGGCGCCGAGATCGGCGAGCAGCATCGCGACATGCGGCCCCGGCCCGATCCCGGCGAATTCCAGAACACGAAGGCCGGCAAGCGGCCCCGAAGATTGGCTCATGTGTCTCTCCCTTTGCCCCCGCTTAAGCAAGCTGCCCGACCGAGGGCAAGTCTCGACATTGCCAGCCCGTGCCTCGAAAGATACGCCGCAGCTGCCGGCACTTTCATCGCACCGGATCGCCCTTGTGCATTGCAACGCGGAAAAGCACTTGCTACGCGGAGCCGCCGTCCGAAGGGTCGCACCTTGAGGGATCGATCGTGAAAGTTGCCATATTCGGACTGGGTTACGTCGGCTCGACTGCGGCCGGCTGCATCGCCAGCCAGGGCCACACGATTATCGGGGTCGATGTCAGCGAAGCCAAGGTCGCCGCCCTCAATTCGGGCCGTGCGCCGGTTTACGAACCCGGGCTCGATGAGCTGATCGCCGCTGCCCATGCCGATGGCCGCATTTCGGCTGTGACCAACCTGACGAACGAACTCGACGACGCGGATATCGCGATCGTCTGCGTCGGCACCCCGAGTGGTGTCGATGGCGCGCACAACATGAGCTATATCGCGCAGGTCACCCGCGCGATCGCCGCCGCCCTGAAGCCCGACCGCAAGGCTCCGCTGACGCTTGCCTACCGTTCGACCATGCGTCCGGGCAGCTGCGAGAACATCATCTGGCCGATCATCCAGAGCCACCTCGGCAAGGCTGCCGAAACTGCTGTGGAGCTGGTCTACAACCCCGAATTCCTGCGCGAAGCCTCGGCCATCGAGGACTTCTTCCATCCCCCCAAGATCGTCATCGGCACACTCGGCGGAAAGCTGTCCGCCAACATGGCGAAGCTCAACGAGGGCATCGAGGCACCGCTCTTCGAAGTCGGCCTGCGCGAGGCGGAGATCACCAAGTTCGTCGACAACTCGTGGCACGCGGTGAAGGTCGCCTTCGCCAACGAGATCGGGCGCGTGTGCCAGAACCTCGGCATTTCCGCGAAGGAAGTCCACGCGATCTTCAAGAGCGACACCAAGCTCAACCTCAGCGCCTATTACACCCGCCCCGGCGGCGCTTTCGGCGGGTCGTGCCTGCCCAAGGACGTGCGCGCGCTCCAGTATATCGCGGCAGATACCGGCTCGGCGACGCATCTGGTGGATTCGCTGATCCGATCGAACGAAGCGCACAAGCATCACCAGTTCCTGCACGCGACCAAAGGCCTCGAACCGGGGGCCAAGGTGCTGCTGGTCGGCCTCGCCTTCAAGCTGGAGACCGACGATCTGCGCGAGAGCCCGGCGGTCGACATGGCGCGCAAGCTGCTCGAGGCGGGCTATGATCTCGACATCTACGATCCCAGGGTCGCGCCCGACAATCTGGTGGGGCAGAACCTCGGCTATGCCTATTCGGTGCTGCCGCGCATCGACGGGTTGATGGTCGACAAGCAGACGGCCGTAAGCCGCGATTATGCCCGCATCATCGCCACCAGTCGGCTGATCGACACGCTCGGTATCGACCCCGCCAACGTCGTCGATACCAGCTGTATCGCCTGACGATGAACCAGCCCGCAACGCATAGCGCCGAAGAAGGCATCCCAGCGATCATCCCGGGCGAGCCGCTCAAGGGCCGCCATGTGCTGATCGTGGTCGAGAACCTCCCCCTGCCCTTCGACCGGCGGGTGTGGCAGGAGGCGCGCACGCTCAAGGCCGCAGGCGCGCATGTTTCGATCATCTGCCCGACCGGCAAGGGTTACGAGCGCCGCTTCGAGGTGATCGACGGGATCGAAATCCACCGCCACCCGCTCCCGCTCGAAGCCAAGGGCGCGATCGGCTTCCTCGCCGAATATGGCGCGGCGCTGTTGTGGGAAACGGTGCTGGCGTGGAAAATCCATCTGAAGCGCCGCATCGACGTGATCCAGGGCTGCAATCCGCCCGATCTGATCTTCCTCGTCGCCCTGCCGTTCAAGGCTCTGGGCGTGCGCTACATCTTCGACCACCACGATATCAGCCCTGAGCTTTACGAGGCGAAGTTCAACAAGCGCGGGTTCTTCTGGCGTCTCATGGTCCTGTTCGAAAAGCTGACCTACCGGGCGGCGGATGTGTCGATCGCCACCAACGGCTCCTATCGCAAGATCGCGATAGAGCGCGGCGGCATGGCACCCGAGCGTGTCCATGTGGTGCGCTCGGGCCCAGACCTGTCGCAGCTCAAGCGGGTTGATCCGGTCGAAACATGGAAAAACGGCCGCGCGCACATGGTCGGCTATGTGGGGGTGCTGGGCGAGCAGGAGGGGATCGACCTGCTGATCGACGCCGTCGAGCATATCGTGCGCAACATGCAGCGTGAGGACATCCAGTTCGTGCTGGTCGGCGGCGGCCCGATGCTGCCTCAATTGCGGGCGATGGTCCAGACGCGCGGCCTTGCCGACTACATCACATTCACCGGCCGCGCACCCGATCAGCAATTGCTTGAGGTCCTCTCGATCATGGATCTCGGCGTCAACCCCGACCGGGTCAACGCGATGAATGACAAGTCGACGATGAACAAGATCATGGAGTACATGAGCCTCGGCAAGGCGATGGTGCAGTTCGATGTCACCGAAGGGCGCTTTTCAGCGCAGGAGGCATCGCTCTATGCCGAGGCCAACAATCCGGTCGATATGGCCGAAAAGATTGTCGCGCTGATAGATGATCCCGCAGCCCGGGCGAGGATGGGGGCCTATGGCCGCGAGCGGGTGGTGAACGAACTCAGCTGGCAGCACCAGATCGCTCCGTTGCTGGCCGCCTATCGACAGGTCTTGGCCGAGTAGCCACCGATGATTGCCGCCAGAGAACGCCGCATAACGACCTCGTTGCCAGGTCCTGCAAGGGTCATGTTCATGTGGTTGGCGGTGGGGGACCAAATCGTGCCATGCTCACATCGGCATAGCGGTGGCGTCGCCAAGTGGCGGTCGCCCGCTCGCCATGCGAAGCGACCCACGCTTCGACATAGTCAAGCCGAGCATTACTGCGCGCGAAGGCGAACATTCATCAGCAAAAACAACATGTCATCCCACTCGAATTTATGACGCCGGCTGTAATATATTTCAACCATCTTTACTGACGCGACCCTCGGTAGAATATATCAGATAATTGGCGCTCGTGCGGATGCTGGGTCGGATCATTATTTTATTGACAATAACATTTTATCGTTGTCGAGATTGTATTGATGAGTTTACTGGCTCCTAACTAGCTAATTTTCCGCCGTGGAGAGAGAGAGGGTGTCTGCTCAGCACGAGATGATGTCAGCCATGGCCTCTAATTTACCCACAACCAACTTCCTAGATATTGATTTTGTTAACGAAAGTTATCGGCAGATTGCTGCCGAACTCGACCGCTTGTCTCAGGCGAAAAGCTTTTCTTTTGTTACGACGCCGAATGTCGATCATGTCGTGATGATGAATGGTGCCCTGGAAGACGGCATCCAGCAGCAGTTTCGCCGGGCCCAAGCCGCAGCCACCATTCGAACCTGTGATAGCCGCGTATTGCAGACCTTGGCGCTGTTTCGGGGCGTCAGGCTTCAGGTCGTCACCGGCAGCGATCTTACCGCAATGCTGTTTGAAGAGGGGTACTTCGACGGTCGCAAAGTCGGCTTGATCGGTGGCGATGAAGCCATGCTGGGAGAATTGAACGCGCGCTATCCTGCCGTCCACGTGATGCAGCATATTCCGCCCATGGGGGTTCTTTCGAACGAACCGGCCATCGCCGCCATCGAAGAGTTTATAAAATTGAACACGTTCAATTATATACTTTTTGCAATCGGCGCGCCGCGAAGCGAGATTATTGCCCATCGCTGTGCGAACCTCGACGGCACGGTCGGAGTGGCCCTCTGCATTGGCGCATCGGTCGAATTCCTGATCGGGCGCAAGGCACGCGCGCCGCGATTTATCCAGTTTCTGCGCATGGAGTGGGCGTTTCGCCTGCTCAGCGAACCGCGCCGCCTCTGGAGACGCTATCTCGTGACAGGACCAAGGGTCATTCTGATCGCCATGAACTGGCATAAGCCATAGCTCGGGTGGCCGCGGCGCAGGGCCGGGCCGGGCTGCGACGGATATGATTCTCGGCATGACTAACGCGTTCTTAAGGGCTGTGCGGCCATAAGCCGGTGTGAAAACCGGGACAATGACTGCATGAACGCTCCTTTCGATGCCACCGAGGCGCTTGGGCGCAAGGCTCTCGGCTACGCGGCGCCCGATCATCAGGTCGTGGTGATCGGTCTGGGCTACATCGGCCTGCCGACCGCAGCCTTGCTCGCCTCCTATGGTTGGAGCGTGTGCGGGGTGGATGTCTCGCAGAAGGTCGTAGACACGGTCAATGCGGGGCGCGTCCATATCGAGGAACGCGATCTCGACAAACTGGTTCACGACGCCATCACGGCGCAGACACTGGTCGCCTCGACCGAGGTGCCCACCGCCAGCTTCTACATGATCGCCGTGCCCACACCGCTGGGCGAGGGCAAATCGCCCGACATCACCTATGTCGAGGCCGCCGCCCGCGCCATCGCGCCCAAGATCCTGCCGGGTGCTTGTGTGATCGTCGAGAGCACCTCGCCGGTCGGCACAACCGAGCGGGTGGCCGCCATCATCAGCGAGCTGCGTCCCGATCTCGTCGTGCCCAAGGACGGCAGCGATGACGAGGCGGACATCGCGCTGGCCTATTGCCCCGAGCGCGTGCTGCCGGGGCGGATCGTCAACGAACTGGTGCACAACGACCGTGTGATCGGCGGCGTCACGCCCGCCTGCGCCGAGCGTGCTGCGGTGCTCTACACCTCTTTCGTGAAGGGCGACTGCCTCTACACCACCGCGCGTGTGGCCGAGACGGTGAAGCTGGTCGAGAACTCGTTCCGCGACGTCAACATCGCCTTTGCCAACGAGCTGTCGATGATCGCCGACGTGATCGGCGTGGACGTGTGGGAGGTGATCCGCCTCGCCAACCGCCATCCGCGCGTCAACATCCTCCAGCCCGGCCCGGGCGTGGGCGGGCACTGCATCGCGGTCGACCCGTGGTTTCTTGTATCGGGCGCGCCTTCGGCCGCCCGCCTGGTGCGCACCGCGCGCGAGGTGAACGACCACAAGGCGGTTCACACCGAAGTCAAGATCCGCGCGCTGCTCGATGCCGCGCCCGAGGGCAAGGTCGCGCTGCTCGGCCTCGCCTTCAAGCCCGACATCGACGACTTCCGCGAAAGCCCCGCGCTCGAGATCGCCGAGGCGCTGGCCCACACCCACGGGGACCGCATTCTGGTGGTCGAGCCGTTCACCGACAAATTGCCCAAGGCTTTCGACGGCACGGGTGCCCGGCTCGTGACGCTTGACGCCGCGCTGGGTCAGTCCGAGATTGTGGTGGTGCTGGTCGATCACACCGCGTTCAAGCATCTGTCGCCTGCCGATCTGGCGGGCAAGCTGGTGTTCGACACGCGCGGCATGCTGCGGCGATGACGTCCGCCCTCGGCAAGCCGCGCATCATGGTGGCCTTCGGCACCCGTCCCGAAGCGATCAAGATGTTCCCGGTGGTGGCCGCTCTGCGCGAGACAGGGCGCTTCGATGTCCAGGTGGTGGTGACCGCTCAGCACCGCGAATTGCTGGATTCCGTGCTGGCTCTAGCCTCGCTGAGGCCCGACCTGGACCTCGACCTGATGCAGCCCAGCCAATCGCTGGATGCCCTCTCGGCGCGCATCTTGACACGTTTTGGCGAGGCTCTGGACAGGTTGAAGCCCGATCGGGTGCTGGTCCACGGCGATACCTTGACCACCATGATGGCGACCCTCGCATGTTATTTCAGGCGGATTCCGGTTGGCCATGTCGAAGCCGGTCTGCGCAGCGGCGACATCTATTCGCCCTGGCCCGAGGAGGTGAACCGCAAGGTCACCGGCGTTGTAGCGGATCTGCACTTTGCCCCGACCGAGACGGCAGCCGACGCCTTGCGCGCTGAAAATGTTGCGGAAAGTGCGATCCATGTGACCGGCAACACGGTGATCGATGCGCTGATGTTTGCACAGGCGAAGATTGCCGCCGATCCGTCGCTCGCCCCTGCAATCGCGCCGCTCAGGGAGCGCTTTGCGGGCAAGCGGATCCTCGCTGTGACCGCCCATCGGCGCGAGAACTTCGGTGCGGGAATGCGGGAGATTGCAGAGGGACTGCGTGCGCTTGCGGCGCGCGACGATGTCGCCATCATCTACCCGCTCCATCCCAACCCCAATGTCGGCGAAGTGATGCGTCCGGTGCTTGCTGGCCACGGCAACATCGCGCTGATCGACCCGCTCGACTACCTCGACTGGGTCGCCATGATGGCGGCGAGCGACATCGTGCTCACCGACTCCGGTGGAATCCAGGAGGAGGCACCGAGCCTCGGCAAGCCAGTTCTGGTGATGCGCGACACCACCGAGCGGCCCGAGGGCGTCGCCGCCGGAACCGCGAAGCTGGTTGGCGCGAACGCCGCGACCATTCTTGCTGAAACGAGCCGGCTGCTCGATGATCCGGTAGCCTATCGCCGGGTGGCAGCGGCCCATAATCCCTACGGCGATGGCACTGCCAGCCGCCAGATCGCTCAGATCATTGAATCGCTGCACTGACGTGGCGGTTCAGATACGCCGCCAAACCAGCCGAACATAATAGACGGCCGCAGCCGCCACAGTCAGGCTGGCGCCGATATCGAGGAACCAGTTAAGCTTGGCAGGGCCATAGAGAACCCAGTCGACCTGGTGGAGCGAGATAATCCGCAGCCCCATCACAAACAGCATCGTTGCTACTGCGGCCAGGGCGATGAAGAGCGCGGTGTTCCGCCTGCCATGCACCGCTGCGCGATATTGTTGCATCAGGCCCCAAAGCATCGACGCGGCGAACATGAGCATCAAGACAATGACCACAGGGCGCTGAATGGAACGCCGCGAAGCATAGATGCCGTCGTTCGACAGTTGATCACGCAACATCATGCGCAGCATTTCCTCGGCCCCGACGATGCGCAGCAGCGCGAAAGCACCGAAGCCCAGACCGATCAGCCCCCAGATCCAGTAATGTGCGCGCGGCTGAGAGGACCGCCTTGCGACCGTCGCGGCATACAGACACACTGCAATGATCACCGTGTAGAGTCCGGCGGCCATCAAGCTCAGGATCGAGGGTGCTGCGGTGGCCACGTTACGTTGCTCCTGATCAGGCCAGGGTCGTTCAGATCGACCCGGCTGTTACAGCCCGTGCAGGGTTGCATCAAGCCGGGACGAAGCGGAACGCACGGCAGCGCGGGAGGGGGCATCGGTACGCCAGCAGGCCGCAATAATGTTGCACCGCAGAAATCGAGCGTATAAGCGAATTCGTGCCATGAAGGAGGGACAGGTGAAGGAACGCAAGTACAAAGCTGGGCTGGCCATGACGATGGTCATTGGGGCCGCATCGGCACTGACGGGCTGTGCGTCAACACCCGAACCGAACATCGGCGCTGCGGTCACGCAACCGGTCAGCGAACTGGGTCAGGCCGGCTATTCCACCAGCCTCCCCGACGTCTATCTGCTGCGCCCGACCGACAAGATCTCGGTCACTGTCTTCCGCGAACCTGATCTCTCGGTCGAAAGCTTGCGGATCGGGGTTGAGGGCAATGTCTCGCTGCCGATGCTCGGCTCGATCCCGGCTGTTGGCATGACCGCCAAGCAGTTTGAAGAAGACCTGACGCGCCGCTTCGCCGCGCTCGGCCTGAAATCGCCGATGGTCAGCGTCAATGTCACTGAATTTGCATCGCATCTGGTTACCGTTGAGGGGGCGGTCGAAAAGCCGGGCGTCTACAGCTTCCAGCCCGGCGCACGCTTGTCGACTGCGATTGCGCTTGCTTCTGGCCCCAAGCGGGTCGCCAAGGTCGAGCAGGTGGCGGTCTTCCGGGAAAGCCCGGAGGGGATCATGATTGCCAAGTTTGACTACCAGCAGGTTCGGCGTGGCACGATGCTCGATCCGGTGCTTGAACCGGGCGATCGGGTGGTCATGGGCACCGATGGGCTTTCGGTGTTCTGGGAGGATTTGCTGAAGGCACTGCCTGCTTTCGGTATCTTTGCGGCGGCTGGAGTCCGATGAACAGCTGCCGGCTTGCCTGATTTGGGTAGGCTGAAGTGCGTCTAGCGAATGGCCTATCCCTCGCGCCAGTCCAGAGTGCGCCCAAAACGGATGTTGATTGAATGAACGAACGCTCCTTTATTGAGGCCTCGGAGCCCACCAGCGTCAGCGTTTGGGGCGACCAGTACCTTCCAGCAAACTATGTCGAGCAGCCCAAGGGCCCGCAGTTCGATGTTGCTTGGCTCCGCGGCGCGCTGTTCCGGCAGCGCTGGCTGATCGGCAGCGTGCTGGTGCTGGCTCTCATGGGCGGGATCGCGTTCACCCTGCTGACCCCACCGACCTACGAGGCAACCGCGACAGTCCGTGTCTCGCCGTGGGGCAACAAGATCGTGGAAGGAGACGCTTCGTCCCAGATCGTTTCGCCGAGCGAGATCAAGGCGTTCATGCAAACCCAGGTTGAGATTGTGCAGAGCCGCAGTCTCGCCGAACAGGTCGCCCGTGAGCTCAACCTCGGCAAGCGCAACGATCTCCTCGGGGCCGACGTCGATGAGGGCCGTCCCGCCAACCGCACCGACGCGCAATGGGAAGAAGACAAGGTCAAGCTTGCCGCGCAAATCTTGCAGAGCAGCGTCACTGCGACCCTGCCCACCGAATCGCAGATCATTGCGATCAGCGTCACCTCCGAGGAACCGACGCTCGCAGCCGAGATCGCCAATGGATATGCCAAGGCTTTCGTCCAGACCGATGTGCGGCGCAGTATCGACAGCAACGCCTATGGACGCGAATATCTGCTCAAGCAGATCGAGCAGGTCCGCGCCAGACTGAACGATTCCGAACTCGCCGCGAATGCCTATGCCCGCAATTCAGGGATCGTCACCCAGCAAACGATGGGCAGCGACAAAGAAGGTGCTTCGAGCACCATCGTTGGCGCCAACCTGTCCAGCGTGAACGAGACCTTCGCTGAGGTACGTGCCAACCGGATTGCCGCCGAGCAAAAGTGGCGCGCGATCTCGAACTTGCCGGCCGCCCAGATCCCCGAGGTCCTCGGCAGCCCGGTCGTACAAGAATTGACCGCAGAGCGCGCCAAGCTCAGCGCCGAGCTTTCGGTGCTGCGCCAGCGTTATAATGACGATTTTCCCGCAATCGCCGACATCCGCTCACGCCTGTCGCTGATCGACCAGCAGATCGAACGCACCGGGGCCGACGTAAAGGCATCGATCCGCGGGCAGTTCGTGGTCGCACGGCAGCAAGAGGAAGCGATGCAGCGCGAACTGGCTTCGGTGACTTCGGACGCTCTGGTAGAGCAAGACAAGAAGGTCGAATACACCGGCCTCGAGCGCGAGGCCGAGGCCCTGCGCGCGCAGCTCACCAACTTGCTCGATCGCTTCAACCAGATCAATGCCGCATCGAACCTTCAGTCGAGTTCGATCACCCCGCTCGATACCGCAATGGTGCCCGACTCGCCAATTGCACCGAGCCTGACGCGCAACCTGCTGCTCGCGCTGGTGTTGGGCGTTGCGGCTGCCGGCGGCCTTGCGATGCTGCGTGAGGTGTTCGTTGACCAGTTCCGCCGCAGTGAGGACATCGAGGATCGCCTCGGTCTGCCCTTCCTCGGCCAGACCCCGTTTGTTAAGGTCGAGGACCTGGCAAAAGAGACAGGCCAGCAGTTCAGCACGCTGATGGAAGCCTATGCGGCGATCCGTTCAACGATCGACTTCGCGGTGCCGCGCCACGGCGCGGTGGTGCAATTCACGAGCAGCCAAGCCGCCGAAGGCAAGAGTACGACCGCGCTCATCCTTGCGCAGCTGTTTGCGCGGCTCGGGCGCAGCGTGCTGCTGATCGACGCCGATTTGCGCAAGCCATCGATCCACCATCTGCTCGATATGGAGCGGCCGCAGGCAGGCCTTGTCGAAGTCCTGCTCGGCCACGCGAGCTTTGATGAAGCAAAGATCGAGACGATCATGGACAAACTCGCGATCCTCCCCGTCGCAGGGATTCCGCCCAACCCGGTGGAACTGGTCTCTTCCCAGGCCTTCGCCGATTTCATCGAGGCTTGCCGCGCTGAATACTCGCTGGTCATCATCGATTCCGCCCCGATGCTGGGCCTTGCCGACGCAGCTGAAACCGCCAAGGTGGCCGACGCAACCGTGCTTGTGATTGAAGCAAACCGGACAAGCTTTGCGCAAGCCAGCACTTCGATCAACCGTCTGCGCGCGGTCGGCGCCAACCTGCTCGGCAGCGTCCTGACCAAGTACCGGGCACTTGAGGCAGGCGGGGATTATGCGTACCAGTATACGTACTATCGATATGGCAACGATGGCTCGTCGTGACACCGGATACGGGATTTGCGGCCTCGTTACGCTGTGCCCCTGCCTGCTGAGTTGCATGCTAGAACATCGGCCACCTCGATGCGGCAGATCACCGGTGCAGGGTGTTTGAGGTGGGGCGCTTCAGGTATCGTGTGCCTGACCTCTTGAGGCCGGTTCTGCTGTCTCAGCGCGGCAACACAAGGCCGATAGTGCCGGGATAAGTGGATTTGGGACGCCCACCGCCGTCTGGTTAATCAGAATGAAATGGCATCAGTTTTTTCGACCCGGAACAGAGCATGAGCGCGGCACCATTCTGTGTAATAATTCCAGCACATAATGAAGAAAGCGTGATCGAACGCTGCCTACAGGCAATCTATGCTGGAGCGCCTGCCAATGCTCGCCCGGAAGTCATCGTTTCCGCAAATGGCTGTCACGACCGCACCGTGGCAATTGCGCGGGCTGTTGCTCCTGACGCCATCGTGCTCGACCTGCCCAAGGGTTCGAAGACCGGCGCCATAAATGCGGCCAACCAGGCGGCTTCGCATTTCCCGCGCATCATTCTCGATGCGGATTGCGAATGCAGCTATTCTTCGCTCGCCGCGCTTGCCGCTGCTTTGCGTGAGCCGGGTGTCATGACTGCAGCTCCGGCGATCCAAATGGAGCTCTCGCGCTGCAGTGCTCTCATGAAAGCCTATTATCGCGCATGGCTTCGCCAGCCCTATGCGAAGGCCGGTAAGGGTGGCGCGGGCTGCTATGGGCTATCTGAGGACGCACTTGCCAAGATCGGGCAATTCCCGCCCATCATCGGGGATGATATCTGGATTCATACCCGGTTTCCAGACGAGGCGATGCGGTACATTGCCGAGGACAGCAATGGACAACCGGTCTTCTCGGTTGTCCGTCCCCCGCGCACAGTGCAGGAACAGATCAGGATCGAGGCACGCCGTCAGAGCGGCAACGCCGAAGTTGGACAGATCTATCCCAGCCAACATTTCGTGAATACCAATCAGCGCGGGGGATGGTCCAAAGCTTTGCGGAGCGGCGCCGCGCCCTCCGACCTGGCGGTGTTCTTCGCGATCAAGCTTGCCTCGCGGGTCTTTGCCCGCTGGAACCGGGTACGCGGGAAGGCATCGGTCTGGGCCCGCGACAATAGCGCCCGGGCCACCTGACCGGCTGTGTGACGACATGGAGGATTGATTGATTTCCCAAGGCCTTCCGCGCTGTGCCAATGTCGGATCGAGCGATAAATGAACCAGAACCGGAGCCATGGTGCTGCGTTTGCGGGACGCCGGTCCGGTGCAACCGGTCCGATCGCTCGCCAAGCAGGTGGCGTGACAGACTTCGTGGTGCCCGCGCAGCGCCAAGCCGCTCCACGCCCCGCGCCCCGCAAAGCGCAGTCATTCTTCTCCGCGATCCCGTCCCACGTGTGGGTTCCGATCTTGCTGACCTATGCGTGCCTCATGCCGCGCGAATTGACGGTGGAGGTCGCAGGAGCAGACCTCTTCCCCTACCGAGCGTTCCTTTTTGTGCTCGCGCCCTTCGCGATATCGCAGGCTTTCAAGCATGTTCCGAGGTTGAACCTGATCGATCTCTTCGTAGCCATTGCCGCCATCTGGCACATCATCGCATTGCTCGTGACGGAGTCGATCACCGCCGCGATCGTGACAGGGGGTTCGCGAGGCGCCGACTTCGCTTTGGCCTATCTCGTCGGCCGAGCAACCTTGCGAAGTCCCGACAATTTCCGCGTCTACTTCCTGGCAGTGCTCCCCGGGTTCGCGGCGGCAGCGGCAATGATGGCGGTGGAATCGCTGCAGGGGCGCCTTATCCTCCGCCCATTTCTCGCCGACTTGCTGGGGAAAGCCATGGAGCGCGTTAAGGACGAAACGCGCTTCGGTTTGTATCGCGCCGCCGGACCGTTTCCCCACCCCATTCTGGGCGGCGTTTTCTTGGCCGCAACCATCCCCTTGGCGTGGTATCTGCCGCGTCGGATGACCACCAAGATATTCGCTATCATGGTTTCGCTTGGTTGCATTTTTTCCGTCAGTTCCGGGGCAATCATTGCTTTCATACTATGCGTGACGTTCATGGTGATGAACTGGGTTCAGCGCATCAGCAAGTTTCCGGTGTTCCTCACTGCCGGGATTTATTTCTTTCTTGCCTATTTGGCTGTTTCGGCGGTGAGCCAAAACGGGCCGCTTTCGGTTTTCACACGCTACGTTCTGCTCGACTCGAGCAGCAGTTACTATCGACAACTGATCTGGGAATATGCCGGGGCGGAGGTCGTGAACAATCCATTCTTCGGGATCGGACTGCGCGACTGGGAACGTCCAGAGTGGATGGTCAATCCATCGGTCGACTCGTACTGGCTGATATCGGCAATGCTCTTGGGATTGCCCATGGCCATCGCATCATTCCTGACAAATGCGGGCACGGTTGCCGCTCTGGCAGTGCAGTGCAGGCGCGCTCCTCCGGACGTCCGTCGCACCGCCTTCGCGATCGGAACCTCTCTGGTGGCCGTAATCTTCAGCGGCTTTACCGTACACCTATGGGAAGGTGTCGCGGCGTGGATGCTGATGGTGACCGGCGCCGGCGTAACGCTCTCGCAATGGCGGCTTCAATATGTGCCGCAGCGACTTGTTGCGCCTTCCCCTCTCATGCGAGTGCCACCTCATCCCCCCAAACGCTCGTACAGGCTTTCGCCTGCATCGCAGATACGGAGCATGAAATGAGCCGCACGTTCGCCCTCTTTACGAAAACCTACGTCGGGGACACGGCTGACTTCGCCAAGCTCTGCGCCAGCATCGATCGGCACATGCCCGATGTTACCCATTACGTCCTCGTCGACCATTCCGATTACGCACTTTTCGAGCACTATGCGAGCGACCGGCGCAAGGTCATCGACTGCAAGACGATCCTCCCGCAGTTCATCGAGATCAACCTGCCGGGACGTCGCATCTGGTGGCGTTTCCCCCTGATGCCAGTGCGCGGCTGGATCTACCAGCAGCTGATCAAGATCGGCTTCAGCGCCACATTGGAGGAAGACGCCGTCGTGGTGGTCGACAGCGACGTGATTTTTCACCGGGCGCTTGCCGAAGACGATGTCTTTGAGGGCAGCCGGGTGAAGTTCTTCCGCGCGCCAGGCCGCGGTGACGGTCCGCAGCACCAGCTGTGGAACCGCATCGCGCAGCGCTGCCTCGGCGTGCCGGAGATAGGCTACCCGGGCTACGACTACATCATTCCCGCCATTCAGGTTTCGCCCAAGGTGATGCGCGGGATGATCGCACGTATCGAAGAAACGACGGGAAAGAACTGGGCGCAGGTTCTGTGCGGCAACTTCCGCTTTTCCGAATATGTCCTCTACGGGACCTATTGCGACGCGGTGCCCGGACCACACCAGGACCTCATCGCCGCAACCGAACATGGCTTCTGCCACTGCTCATGGGACTACGATCTCGATGACAGCGCCGGCATGGCGGCGTTCTTGAACGGACTCGAGCCGCGCCACGCCTGCGTTGTTGTGCAGTCGAATCTCGGCCTCTCGCAAGAACAACGCGCGCGTATCTTTGTAGTTGCCCCTTAATTTCCGGACAGTTCCTCGGTGGTTGAACGGTTGATGTAC
>NZ_LSKQ01000300.1 GCF_001557115.1 Erythrobacter sp. CCH5-A1
TGCGGACCGTGCAAGAGGCAAAGGTGTCTTCGTAGATTTTCGCAAGCTTTGCGCTCGTCGTGAACCAGTCCGGCATGATCGCGACGATCCGCCCCCCCTGCTTGAGGCGCGTTATGGCAGCGCGCAGGTGACGCACCGCTGCGAACTCGTCTGCTCCTCGTCCCATTGACCGGGAGAACGGCGGGTTCATCAGGATCAGGCTTGGCTGCACTGCCGCGTCGAGATGGGAGGCCAGCATGGCTCCATCGATCCCTGTTGTGGTGGCCTGAGGAAACAGCAGGGCCAACTTCTCACGCCTGCGCGGGTCGATTTCGTTGAGATGCAATGCGCTGACATTGGGCAGAGTTGCAACGAGAGCGCCATGTCCCGCGCTCGGTTCAAGAACGATATCGGTTGCGAGCGGTTGCGCCAAAATCACGCAAAGCGCTGCGAGGTCTGCGGGCGTCGAGAATTGCTGGTACCTGATCTGGTCTTCACTTCTGACCGTATGTGTCGGCAGTGCCTCGATAAGCG
>NZ_LSKQ01000301.1 GCF_001557115.1 Erythrobacter sp. CCH5-A1
GTCAGCTTGAGCCCCTCGCGCACCAGTTCGAGGTCAGCCAGCTGTAGCGCGACCAGTTCGGAACGCCGCAACGCCGCCGCCAGCCCAAGTGCCATGACCGCCCGGTCGCGGATAGCCCGCGGACTCTGGCCTTCGGCCGCTGCAATCATCCGCGCGAGATCAGCTGCCAGAATAGCGCTCTTCTTGCGCGTTGGCCGCGCACGCTGCTCGCGGCGGATCCCAGCAAGTGTGTCAGCAATCACATCACGCGGATCTCGATGCTGGGGTGCTACCTGACCTGCCTGCCTGTGGTGCCAGGCGATGGCGGCAAGGTGCCGCCCAATAGTGCTGTCCGCCCTCCCCGCCTGCGCCAGCGAGGCAAGGTATGTGGCAACTGCCTCCGGCATAGCCGGCATAGGCTCAAGATCGCGCACCCAGCACCATTCTTCGAACTGCCGCCAGTCGCTGTCATAGGCTCGGACAGTGTTGGCCGCCTTGGAGCGCGCCCGGTATGAGCGGGCCGCTTCGATTTCAGCCGCGAGCTGCGGCGGGATCACATTCCCCAAGGGCGCGAGCGCAGCCTCATCTGAGAGCCCCAAAGCCTTGCTGCTATCATCATCCAAGGCGGCACTCCTCCAGCTTCAATGCAGCTGCTGTGCCCTGCCCTTGCCTTCGGGCCGGGGCGACATCGCAGCGCATTTCGCCTGCTTTATATAGATTAGCATGTCGTCCGTGAAGGGCATTTATCGGACAGCAAAGGCACCGTACAAGCTGGGTATACTTTTTAGGCCATTTATATACTATCTGGCCGATGGCGCCTTACCCTCCCCCTTGGCAACTGACCCTTGCGCGGATCGAAGGCGCCCTCCCCTTCATCTCACCCGAGCTGTCCGAATGCCTTGCGCTGGCCTCACTCCGGCGCCTCTGGCGCATGCATGTGCGCGATTATCCGTTTGATAATCTTGGAATTGAACACAATCCGGGGCTTGAGGCCGACGAGCTTGTGCGCTCGTGGTATTCCGAGGAGCGCCGTCAATTCTTGTCGTGGGTCAGCCGGCGAGGTCACCCTCGCCTCGCCCATGCCGCCAAGCTGGCCATGGCCGCGAAAAACCACTCCGAAGGGTTCAGCGAGGCCTACTTGCCCGCCGATCGCGCGCTCGAGCGGCTCGATGCGTTGCTACCGACCCGAGATCCTGTGGGCACCCTGCTTGAGTGGCTTGAGGAACTGCGAACCGAGGAACTCGACTTCTTCGAAGGCGGGAGCGAAATGATCAATGTCGGCGGGTTCGCGATCACGCGCTCGGCGCCGCGTGGCGCGGCCTGGGCCGCCTCACTGGCGACGGCCATGCGGCCGCATCTTTTTGGCTTGGGGTCGGCCCCGCTGGCGCTTGCAGGCGTGACGCCGCGGGTCCTGTTCCGCGAATTCCACGAAGAACCCCTGCCCGCGCTTCTCCGTTCAGCGATTCAGACGGCCGCCGACAAAGCCGCGGCCGACTTGCGGATGATGCGAGAAGCTGTCGCTCTGGCCGACAAGCAGCTGGCCGGACGACTGTATGCCTCCTCCACCGCTCCGCAGGCGTGGCGCATGATTGTCAGCCTTGGCCCCCTCACCAGAGCGGAACTTGCAAGAAGCCTTGGCGTGACAAAGCGAACCGCTTCGCAATCCGTATTGTCGCTGCAGGAGGCAGGCATGGTGCGCTTGCGCGAGATCGATAGCGCTATGCTACCGGCCAGTGCTGATCTAGTACACCGCGGATAGCCTCTTCGGCTTCCTGGCGCGTTGCACCACCCTTGTTCAACAAGGTGATCCGAACCCCCTTGCGATCAGCTCCCTCAATCCGAAGTACAGGCTGGCCCACAGCATTGGCGACAGTCTCGGCCTTTCCTGACTTTTTGGGGGATCCTGACTTCTTGGGGGGATCGACCGCAAGAGAAAGCGCCTTGATCACTTCCAGCACAGAAGGTGACTGGCCAGTTCGCTCGCGCTCCGCGGCAAGCCGGGCTGCCTCCCGGAAGGCTCTCTCCTTCCGGTCCTCAGGCTTCATGAGCGCCTTGAGGGCGATCGCATTGCGAATTCCGAGTTCCTGCGGATTGGCAAAGGCTCTGGTCAACTCTCCGGGCAAGCGGGCCAGATCGAGATAACGTGTTAGCCAGCTTTCGGACACCTTGAGGCGTTCGGCCATCGTCTTCTGCCGACCCTCGTAGTAGGCCGTCAAAGCTCGCAGATAGTCCTTCGCCCGTTCGAAATCGGTGAGGTCGTCTCGTGCGCGGTTCTCGAGATCAGCGAGCCGGAACGCCTCCTCGTCACCGATTTCGCGGACGTCCACGAGGAACTTGAAGTCTGGATAGTTGTGCGCCCGCAGCCAACTGATCGACCAGTGCCGCCGTGCACCGCAAATGACCTCGAAGTCATATCCGTCGTCACCAGACAGGCGCCTGACAATTGCCGGGATCTCCTGTCGGCCCTGCGCCTTAATGCTCTCAATCAGGTCAGCGCAGCGCTCCTCGGTGAGGAGCGCATAGTCGCGATTGTGGCCAGACCACATCCGACACCTTGCCGGGTCGACGAGCTCATGCGTGCGCGAAACAATCGCCCCAGACGCGAGATCAGCCAAACGGTTTGAACGCCCGGTCAGCACATTCGAAGCGATGCTCGATCGCCGCGGCGCGGCGGACTCTTCGGTCAAATCGATTCCTGCCGCCAAGTCGGCGGCAAAGCCGCTGTTCTTCCTACTCATGCATGCCTCCCATCAGCAGAATTGCACGCGTGCAATTTCCCCAGCGGCTCATACCAATGCCTCCTGGCGGAGGCGCTTCTGATGGCTTGGCCACATCGATCGAATGTCGACTTCGATCTCAGAGTTCACGCCATCAAGATAGTTCAAGCAGCGATTGCGCACCGCCGAACTCGTGGCCGGTCCGTCGAGTTCATAAACGGTCATTAGCCGCGCAGTCGCATTGTCGATCTCGGCAGAATCCTTGAGCGGCGTGCGAACCATGGCGTGACCAAACAAGGTCCGCATCAACTGCAGAAGCTCCTTCTGCATAGACTTGTTCTCATCGACCTTTGAAGCGACGAAGCGCAAAAACGTCAGCTCTGGCGCAAGACCCCGGTCCGCGAGCTGCTCAATCGTTTCATCAAGCATTGATAGGAAAGCAGCGGTCGACGAGAAGTCCATCACGGTCGGAGGGACCGGCACCACCAACGCATTCGCAGCCCGCAACACGGACAGAGAGATTGCGCCGAGCGCCGGCGGGGGATCCATGACGATGACGTCGAACCGGTCCGAGATGCTCTCAATCCCTTCCTTCAGGCGGTCGAGCAAGGCACCGTTCCCCTGCGCCATTCTGGCGGCCAATTCATACTCGGAATTGAACAGCCGAAGATTGGCAGGGATCAATTCAAGGCCGTCGAAATGGGTCTTGCGGAGGGCGTAGTCGAGCGATGACCGCTCACCCTCACGAAGGAACGGGTAGAGGGTATCGTCCTCTGTCAGATCGAGGTCTGGCACGTAGCCGAACAGCGTCGTCGCAGACGCCTGACTGTCGCAGTCGATCAATGCAACACGATAGCCCTTGATCGCGAGGTATTGCGCTAGATGTACGGAGAGCGTCGATTTGCCGACACCGCCTTTGAAATTCTGAACCGCAACCACGCAACACGGATCAGTCGGAGCACGATACGGCCTCGTGCCGAATACGCCGCGCATATCGTTAAGCTGGGCAAGAGTGTATCTCTCGCGCCGATTGCTATCTGTCCTCGCTGGCTCGGGCAGCCTTCCATCTTTCTCGGCGTCCCGAATGGCCGCCGGTGTCCGCCCGACGAGCTCGGCTGCCTTCCCGATCGTAAAGGTAGGCTCCCGGCGCGCATCTGCCCGAGCGCTTCGTGCGGAGTCGCGCAGCTTTTCGAGCACTGAGGATGTTCGACTGGCTAGCGTTGCCACCGAGACCAAACGCTCGGCTTCATCGATCTGAAGTCCGTTAGACACATGCCGTCCTTTCGCAATTGGGAGTGTGCTACACCCACTTGCGCTTTTCGGTCAAGAAAATCACAAATTTCGAAAGTTCAGACGCCTTGTCGGGCCGATTTTAGGATGGATGCGCGCCATCCTGACTCGGTGGGGGCAAGGAGAATTGCACGCGTGCAATTTAGGCGGCTCAGGGTCGCCCCCGCCGGTTTACCCACCCCTCGCAAAAACCCTTCCAGGCAGCGATCAGCTTGGCGCCACGTAGCTTCTCCAACCGATTGCCCATGTGCTCGCGGAATCCGCTCGCGATAAGATCGACATCCCATCCGCCGCCGTGCTTTTTGGCGACTTCAAGCAGATCGGCGTGTCCGAAGCGGATCGAACCTGACGAGGGGAAAGTTGATTCTAGCTGCTTAGTGACAGGCGCGTCGGTCGCTGGTGCGGCGATTGCACCCTGCCCCGCTGTCACAGTCTCGACAGAGCCAGTACGCCTTGCTTGGCGTCCCGCGGAGTGCCTATCCAGTTCATCTACCGTTTCGAGGACTTCAGGTGCCCCTTTCGGTTCAAATCGGAACTCAAGCTCGGTGACCGTTCGCCCTTGTCGAATTTCACGCCACTCGACGCGAAAGTGCGCCAACTGGTCAATCTCGGACTTTGCCTTCTCCAACACCTTGCGCCGAAGTTGAGCAAAGTCGGTGTAAACGTCAGGCGGAATGCCAAGCGCTGCCCGCAGCGCTTGCATATCTCCTCTCCAGGTTGCCTGCCGTCGATGAAGGCGAAGCGCTCCTAGCTCGTAAAGCTTCAGGGCATAATTCGAGCGGAAGCCCAAGACCGCTTGCCGATTGAGCACCGCATAGGTCTCAGACGCCTGGATCAGCTTGCGCGCATCAGGCGTGAACTCCCATTCGATCCATCCCGTCTCACCACCATCCTCGTCCGTCTCCTCTTTGGACCGGGAGATCAGGGAAAACAGGAGGGTGGCCTTCTTTCCTCTCCACGACTTATCATCCACAGCAAACAAAGTGCGATGAAGTTCCTGCAGCATATCGCTGATCCGCTCATTGCCTTTATGGCCGCGACGGATATCGGCCTTGCGAATGCGGTGAGGCCGGTCCTCCCACGCATCACCACCGGCAGTCAGAATCATGAGGGCAAGGAGCCGGGATGCTGTCAGGCTCAGTGACTCACCTTTGACGAACTTGATCTCGATGATGTTGCCCGGCTTGGCAAACTCGTCCCCGCCTTTCGCCTTCAATGCAGCAGCGACGCGCATCGCACGGCCCGGTGTTGCCTCTTCAGGCTTCTCTTCGAGAGCCTCAGCTATTGGGCTGTCATCCGCTTCCATGCCATACTGCGATCGTAGCTCGATTCTTGGGAACGCATTTGCTGCCTGACCTGACCTCTTACGTCAAGTCAGGTCAGGATCGAACCTTGAACGCAGCCCCCAAAAGGTCAGGATTAAACGAGCTGAATAGACTGCCGGAATCGGCGGATTTCCTGCGAGTCGGCAACGCTTGTCAGAAGATACAGGATAGGACTCAGTTTTTGCGAGAACAGGCAGCGCGATCCTCTCGAATGGGAGCTTGCAGATCAGACATTGGCACTTCCCCCAATTGGTCAGGAATGCCCCAGAAGGTCAGGGGGAAGCCCCCACTCGGTCAGGTGATAGCCCCCATAAGGTCAGCCAAACACCCCCGCCGGGTCAGGAACATTGTCATAGGGCATTGAACTTACATCAGAATTTAGCTCTGAATCTGAATCTCTAGAATCAGAAATCCTTCCGCTGCAAGCAGCGGCGTTTTTTTGATGATGTTTTGAAAGTGTTGAGCCAGGTCACAGCCTCCAATCGCTTCACTGAATCACTGACGGGTCTGTGATTCAGATTTCCGGTTGGACCGCTCACCCATGTCTCTGCCACGCTGCCATCATGGAAACACCGTTCAACCAGTCGTGGCATTGGCAGGCTATCGACCCCTCACGCAATGTTGCACGCGCTTACGACCTCTGGATCGAAACCGATCTGTTTGGCTGGACAACCATTGAGCGGCGGTGGGGACGGATTGGGTCAAAGGGCAGGGCGGTCACCACGAGCTATCCGGACAGAGCAACGGCTGACGTAATCGCACAGCAGATCCGAACACGACGCGAAAGCGCAATCCAGCGGATTGGTGTTCGCTACCGAGCAGTCGGATAACTTCACTCGATTAGTAGGCGTTCTTCTAACTGAGATCTTCTCCCTGAAACGAAGCAGCTTCGCCAAAGGGGGGAGGGGGATGACCTGATGCGGTTCAGCATCAGGAGCAGACCGTGACCGACCTTTTTGAACAATCCA
>NZ_LSKQ01000302.1 GCF_001557115.1 Erythrobacter sp. CCH5-A1
CAGCCGCCCGCCGCGGCGCGACGAGGAAATCCTCGACCGCGTCGACGCCGAAGCCCGCCGCGCCGCCACCCAGACCGATGCCATCGCCGGCGAAGTGATCGCCCCGCGGCCCGAGGCCAACCCCTCGGGCACGCCGCCCGGCGCGCCTGCCGCAGGCCCGTCGCCCGCACCCGCCGCCTCCCCCGCCCCTCCCGCCGAGACCGCCACATGAGCACGCTCACCCAGCGTTCGGGGATCATCCCCGAACCGATCGCCCGCCAGCCCTGGGAGATGCTGATCCCGCTGGTGCTGCTGACATCCTTCGGCGGGCTGGTGCTCTACTCGGCTGGCGGGGGGGCGATGGAGCCTTTCGCCAAATCGCATTTCCTGCGCTTCGCCATCTTTGCGGTGATGACCGCTATCATCGCCTCGCTCCCGCGCAATGCGGTCGACGTGCTGACCTATCCCGCCTACCTCGTCGTCCTGCTGCTGCTGCTCGCGGTCGAGATCGTCGGGCAGGTCGGCGGGGGGAGCCAGCGCTGGCTCGAGGCCGGGCCGATCCGCATCCAGCCTTCCGAGCTGATGAAGCCCGCCGTGGTGCTGGCTATGGCGCGCTTCTATGCGTCACTGCCGGCCGGGATGATCGGTTCGTGGCGATCGGTGGTGCCGGCGGGAATGCTGATCGTCCTGCCGATCGCGCTCGTGCTGCTGCAACCCGACCTCGGCACTTCGGTCGCGATCGCCTTCGGGGGCGTGGTGGTGATGTTCCTCGCGGGGCTCCCCCTGTGGTGGTTCCTCAGCGCGGCAGGCGCCGGGGTAGCGGCGCTGCCGCTCATCTATTTCTTCGCGCTGCACGATTACCAGCGCGCCCGGGTGACGACCTTCCTCGATCCCGAAAGCGATCCGCTGGGCGCAGGGTACCATATCGCGCAGTCAAAGATTGCAATCGGTTCGGGCGGGATCTTCGGAAAAGGCTTCAACAACGGCACCCAGAGCCATCTCGACTATCTTCCCGAACCCCACACCGATTTCGTCTTCGCCACGATGGCCGAGGAATGGGGTCTGATGGGCGGGCTTTTCGTGCTCGCCATGTATGCGCTGATCCTGAAGTGGGGCTGGAAGGTCGCCGCCGAAGCGCAGGACCGCTTCAGCGCGCTGCTCGCCGCAGGCGCCACCGCGACGATCTTCTTCTACATCGCCATCAACCTCTTGATGGTAATGGGTATGGCCCCGGCCAAGGGCATCCCGCTGCCGTGGATGAGCCACGGGGGCAGCTCGATGATGACCAACATGATCTGCATCGGCCTGTTGATGATGGTCAACCGCTGGAACCGCATGGCCCCGCGGCGCAGCCTGGCAGCCTGAATTGCCGCACCTGCGAAAAGCCTCTTGCCATCAGGCCGGGACACGCTAAATGCAGCGCCTCACGCGAATCGGGACACGGCTCCGGCCCTTCCGAAACCGCGTTTCCGCCACCCCTCGCGGGTTCACGGAATGGACGCATAGCTCAGTTGGTAGAGCAGCTGACTCTTAATCAGCGGGTCCTTGGTTCGAGCCCAAGTGCGTCCACCAAAATTCTCAACGACTTAGTTGCAAATATACACCCCTCCCGAGGGGCTGTCGAGAGCCACGTAATCGCCACGTAATCAACGTGTTTCGTAGCCTGGCGTAGAGGCTTGATTTTCGATGTGCGGGAGGACGTTTCCTCCCTGGTCGAAGCCGCTGCGCGGCTTCTTCACACCCACCTCAGCGGGGACACCCCGCAACGCCCCGAAACGAAGAGCGGGGCTGCTGACGCGCTCTGTCCCGCAGGGCTGCCTGCCCTGCTCCTGAGGGCGCGGTGCCTGACGCATGGGCCCCCGCACGCACTCTGATCCGGCGGACATCGTCCGAAGTGCAGGCCGAGAAAGCCGACAGGCCCCGGCTTTCCGCCTGCGCGAGCGATGACGCGATGCTCCGCCTCGTTCAGGGTGCAGTTTCTTGCTTTGGCGATCTCGCTGGCCGCTCGCGCGGTTGTAAGCGTTGAGGGGGGAGAGTGAGAGTCTGGCGGGCTTCGCCGTGACGGGTTGAGGGTCGAGAGAGAGGCTCCCGGCCAGCCGTCATGGAGATCTTCCCATGGATATGCAGGTTCTCGATACGCGCCGCGACTCAAGCGGCGGTTACAAGGTCGATGTCTCGCGCGGCTCGCGCGTGGGTCGGGTGTCGTCGGAGTGGTTCTCGCGCCCAGATGATGAGAGGTTTCTGTCACTGGGCGATCTGGCCCGATCAGTGCGCGGTCGGTCTGACCGGAGCCGGACGCGCGTGGTCGAGACGGCGCTGATCCATGTCGAAGCAAACCGCAATGATCCGGAACGCCTGGCTCTCATGTTGCCAGGTGCCGAGGCACCGGTGACGCCAACTCACTGGAGCTTTGGGCAACTGGCCAGCCAGGTAGGCGCTCCTGCTGCCTATCTGCGCCAACTTCCGGCGCCGCTGGCCGCGATCAATCTGCAATACGGGCTGACCTCCAACCGAGCCGAGCAGATCAAAACGCTCGAAACAGACGATCCAGTTTCCGGGGGCCGGCTCGAACTGCGCGCCGTGACCGGGCCCGACTATGGCCGGATCTACGACCACGAACTCGTCGAAGCCGTGCAGAAGATCGCTGGCAACGGCACCGGCGACACACGCTGGAAGGTTCCGGGCGTGCTCGACTGGTCGACCGGGGTCTACAACCCTAACGTCGACATCTCGAAGGATACGACCACGCTCTATGCGTCGGATCGCGACGTCTTCCTGTTTCTGGTCGATGATTGCAACCCGATCGAAGCCGGGCGGCTGCCCGACGGATCGCCCGATCTCTACTTCCGCGGGTTCTACTGCTGGAACTCCGAGGTCGGCGCCAAGACGCTCGGCATGGCGAGCTTCTACCTGCGCGCGGTCTGCCAGAACCGGAACCTGTGGGGGGTGGAGGACTTCGAGGAGATCAGCATTCGCCACAGCAAATATGCCGCGAACCGCTTTGCCCATGAAGCCGAACCGGCGCTGCTGAACTTTGCCAATTCCTCGCCGCAGCCGTTCATCAACGGCATCAAGACCGCGCGGGAGCGAATTGTCGCCCGCAGCGACGAAGACCGGCAGGATTTCCTCCGGGCGCGCGGATTCTCCAAGGCTGAAACCGGCCGGATCATCGAGACCGTCCTCGCCGAGGAAGGCCGCCCACCGGAATCGATCTTCGATTTCGTTCAGGGCATCACCGCGCTCGCGCGGTCCAAGCCGCATCAAGACGCCCGGCTCGACATGGAGGGCAAGGCCAAGAAGCTGCTCGACCGGGTGCATTAAGCCAGCAGGGCTCAGCCCGTTACTCATGCGTTGCGCTGCCTTCTCAGAGTGAGAGGGCGGCGCTTCGCTTCGTGACGGGTTCGGGCCTGAGAGAGAGTCTTTCGGGCGGCCCGTCATGGAGAAACCCCATGACCAAGACATTGCCCAAGCTCGTGCTCAGCGCCTCGCGCGACATCCCGTTTTCGCAGCTGGTGCTGAGCCAGAAGAATGTGCGGCGCGTGAAAGCAGGCCTTTCGATCGAGGATCTGGCCGAGGACATTTATCGCCGGACCCTGCTCCAGAGCATCAACGTCCGCCCCTTGCTCGATGCCGACGGCAAGGAAACCGGCATGTTCGAAGTACCGGCCGGTGGCCGCCGTTTCCGAGCGCTCGAATTGCTGGTGAAGACCAAGCGGATGGCGAAGGATCAACCGGTCCCTTGCGTCGTGCGCGAAGCCGGGATTGCCGAAGAGGACTCGCTCGCTGAAAACGTCATGCGCGTCGCGCTGCATCCGCTCGACCAGTTCCGTGCCTTCAGCGCGCTGATCGAAGCGGGCCTGTCCGAGGAAGACATCGCCGCGCGGTTCTTCGTCTCGGTGTCGACCGTACGCCAGCGCCTTCGGCTCGCGTCGGTCTCCCCCACCCTGCTCGAGGTCTATGGCGAGGACGGCATCACGCTCGAACAGCTCATGGCCTTCTCGGTCACCGACAACCATGCGCGCCAGGAGCAGGTCTGGGAACAGGTCAATCAGGGGCACCATGTGCCGGCTTACCACATCCGCCGCTTGCTGACCGAAGATGCGATTTCTGCAAGCGACCGCCGCGTCCGGTTCATTGGCATTGACGCCTACACCGAGGCTGGTGGCTATGTGATGCGCGACCTGTTCTCATCGGACGAGGATGGCTGGTTGCAGGATCCCGCATTGGTCGAATTGCTTGTGAACGAAAAACTCTCGGAACTCGCCCAGGAAATCGGTGCCGAAGGCTGGAAATGGGTCGAGGCCGCCGTCGACCTGCCCTATGGCTGCGAGCGCGGCAAACGCCGGATCGTCGGCACGACCGTTCCGTTGACCAACGACGAGCAGGCACGGCGCGATGTGCTGGTCGAGGAATATGACCGCATTGGCGACGACTACGGCGATGGCAGCGACCTTCCCGACGAAGTCGATGCGCGGCTAACCAAGATCGATGCCGAATTGACCGCCTTGAACAGTCGTCCCACGGTTTACGATCCGGACGACATGGCGCGCGCCGGCGTGTTCATTTCGCTGACCCACGATGGTCGCCTGCGGATCGACCGCGGCTATGTCCGTCCTGAAGATGAACCCGTCGCTGAAGGCCAGAATGACGGTACGAACGGTGCCAACGCAGACGTGTCCGATGGCGCGACAGTCACCGTGGCAGGGCAAGCGGCGCCAATCGGTGGTGACGACGACGAAGATGAGGCGATCAAGCCGCTGCCTGACAGGCTCGTTTCCGAACTCACCGCTGAACGCACGCTCGCGCTGCGCGATGCACTCGCCAACGCTCCGCAGGCGGCGTTCCTCGCCCTTCTCCATGCGCTCGTCCTATCGGTGTTCCGTCCCCACGGGACTCATGGCTGTGTGCGGATCGGCGTCACCCAGGCCTGGCTCGGCAATGTCGCACCGAACTTGCGCGAGAGTGTCTGGAGCCAGTCGATCCAGGCGCGGCAAGAACATTGGGGTGAAAGGCTGCCGGATGAACCACACGCGCTGTGGGACGCCCTCGCCGCTATGCCGCAGGATGAACAGATGGCACTGCTCGCCCACTGTGTCAGCCACGGCGTCAACGCACTGTTTGAGCCGAGCAAGGGCTATGACGGACGCATCTCGGCGCATGGCGTTGCGCAGCGCATTGCAGCGGCTGATGCTCTGGCAGCAGTCGTCGGGCTCGACATGGCCGAGGCTGGCTGGACGCCAACGGTCGACAACTACCTCGGGCGGGTGACCAAACCCCGGATCATCGAAGCGGTCCGCGAAGCCAAGGGCGATGCGACCGCCGCCCTGATCGAACATCTCAAGAAGGGTGACATGGCGCGCGAGGCCGAACGGCTGCTGAGCGGCACTGGCTGGCTGCCTGAACCCCTGCGGTTGCCGGTTATCGAAGCAAATGAAGCTGAAATCGCCGACCTGCCCGATTTCCTCGCGGATGAGGCCGACCAGGCGGACGCCGACGACGCCTTCGCGATCGCTGCCGAATGAACTTCGCTCGCGCGGGGCGGCCTCGGTCGCCCCGCGTGTCTTGTCACCCCCTCACCGAAGAAGGAGCTTTGCCATGGCAATTCCTGACCATGCCCGCGCCAATTTCGAGACGCTGCTGAAAGCGGCACAAGCAGGCGAACTCGCGTTGATGGAATGCACCGAACTTGCCAGCGGCGAAACCCGCTACGTTCTTTGCGCAGTTGGCCGCGACCACGGCGACTACGTGATGACACCGTTCGGGCACCTCGCACCGGACAATCCCTACGAGGCCTACGCTCCGCCCGCCTGATCCGGCCTACACCACCCCAACTTCATTAAAGGAATTCCGACATGACCAACTCGCCTTTGGCGGGTGCCTCCGCGCGCCCGCTTGCCGCTGCTTGCCCGCAGCAAACCGCTACCGCGATCATCACCGCAGCCCATGACCTGCTCGGCCACCTTGCCGCCGGTCGCCGGATCGACACGCCCGCCATTCGCACCGCCATGCAATCCGCCTTTGGCGCAAGCGATGCGACAGGAGCCTGGGACTGGAAGATCGCCTACGAAGCCGTCGAGGTCGCGCAATTGCTGTTCATTCGTCGCTACGGCCCGGCGATCCATGCCAGAACCGCCGATGCGTTCGAACGGCTCACACTGGTCGAACGGATTGCCCGGCTTGCCCCCACGCAAACCCGGCGCAGCGAGGAGATGCAGGCCTACCAGCAATTCTCGACACCGCTGGGACTGGCATGGGTGGCCGGGTTTGCTGCGGGCTTTCTGCCGGGAGACTGTTTAAAATTTTGTGCTCGGCCGTGGTAACTGCTTTCAGAGGAGACCC
>NZ_LSKQ01000303.1 GCF_001557115.1 Erythrobacter sp. CCH5-A1
CCGTATGTCCGCCTCGGTGTTTGAGGTGGCTCGCCCTACACTGTGTTTCCGAGGGTTGCTCGGGGTGACCGAGCCGATCCTCATCACAGGAGGACGAGCCATGAAACAGCATACAGATGTTTTCGTCGGGATCGACGTGGCAAAGTCGCGCAACGCTATCGCGATCGCCGAGGGCGAGCGTGGCGGTGAGGTCAGGTACTTCGGTGAAGTGGACGCCGCGTCCGATGCGATGCGGCGGGTCGTGCAGCGGATTGTCGGTAAGTACGGGCGAGCGCATTTCTGCTATGAAGCCGGACCCACCGGTTATGGTCTCTACCGCCTCATCACCGGCATGGGGTATCCGTGCGACGTCGTTGCGCCCTCGCTGATTCCGAGGAGACCTGGCGACCGGGTCAAGACCAACCGGCGCGATGCGGTAGGTCTCGCCAAGCTTTTGCGGGCTGGCGAGCTGA
>NZ_LSKQ01000304.1 GCF_001557115.1 Erythrobacter sp. CCH5-A1
CCCGCCTGCAGCGGCGGGCGGGTGCCGTGGGGGACGCGGGTGCCTTCGGGGAAGATCACCAGGGGGCGGCCGGCCTCGACCCGCTCCTTCGCGGTCGCGATCATCTGGCGCAGGGTCTTGGCGCCTTCCTCGCGCGCCACGGGGATCAGGCCGTAGACGAGCGCCGAATAGCCCCAGCCGGGGATGCGGAACAGCTCCTGCTTGGCGAAGACCGCGGGGTAGGTGAACAGGCGCGGGGTATCGATCGCCTCGAAGAAGGCCTCGTGCTTGATCGCGATCAGGACGGGCGCCTGCGGCAGCGCGCCATCGAGCACCACCTCGATGCCGAGGAGATGCTCGACGCACCACAGGTGCCACGCCCCCCAGCGCCGGACGATCCCGCCCAGCCACGCGGGCCGCGCCGTTACCGCCAGCGCCGAAGCGGCCACCAGCAGCGCGCTGCCGCCATAGAACAGCACGTAGAAGACAAGGCTGCGCAGGGCCGCGAGCAGGGTCCTCAAAGGTCGATCATCCCCGCCGCGCGGCTGGCGATCAGCTTGTGATATTCGAGGAACAGCGTGCCGAGGTCGGGCTGCGAGGGCACCGCATCGCGCACCACGGTGACGAATTCGGGGAGAGTGCGGTCAAGCTCGCCCGCAGCGCGGCGCATGTGCCAGTCGGTGGTGACGAGGCGCAGGCTGCGGACCTCGTTCTGCGCCACCCACTTGGCAGTCTCCGCAGCGTTGGAACGGGTGTCGACCGCGGCAAAGCCCAGCGTGACGCAGCACGCCATGGTGCGCGGGGAGACGCCGAACTGGGCAGCGAATTCCTGCGGGCGGACCTCCTTGTCGACCCCGCTCACCAGCATCTTCTTCGCCAGCCCCCGGTCGAGCACGGCAAGGCCGCGCGCGATCCGCCCGGGGCCGCCGGTGGGGACGATCACCGCATCGGTCTTCACCCCTTGCGAGGGCCGCGGCAGGAACACCACGAACCACAGGAAGCCCAGTGCCCACAGGAGGACGGCCAGAGAGATTGCGCGGCGGATCATTGCAATCGCCCTAGAGCATGTCCTTGAGGGCCAGCGCAATGGTGATGCGCGCGGTCAGGCCCGCCAGCAGCACGCCTGCGAGCGGAACCGCGCCGATGATCAGCCAGTCGGCGAGCATCAGGCCCCCGCCGCTCACCATCCCGCTGCCCAGCTGCGCGAATTGCTGGCCAAGCAGCCACACCGCCGCAACGCCGAGGCCCGTGCCAAGCAGCGCGCCGAAAATCGCCTCGCGCAGCACGTCGCGCAGGAACACCGCCGTGATCTGACGCTGGCTCGCGCCCAGAAGGTGCATGATCTCGACCGTGTCGCGCGCGCCGGCAAAGGCGTTCCGCGCGGCGAGCCACACCGCCGCCGCGGTCGCCAGCGCCACCAGTGCGACGAGGCCCAGTGCGAGCCATTGCAGCGCGGCGAGCGCATCGTTGACCGGCCGCAGGAAATCCCCCTGCGCATCGACCCGCGCGCCCGGCACCTGCTGCTTTACCGCTGCGGCGATCCGCGCGACTTCGTCAGGCCCCGCGCTGGCGGCGAGTTCGACATCGATCAGCGCCGGGATCGGCACGTCGCCGCTGGAGGCGCCAGCGCCCAGCCACGGCTCGAGCATCGCGACCAGCTCCGCCTCGGGCAAGGCCTGGACCGCGGTGACGCCGGGCAGGCCGGTGAGGACCTTGACCGCGGCGGCCTTGCGCGCCTCGCGCAGATCGGGGTTGGGCTCGATCACCTGCACGCTCACCGCGCGCGACAGGCTGGCGCTGGCGGCGGCGGAGAGGTTGCGCAGCGCGAGGCCGCCGGCGGCCGCGATCACCACCAGCGCGATCAGGATCGCGATTACCCAGGGGATCGGCCCGGTCAGGCGCTGCGGCGGCAGCAGCCGCGCGGCGGCGCGCCCTTTCGGGCGCTCGGGCAGGGCCTCGCCCTCCTCGGCCTCGGCGGGAAGCGGGGGGAGGCTGCTCATGTCGCGGTGCTGCCGCCCGGCTTGGGGGGATACCGCAGCGCGCCGGTCGGGTCCGACAGCTGGCCCTTGTGCAGGCGCATGATCAGCGAATCCGGCACTTTCTTCAACAGGTGAACGTCGTGGGTCGCGACCACCACCGTGGTGCCGACGCGGTTGTTCAGTGCCTCGAACAGGCGCAGCAGCTTCAGCGCCATGTCGGGATCGACGTTGCCGGTCGGCTCGTCGGCGATCAGCATCTTGGGCCGCGCGATCACCGCCCGCGCGATGGCGACGCGCTGCTGCTCGCCCCCCGACAGGCTCGGCGGGACGGCATGGGCGCGGTGCGCAAGGCCCACCCATTCGAGCATGTCGCTGACCGCGCGCTGGACCTTCTTCTCCTCGGTTCCCGCCAGCCTCAATGGCAGCGCGACATTGTCGAAGGCGGTGAGATAGGGGACGAGGCGGAAGTTCTGGAACACCACGCCCAGCCGCCGGCGCAATTCGGGCAGACGGCTCCTTGGCATCGTCACCAGATCCTGCCCGAACATCCGGATCGCTCCGCGCGAGGGGGCCTGGGCGAGGTAGAGCATCTTCAGGAGGCTGGTCTTGCCCGCCCCGCTCGCCCCGGTGAGGAAGTAGAAACTGCCGGGATAGAGCGTGAAGGTGAGGTTGCTCAGCACCTCGGGATCGGTGCCGTAGCGCAGCCCGACATTGTCGAATTTCACATGGCCCGCGAGATTTTCGCTCATGCAGGCGCACCTAACAGGGGGGCGGGCGGCGGGAAAGTCGCAGATCGCCGGACAAGGCCCGCGAAGGCCGATTTAGCCCCCGCAATGTGGAAAACAGCGGGTAAATGCGGGGGTGCGGCCCAAGCGCTCTTGTGCGAAAAGGTGCGAGGACTATTGCGAAATGTGACATGATCATTGCCTGCCCAGCCTGCGGCACCCGCTATGCGGTGCCCGATGCTGCCATCGGCAGCGAGGGGCGCACCGTGCGCTGCGCCAAGTGCAAGCACAGCTGGTATCAGGACCCGCCGGCCTCGGCGCCTGCGGGACAGGCGCGGCCTGCGGCGC
>NZ_LSKQ01000305.1 GCF_001557115.1 Erythrobacter sp. CCH5-A1
TTTTTTACGCGTCATGCCCCGGCGCACGAAAAAGCGATGCAGTCCGGCGACAGAGACCACCAAACCCATCTCGACCAGGGCCAGACGCAACTCCTCAAGTTAGATGTCCTTGCGTGACTCCCAAAGCACCAGGATGTCGGCTGCTCGCTCCTCGATCCGCCGGGAACGCATATCACCACCGTGTGACCTGGGAGCAAAACTGCCGGTTGCACGGCGCTGGCCGAACCAGCGGATCGCTTTCGATGGCGCAATGCCAAACCGAACCGCCGCTGCGCGACAACCTAACCACTCATCAATCGCCGCCAAGACGCGAACCCGCAAATCCATCGAAAGAGCCATCCAGGCCGGCCTCCTTCACCAGCATGGATTCTGATGATGTGGACGCCCCCGCACTGACCGGCAGTTGCTATGCGGCTGGTTTCTACAGCAGGAAGAGGAGCGTTCACGATGATTACGACTATTGGATTGGATCTGGCGAAGAGCGTATTTCAGGCTCACGGTATCGACGAGAGCGGTGTCACGGTGCTGGTGAAGAAGCTGCACCGCAAACAGATGCTGCCTTTCTTCTCGAAGCTGCCGCCTTGCCTGATCGCGGTGGAGGCGTGCGGAACGGCGCACTATTGGGCCCGCACGCTTTCCGCGATGGGCCACGAGGTCCGCCTGATTCCGCCATCTTATGTCAAAGCCTTTGTGAAGCACGGCAAGAGCGACGCGCTTGATGCCGAGGCGATTTGCGAAGCGGCGCAGCGCCCCACCATGCGGTTCGTGCCGATTAAGACGGTCCAGCAGCAGGGCATTCTCATGACCCATGGCGCCCGGTCCCTACTCGTGCGCCAGCGCACCATGCTTGCCAATGCCCTGCGCGCGCATCTGGCGGAACTGGGCTTCGTCGCCAACCCCGGTATCGCCAACCTGGCAAAGCTGGCCGATCAAGTGATGGCCGACAAGGCGGCGCTGCCGTCCGATGCCCGAGCAGCGCTCGAGATGCTGATCCGCCAGATTATGGCAGTCAGCGGCGAGGTTGCTATGCTCGACCAACAACTCATGGCGTGGCACGCCGAAAGCGAAGCCAGTCGCAGGCTTGCGGCGATCCCCGGTCTCGGGATCATTACAGCGATGGCCATTGCTGCGACTGTGACCGATGCGGAGCAGTTCTCCTCGGGCCGGCAGTTCGCAGCATGGCTCGGACTGACACCGCAGCAGCATTACACTGGCGGCAAAACCAGACTTGGCGGCATCTCCAAGCAGGGCGACCGATACCTGCGCCGATTGCTCGTGGTCGGGGCCACCGCAGTCATGCGCCACGTCAAAGATAAGCCCACGCCGATGGCGAACTGGATCAGGAAGCTCTCCGAGAAAAAGCCTTTCCGGCTCGTCTCGGTGGCGCTTGCCAACAAACTCGCCCGGATCGCTTGGGTCGTGCTGACCCGCAAGGAGGCCTATCACCCCTACGCGCATCTGACCTGATCGCGCCAGGTCACCCGAAATGGTAATGGCAGTCGATGATGAGTGAAGATCGAGCCAATGGTGAGACCAACCCGTCTGATTCAATGCGCTTCAAAGCGCGGGAGCCTGTTTAGGGACCTCGCCGGCGGATTTCGATCAGGGCCAGCGGCAGTAAGAATGCCGCACAAAGAGGCCGGACATATGAAAGCATCCGATCAAACCCGTCCCGACAACAATGCCTTTGCCAAGGGGGCGTCCACATATGAATCACAAATCAGCCGCCATGGAAATCCCCTTCCGATTCATCTCGGTCGAAAACCGCTCTAAAGCGCGCAGTTCCCGGCGAACACGCTGGCGACCTCAGGCTCGGGTGCCAATTCACGGTGGGCCCGCGCCGAAAGGCGTTACTGCCGCCGCCCATCCGGCCTAGATCGAGTCGTGCGCTAGACGGACGAACGCTTCTGCGCCGGACCAAAGAACGGCGTGGGGAAAGCGCCGCAAGCGCTACGCTCTTGTCACCATGTGCCGCAATACGACGCCCATCACTCCCATCTGCGAGCGCCGGCACGAAGCGAAGTCCGGCGACAACATGGGTGGTTCGCTGCCGTCCGGCATCGCCGATTCTGTTGGAGTGCCCGTCAAACCCAGCCATGGCCGTTCCGGGGCCGTCCACCCAAGCATGATATAGTGAGCTGGCGCGTCATCGACGATTGGCCAGCGAAGAACCAAGTTACCGATGCCGAATTTGCTGTGTTCGAAGCATGGTTTGGCGACGTTTTTGACGAGCTATTCGGCCCGGCCTGACCACTCATGAGCCCGTCTTTTGCTTCTGGAACTCATGCACTTAGTGCCTCAACGGAGTATATGGGGCACAGTCAAGGCTGTGACATGCGGGCTTCATGAACACGGCAGTCATACCGCCGTGACCATTTCTGCGCGCTGGCACAGCAAGTCGAGGTCAATGACGGCGAGGTCCGCATCATGGGATCGAAGTCCGATCTATTGAGGGCACTTGCCGCCGCAGGCGATTCGGGAACACCGCCGGGCGCAGTGCCCAGCTTTATTCCAAGGTGGTGGAGCAGGATGTAAACATGTCTGGCCTCGGTAACCAGAAGAAGTCAGACCGCGCGACCGCTTGCCGCGCCGCTACGGTGCTCATCGATATAATTGGTAAATGAGGTCGCCGTTGTCCGGGTAACCGAGCGACGGCGACCTCGGCTGGATCAGGAAGCTGCGATCATCTTGCGGCATTCCTCGGCACATTTGCGGCATGCAGCTGCACAAGCCTGGCAGTGATCATGAGCATGTTGTCCGCATTCAGCGGCACAGCTTTCGCATACCTCCGCACAAAGCGCACAAAGCTGCTTGGCGAAGCTGCTTTTGCGCGCGACAAAACTAGCCGCGAGGCGGCAAACGGCTGCGCAATCGAGCGTGAGCTCGATGCATCGCGTCATGGCCTGAACATGATCTGACCTAAGACATGAGACTGTGCAAGTATCGCAGGCATCTGCGCAGGCGTTGCATGCGGCAAGGCAATCGAGATGGTTGTTCGACATCATCTTTCTCCAAATGAGTTGAGACCTTTGTCAGGTCGTTTGGCGTTCTACGCTCCGGACTACGGTCCCGGGTCAATGTTCGATTTTTGGGAATTTTTTCTGATCGCATTTTGACGAAGATCAATGATCCAGATTTCCCTTGACCTATGACCATGGTCGAAGGTGCATAAGCCCGTTCGGTGCTGCGATCAGACATGGACCATGCGCCTTCTCGCCCCGACGTATGTCTGCCCAAAGTGCTGATTATCTGTGCATGATTAACGGTTTAATCGCTGGCTGCGACAGCGGCGGCGGCCTTTTTTGAAGGAGCAAAGTGACATGAAGAAAATTTTCGCATCCCTGCTGATCGGCGCCGCGCTGATCAGCGCTTCACCGTCGATCGCCCAGGGCATGGGGCATAGCTTTTTCATGCGCGGACACGTCGTCGCGATGGAGGATACGGGCCCGGTGATCTGCATCGGCAAGGCCGACGGTGCGCAGACCGGTCAGGTTCTGGATGTTTACCGGGTTGAGTACCGGCACGCGCACAGACCCGAGCAGACGAGTTACAAGCGGGTGAAGGTTGGCGAGGTCAAGATCACCGAGATCATCGATGATCATTTTGCTCGCACGCAGGTGACTGACGGCAAGCTCAAGGAGCACGACATCGTCGAGCTCAGCCGCAAATGAGCAGTGAGCGGGGCAACGCAGGCCGGCGGCTGCCCCGCTCCAGCCCAAGATGGATGCATGGCCCCAAAGAGACGATGCCTACGGGTCTGGGAACAAGCGAACCCATCTGAAAGGAGCCGCAAATGCAAGGTTACACCATCGGGGCGCTGGCTTCAGCATGTGGCGTGCGGCGCGACACCATTCGATATTATGAGCGCTCTGGTCTTTTGCCTGAACCCGACCGGACGGCCTCCGGCTATCGCATCTATGGGCGCGACGATGTCGAACGGGTCAACTTCATCAAGACCGCGCAGATGCTCGGGTTTACACTGAGCGAGATCGTGCTGCTGTTATCGTTGCGGCACTCTCAGGCCAAGTCTGCTGCCGAGGTTGTCGAACTGACAGAAAAGAAGATCCGCAGCCTGTCAGACAAGCTGTCGCAGCTCCGAACAATCAAAAGAGCTCTTGCTCAGCTTGTTGCGGATTGTCCTGTGGATGTGCCTGTCAGTGACTGCCCGATCCTCGGGTATATCGCCCATCCGCAATCCCGTCGCCAGCTCACGCAGCGGCCTGAAAACCCCCATCAGCAGGTTGCTGGCTAACCTAGCCGCAAGGCGTCTCCCGCGCACGGCCTTGGTCAGCCAGCGCTGCTCAACGGCGAAATCCCATTCAGAAGAAAGGAACGATCATGACTTTGCTAAGCCCCAAATGGACCCCGATTGTATCGGCGCTCGTGATTACTGCAGCGCTGGGTGCCTGTAGCCCGGCGTCAGAGGCCGACAACGTCGCTGCCACCAACACCGATACCAGCATTCGGGAAGACAACCCGTCAGAAGTCGCCCGCGAAATGCACGATCAGATGAACGAGGGCCAGGCCATGCACGATTCCATGCAGGATGGAGCGATGCCCACTGACCAGATGGGGCCGGACGGCGCCCACGGCCACGCGATGAAGGGCATGGGGAACAAGCCCGCTCCTGAGCCTACGCCCAAGGACAAGGCGGATCCGATGCCAATGAGCGACATGTAGGCAATTGGGCCGGCAATTGGCGTGACATGAACTTCGTTTTCGCAAAACGCCCGGCGCGGATACTCCTCATTGCTGCTGCAGCTGTCATAGGCTCGGCGGCAGCCGCGCAATCTGTCGGCAATCACGCCGCGCACCATCCCGATGGCACAGCCGCGTCGGCGAGCGCGGAGGGGCCAGTGGCCGAGTCTGGCGTTCCTACTCAATCCAGCATGAGCCGCTCGAGCCCCATGAGCGAAATGATGGAACAGATCACAGGCGGCGAGAGTCAGCTGAGCCAGCAGTTCAGCAGCTATTCCGCTTTTCTGGCACTGCCCGAACTCGATGAGGCTGCGCGAAAGGATGCCGCCGCGCAAGCGAATGCGCGACTCCACCGCGGCTTGAGCATTGCCAGCGAGATCACAAGCAAAGCCCATGGTCCGGAACAGCCTGACGGGATTGAGATGGCCAACCAGCTTCGCGAGGCAGCGACGCTGATTGAAAGCGGATCGGCCATGATCGCCGTACTAGCAGGCCAAAAAAACAGCGACAGCGCGGCGAATGACTGGTTTCGCAAGGAGACCGGGCTCACACCCCGCGATGCGAGCACTTCGAACACCGGACGGCTGTGGGGCCTTGCGCCGGGACATTGGCTGTTCATGGCAGCTACCCTGCTCGCATTGGGAGCGCTGTTAGCTCTGCAGATGCTGCGGCTACGCCGAGTCAAGGCACTTGTCGCCCCGGTTCCGCACGCAGGCCAGATAGCCGACTTGACGAGCCCGGCACCGGTCGCCCCAGGCCAAGATGCCGCCAGCCAGCGCATCTCGAGCCCTGCAGACTGGCCGACACGCCAACCGGATTTGTCTGGTCTTGCCGCCACAGGCAAAACTCGCCCCTGGAGCGGCGAGCTGCGCGTCGCCCAAATCTTCAACGAAACGCCGACGGTCAAGACCTTCCGCTTGGTGCTCCCAGGCTCGGATCGGCTTCCTTTCGACTTCCTGCCCGGCCAGTTCCTGCAAATCGAAGTATCGATGAAGGACGAAACCAAAGCCAAGCGGTCATACACGATCGCCTCTTCACCGACGCAGCGCGCCTATGTCGAATTGACCATCAAGCGCGAGACGCAGGGCGCTGTCTCACGCCATCTGCACGATAACGTCACAACCGGCGACCGGGTTCAAATTGCAGGACCATTCGGCCGTTTTACCTTTACCGGGAGCGATGCTGAGAGCATCGTTCTGATTGCCGGCGGCGTCGGCATCACGCCGATGATGTCGGTCCTGCGCTTCCTGACCGATACGGCCTGGCCCGGCGAGATTTTCTTCGTCTACGCAGCCCGCTCGACCGACGAATTCGTCTTCCGGGGGGAGATTGAACAGCTCGAGCGCCGCCACCCCAATCTTAGTGTCTTTGCATCGATGGAACGATCGCCGGGAACGGTCTGGCATGGAGCCAAAGGACACCTCACCCGCGAGTTGCTTGAAAGCGCGGTTCCCAAAATCGTCGGACGGCGCGTCCATCTGTGCGGGCCACCGCCAATGATGGCCGCCATGCGCGAAATCCTGATCCAGATCGGGGTGCCCGAGGCGCAGATATTCAGCGAGGCGTTCGGACCCGCTTCGCTGCCAATCGATGAACCTGGCGAGCAGAGTGCCGCGCAGGCGGGACCCCCGCCCGCTGCGTCGGCCCGTGCACGGTTGGCGGCAACAACGGTAACCTTCTCGGTAGCCGGCGTTTCCGCGCCACTCCACACCAACGAGACGATCCTTGAGGCTGCCGAAACCGCCGGTGTTGAGATCCCCTATTCGTGTCGGGTCGGCGAATGCGGGGTTTGCGTTACCCGCCTGCTAGCAGGGGAAATCGCGATGGAGATCGAGACCGGTCTCGACCCCGACGACAAGGCACAAGGCTATGTGCTCGCCTGTCAGGCACGTTGCACCCGAGGTCCATTGGTGGTGGAAGCCTGATGCGCGAGCGCGGCGACATCTTGATGACCTTGGCGGCAGCCTTCGTGCTTCTCTTTCCACTCGGCTTCGTGGTTCACGCGTCGCCGCGCTTTCCCGGCAGTCTGGCGGGAAGCTTGAACGGGATCGCGGCTGCGGTGCTGATGCTCGTTCCTCTCGTCCATGTCGCCGCCCGGCGCATCGGCCGGTTCGGACGATGGCTCGATCAAAGGATTCAAAAGAGGACTTTGCTGGCGATACACATCTATGCGGGTGTGGCGGGGCCGATCCTCGCACTTGTCCACGCGGCACACAAGTTCGAGAGCCCGCTCGGCATCGCACTGACCGGCACTGTCATACTGGTCGTCTGGAGCGGGTTTGTCGGTCGTTATTTCCTGGTCCAGATCACAAGAGCCGTCCGCGACCGCACATCCGAACTTGCAGCGCTCCAGTTGGGACTCGACGCGGATCGTCCAAGAGCCGTGCCCATTGCAGGCGGAGGTCGAGCGAAAAGCAAAGGTTGGCGGTTCTTGTTCGCCCCGGCCGACGAATTCGAGCCCGCCGATATCGCTGATGCCAGACGACGTGCCGAGGCTCTTGCCGATGCCGAATACGCCGTGCGCGCCGAACGCGCGGCTGCCGGCCTGTTTGGGGGATGGCGAGCGATCCATGTCGTCACCAGCACACTTCTCTATGCGCTGCTGCTGCTCCACATCTGGGCTGGCTATTATTTCGGGTTTCGCTGGCTGTGAATGGCGCGCGCCTCCTCTACGGCATATATGCCCTGGTACTGGCGATGCTCGTCGTCATCGTCTCGCTGACGACCCATTCCGCTGGAAGCCGCGCGATTGCAGGTTGGACCGCGCTGATTGAACCTGGACCCTTGTCGCCCGCTCACGCCTCGCTTCGGCGCAATTGCGAATCCTGCCACACACCGCACCAAGGCGTTGAGGCGCAGAAATGCATCGCCTGCCACATCCAAACCGATTTCGGGACCAAGGCGTCGACCCGTTTTCATGCCAAAGCGAAAGAGTGCACAAGCTGTCATGTTGAACATGACGGGGGCGCGAGCCTTGCTCGCATGGATCATGAGGCCTTGCTCGATCCAGACCTTTGGCGCGGTCCGCTTCGGCCCCGAGTTGCACGCATCTCGAAAACACATTCAGAGACCACGGACGCGCTCAATTGCGTAAGCTGCCATGCGGCGCGCGATCGGCATCAAGGTTCGTTCGGCAAGGACTGCCAGAATTGCCATGCTGTGGCCGAATGGAAGATCGATGCCTTCAGGCACCCGTCTGTCAACTCACGCCAGTGCGCCGGATGCCACAAGGCACCGCCCAGTCACTTCATGATGCACTTCGAGATGGTCTCTCAGCGCGTTGCGAGGGAACGCGCTCCGGTCAATCAATGTGTTGCATGCCACACCACCGACAGTTGGAACAACATCCGTAATCGTGGGCTGTACGACCATCATTGAGCAGATGGTGCTGATCGCAGGGCCTCCCGCCGGCCGAAGCAGCGGTGAGCAGCCCGGAGAAGGATGCGCGGCTTTAACTCGCAAACTAAGAGAAGAGATCGAATAGATTTGACACGTTTCGCATCCACGCCGATTATGAATGTGTGAGGCGGCTTTTCTCCTTGATGATGCTTGTCGGAGCGTTGGTGGGTCTCCTGGGCCAGGAAACCGCGTTCGCGAACAGCATGCCCCTGACCTGGGCTAATCAAAACGCTGATGCTGGCGCGATGGATCCTGTTTGCGCCGAGATGATGGGGGTCGCTCAACCGGATAAGCCCGAAAAGCCCTGTGAAGGCATGACGCTCGAATGCGTTGCGAAGATGGGCTGCGCTGTGCCGGTGGCTCTGGTTCCTTTACTGCCGATCACAGAGCCGATGTTGTTTCACGCCTGGATTCCAGCGCGAAGGCCTGTCGCCACGTTGACAGGTCGCATTATCGGTCCTGAGCCCGAGCCGCCCACAAATCTTGCCTGAGCCGAAGTGTAGCGCTGCGGGCCCGTCTGCTTGCCTGCGCGCGGTCAAATCGTTCAAGCAAGGAAATACTCATGAAGACAAGACTTTTGCTCGCCGCTGCGATAGGGCTTCTAGTCCCCGTCTCTGCCGCTTCCGCCCATGCGCCTGAAGGCGGCCATTGGGAATGGCGCTCCCGCTCTCAACTAGGGCCGAGACCGACAACGCCGGCGCTTGTCCGCGTATGGATCAGCGATGACGTGGCGAAAGCCGCCGCGTGCAAATGCTCCGCGATGAAGGCTGATACATCGGGATGCACGATGGACATGTCCGGCAAGGCCCGGGTTCCCTCAATCGGCTAAGGCCGTTGCCTGGCCGATAACCAGAAAATGACTGGCCGGGCACGCGGCGTCGGCGGAGGTATCTTCTCCGTCGGCGCCGCGTCAGTCCGAGCCCGGCCATCTATATCGGCACGGTAGCCTCCACGAGGAGAGCTTCATGCAAACAATCCATTACCTGCCTCTTTTGGCACCATTTCTCGCGGCAGTGTCTGGTGCGGCGCTTGCCGAACCGCTCTCCTTCGAGGCGGCAATCGAACGTGCCACGCGCGATGCACCATCGATCCGGGCTGGCGTATCCGGCGTCGAGGCAAGTCGAGATGCGGCGGTGGCCGCAGGGCGCTTGCCCGATCCGAGCCTCAACCTCGGTATCGACAATTTTCCGGTCTCCGGCCCGCCGGCCTATAGCTTTACTGCAGATAGCATGACGATGACGCGGATCGGGATCGAGCAGCCATTTCCCAATCCGGCCAAACGCAGTGCGCAGCGCACACGGGCAATCGCGGACATTGGCATGGCCGAGGCTGAGCTGGCGATTGAGGCTCAGAATGTTCGGCTCGCGACCGCACTTGCGTGGATCGATCTCCATTACGCCAAGCGGCAACTGGCACAGCTGAAGCAACTCGACGAAGCTCTGAACGATCTTCAGTCGACCGTCTCTGCCCGCTTGGCTTCAGGCTCTGCTCGTCCAGCTCTGGCGCTGGAACCCGAGCAGTTGCGTGCCGCCGTCAATGATCGGCGCAGTGAACTGGCCGCAGAGGTCTCGCGCGCACGCGCCCAGCTGGTCCGCTTTACTGGTGATCCTACTGCCGATGTCATGGGCGATCCTCCTGTTTTCGCCATAGACCGCAATGCGTTGACTAAAGATATCTCGTTGCTTCCACGCCTGAAGGCGCTAGATGCCGGGATCACCGGCGCTGAAGCCGATACCGGGCTCGCCCGTGCTGACAAGCATCCCGACTGGCGGATTGGCGCAAGCTACGGCCGCCGTGACCCGGCCTTCGGCGATATGGTCTCGGTCGGTGTGAGTATAGATCTACCGCTGTTCGCCAAGCGTCGGCAGAACCCCAGAATCGCTGCCAGCCTTCTCGGCGAGACGCGGGCGCATCTGACGCGGGTCGCCGCAGAGCGAGAAATCCTCGCGTCACTCGAAACCGACCTTGCAACTCATGCCATGCATGTTGAGCTTGTGGCGAACGCACAAAAGGTGCTGGTCCCACTCGCCAAGCGCCGGGCTGAGCTCGACCTGGCGAGCTATGCGGCTGGCAGGCTCGACCTGGGCAGCGCGCTCTTGTCATCGCTTGCTCTCGCAGAAGCGGAAGTCGACGCGCTGGCGCGCGAAGCCGACGCGGCCCGCGACGCTGTGCGGATCAGCTACACCTATCGAGGAGTCAAGCCATGACAATGAACCCGAAAAATACCGCGCGATGGGCTGCGGCATTTCTGACAGTTGCATCCATTGCTGGCGTTGGCGGGTTCTGGTTAGGGAAGCGTGACCCCTCACAACGCAGTGATACGAGCGCGGCGCAGAACGGCCGCAAGATCCTCTACTGGTACGATCCCATGGTGCCGACCGAACGCTACGACAATCCCAACTCGCTCTCTTCGATGGGAATGAAGACCATCCCGAAATATGCCGATGAAGTTCCGGACGCAGGGCCAGGTGTGCGCGTGGATGCCGATGCGAGACAAAGTCTCGGAATGCGCGTCGCAACTGTGACATTTGGCTCTCTCCCATCGGGCCTGACGGTTACAGGCACGATCGATTTCAATCAGCGCGATATTGCTATTGTCCAGTCGCGTTCGAGCGGCTTTGTCACCCGCGTCTACGCCCGTGCCGCGGGCGATGTGATCGGTGCGGGCGCACCGATTGCCGATCTCCAGTTACCCGAATGGGGCGGCGCGCAAGGCGAGTTTCTGGCAGTCAAGCGGCTCGGGCAGGAAGACCTCGCCCACGCAGCCAGGCAGCGTCTGAAGCTCATGGGCATGTCAGATGCACTGATCAATGAGGTCGAGCGAACCGGCCGAACCAACGGAGCTGTGACTATTCGCGCACCAATTGCTGGTGCGATACAGGCGCTTGACGTGCGTGAGGGAATGACGGTCGCGGCAGGGCAGAGCCTTGCACAGATAAGCGGGATCAGGACAGTGTGGCTTAATGCCGCAGTGCCGGAAGCGCAGGCGAACCTCATCCGTATTGGTCAAGGAGCAAGGATAGCACTCAGCGCCTTCCCTGGTGAGAGCTTCACCGGCAAGGTCACAGCGATCCTGCCGATCACGCAGCCCGACAGCCGCACGATGACCGTGCGGATCGAGCTTGCCAATCGTGGGGGACGCCTGCGCCCAGGCATGTTCGCAAGTGTCAGTTTTGACGGAGACAACAGGTCCGCGTTGCTTGTCCCGAGAGACGCTCTGATCCGCACCGGTGCGCGAACGCTCATCATGCTGGCCCTTCCCGATGGCCGGTACCGCCCCGCTGAAGTTCGTACCGGGCGGGAGAGCGGCGACAAGACAGAAATTGTTGCAGGACTGTCCGCTGGCGAAAAGGTCGTAGTCTCGGGTCAATTCCTGCTCGATTCCGAAGCAAGTCTCGCTGGTGTCTCTGCCAGACCCATTGGAGATAAGCAGTGATTGCCGCGATCATCCGTGCCGCGATCAAGCGGCGCCGCATAATTATCGCCGCCGCGCTCGTTCTGGCTGTCGCGGGAATTGTATCACTGCGCAACACACCGGTCGACGCCCTGCCCGACCTGTCCGATGTGCAAGTCATCATCCGAACATCATGGCCGGGGCAGGCCCCACAGATCATCGAAAATCAGGTCACCACGCCCGTCGCCTCGACCATGCTCTCGGTGCCCGGCGCGCGGGTGGTGCGCGGCTATTCATTCACCGGCGACAGTTTTGTCTACGTCCTCTTCGATGACGGGACCGATCTTTACTGGGCGCGCAGCCGCGTACTCGAATATCTCAGCCAGGTGCAAAGTCGTCTACCGGAAGGCGCAAGCGCATCTCTCGGTCCGGACGCAACAGGGGTTGGCTGGGTCTATGAATACGCGCTCGTTGACAAGACGGGGCGGCACGATTTGTCGCAACTCCGGTCACTGCAGGACTGGTTTCTTCGGTACGAACTGAAGACCGTACCGGGTGTTGCCGAGGTCGCCAGTATCGGCGGTATGGTGAAGCAGTATCAGGTCGTGCTCGATCCAATTAAGCTTGCCGCCTTTGGGGTGACAAGTGAGGATGTCGTTGAAGCTCTGAAGCGGGCCAATCAGGAAACTGGCGGATCGAGCATCGAGCTGGCGGGCGCAGAGTATACGGTGCGTGCAAGCGGCTACCTCAGATCGATCGAGGATTTCCGCGCCGTGCCGATCCGCACCGCCGCTTCCGGCGTACCGGTGACCGTGGATGATGTCGCCATCGTCCAGCTTGGGCCTGAAATGCGGCGCGGAATTGCGGAACTCAATGGCGAGGGCGAAGTCGCCGGGGGCGTGATTGTCATGCGTCAGGGCCAGAATGCGCGCGATGTGATCAAAGGTGTTCGCAGCAAACTCGACGAGCTCACAAAGAGTCTGCCTCCGGGCGTCGAAGTGGTTACCACCTATGATCGTTCTGGCCTGATCGACCGCGCAATCGAAAACCTGACTGCGAAGCTGATTGAGGAGTTTATTGTTGTCGGTTTGATCTGCGCGCTGTTTCTCTGGCACGCGCGCTCCGCGCTGGTAGCGATCCTCACGCTTCCGCTGGGCATTTTGATGGCGGTCATGGTGATGCGCTTGCAGGGCCTCAATGCCAATATCCTGTCATTGGGCGGCCTTGCCATCGCGATCGGCGCGATGGTCGATGCCGCGGTCGTGATGATCGAGAACGCGCACAAGCATCTTGAGCACTGGCGTCACGAGCACGAGGACACAGAGCCTGACACGACGACGCGTTGGGCGCTGATTACCACTGCAGCCAGCGAGGTTGGTCCCGCGCTGTTCCTCAGCCTCCTCATCATCACATTCTCGTTCTTGCCGATCTTCGCGCTGCAAGGCCAGGAAGGCCGCCTGTTCGCGCCGCTTGCTTTCACAAAAACCTATGCCATGGCCGCCGCGGCGATACTGTCGATCACGCTTGTTCCGGTGCTGATGGGCCTGCTCATCAAAGGCAGGATCCCGAGCGAGGAGGAAAATCCGCTTAACCGTTTTCTTGCCCGCATGTACCGCCCCCTGATCGACTGGGTGCTCAGGCGCCCGAAACAGACCTTGCTGATCGCCATGCTGGTTTTCGCCACCAGCATTTGGCCGGCTTCTCGAATTGGAGCCGAGTTTCTGCCACAAATGGACGAGGGCGACCTTCTCTATATGCCCTCGGCACTGCCCGGCCTTTCGGCAGCTGAGGCTGGCCGTTTGCTCCAGCAGACCAACCGGCTGATCAAGACCGTGCCCGAGGTTGAGAGTGTTTTTGGAAAGGCCGGCCGTGCTGACAGCGCAACCGACCCTGCCCCGCTCGAAATGTTCGAGACGACGATCCGTTTCAAATCCCGCGACAAGTGGCGAGCAGGCATGACCCCTGAAAAACTTCGCGATGAACTTGATGCGAGGGTAAAAGTGCCAGGCCTTGCAAACTTCTGGATTCCGCCGATCCGTAACCGCATCGACATGCTGGCCACCGGGATCAAGAGCCCGATCGGGATCAAGGTTGCCGGATCGAACCTCACTGAGATCGACCAAGCCGCAAAGCGCATCGAGACGGTGGTAAAGGGCGTGCCGGGTGTCTCATCTGCGATCGCAGAACGGCTTTCTGGCGGGCGCTATATTGATATCGATGTCAACCGCGCCGCCGCTGCGCGTTTCGGCCTTAATGTCGCAGACGTTCATGCCGTGGTTTCGGGCGCGATTGGCGGCGAGACCATCGGTCAGACGGTCGAAGGGCTTGCTCGTTACCCCATCAGTGTACGCTATCCGCGCGAAATGCGCGACAGTGTCGAAAAGCTCATGGATCTCCCGGTGCTTACTCCCTCAGGCCAGCAAATCACGCTCGGCACGGTTGCAGCTTTGCGAATAAGCGATGGACCGCCAATGTTGCGTAGCGAAAACGGCCGGCCGGTCACCTGGATCTATGTCGATGGGACCCAGAGCGACATGCAGCAGCTGGTGGGAGACATCAACCGAGCCTTGACCACGAAGGTCACCTTGCCGCCAGGTGTCAGCGTATCGTACACTGGCCAGTATGAATTTCTGGTCCGCGCCAAAGAGCGAATGAAGCTGGTCATCCCCGTCACGCTCGCAATCATTTTTGCTTTGCTCTACCTCACGTTCCGCCGTTGGGACGAGGCGCTGTTGATTATGGTCACGCTCCCCTTTGCACTCACCGGAGGGCTGTGGATGCTCTACTGGCTCGGCTACAACCAGTCAGTTGCAACTTCAGTGGGCTTCATCGCACTCGCCGGCGTTGCGGCAGAGTTCGGAGTGGTGATGCTGATCTACCTGAAACAGGCACTCGAGGCGCCTGCGTCTGGCGATGTTGCTCACGCGGTGCGCGAAGGCGCATTGCTCCGGGTGCGGCCGAAGGCGATGACGGTTGCGGTGATCCTCGCAGGCCTTCTGCCGGTCCTGATCGGGAGCGGCACCGGGTCAGAAGTGATGAGCCGCATCGCTGCACCCATGGTCGGCGGCATGCTCACCGCTCCGCTGCTTTCGATGCTCGTCATCCCGGCAGCTTATCTGCTGATGCGCCGACGTTCTGTTCATCTGACCCTACTCGAAGGAGAAGTTAAGTGAAGAAAGCCCTTATTTTTGCATCCAGCCTTACGCTGATGGCCGCCCTTACCGCTTGTCAGGAGAAATCGGACACCACCGCAGCTGTCCCGAGCGGCAACACCAAGTCAGGCGATATGGCTGACATGCCTGCCGCCGGAGCAATGCAGCATGGTGTCGCGGTCGGTACCGTCACCGCCATCGATGCCGCCAAGGGGGCGATCACGCTTGATCACGGACCGATGAGCGGCGTGGAGTGGCCCGCCATGACTATGGAATTCACCGCTGAACCAGAGCAACTCGGTGGGGTCAAGGTGGGCGACAGGGTGGATTTCGAGATCGATTGGGATGGCAAGGTAGGGCGGATAACAAGGATATCCGCACAAAATCCGGCCGTCGAATAGGGTTGAGCTTCAGCGGTCTGCAAATGGTCGCTTGGAAAATAACGGACCAGACCAGGATTTCGAAGAAACCTGCCAGAGGCTGGCGGCTGCAACGGCCATGCATCTCCGGCGAGTTCTTCTGGTGCCTGTGCTGGGTTATTCCGCATGACACCCGGGCTGATGCCTGCTAGAAAGCCGTGTGCTGTTTCTCTCGCGTCTCATTCTGACACTCGTATTGTCAGCGCTCGTTACGAGCGTCACCCTCGAGGCCGGGGAACTGCCGGGTGCGCCGGCGTCAGAGTGCGCCGCTGAATTTCATGACGAAAAGAGCAGCGGGAGCGAGCAGGGCACGGCTGACAAGGCCCTCCCCCATCACCACGGCATTTGCCATTGTCCGGCGATCCAGGCTCCAGCTGATATCGGCGTTGCGCCCCGATTTGGCTCGCTTTCAGTGCCGCTGTTCGCGCGCTCCACGCCTCCGCTTGATTCTAGCGCGCCCGAACCGGGCCTGAGGCCACCAAACGCCTGACACATGACACTGGCCGGAGTTTCCGGCCGAGGTTATCTGTCAGGAGAATTCCCAATGAAGATCGTGCGAGCAGCCGTTCTGGCTGCTGCGACCTGTGCATCAGTGGTGCAGGCGCAACCGCAAGGGGATACGCAGGTTATCCCCGCTGCGAAGGTATTTACTCTCAAGGAAGCTGTCGCGGCTGCCGGCGGCGCAGCACCGGCTTCCGAGGCTGCAGTAGCTGCAGTTGAGGCAGCAGAAGCAGGCCAAAGGTTGGCAGGCTTGCGCCCCAACCCGGTGGTACAAGTACAGGTAGAAAACATCGCTGGTTCCGGGCCTTACCGCGGCTTGAGAAGCGCTGAAACCACCATAGGCCCCGCGATTCCCATCGAGCTCGGCGGTAAGCGAAGCGCCCGCGTCGCCGTAGCACGGGCACAGCTGACCCGCGCGGAGATCCAGCAAGCGATCACTGCCGCCGATGTCAGGCTGCAGGTTACTCAACTCTATGTCGAAGCAGTAGCGGCCGAACGGCGTCTTGCCACCGCGAGAGACCAGGCCCGGATTGCCAACGATGCACTGCGCGCGGCAGGCATAAGGGTGCAGGCGGGACGAGCCTCGCCTCTTGAACGACAACGTGCAGATGTTGCTGTTACCTATGCGGAAGCCAATGTTGAACGGCAAGCTCGTCTGGCTGAAGCAGCCCGGATCAATCTCGTGCGCCGGATCGGGCAGCCTATCAGTGGCATACTGGATGAATCGGTGCTCGACATCCTCCCGGGTACAAATGTGTATGGACCGGCTGTGCCGGTGGACCCATCTGGCACCCTTGCCCTCGCAGCAGCAAACGCCGATTTCACGATAGCCGAAGCCGGCGTGCGGCTTGCCCGCGCAAACCGGGTCCCTGACCTCAACGTCGGCCCCGCTATCCGCCGCCTTGAGGCGACCAACGATCTGGCTGCGGTATTCACTGTCACTATCCCGATACCGGTTTTCAACAACGGGCGCGCGGCAATCGCTCAGGCGACTGCGCAGCAAACCCAAGCTGATGCTCTCCGCCGCTTGACGGCCCTGGATATCGAGCAAGCGATCACTGATGCGCAGGCCGAGGCGGCCAATGCCGCCACCACGGCGCGCGCGGCGGCAGGTCCGGCGTTGGCCAGCGCGCAGGAAGCCGCGCGCATTGCACGGATCGGTTACCGCGAAGGCAAGTTTGGACAGCTCGAATTGCTCGACGCCGAACGCACCCTTGCAGAGACGCGGGTCGCAGCGATCGATGCACTTGCCGCCTATCAGAATGCCCGAGCGCAATTGGAGCGATTGACCGCCCGTGCGCCCAATGCGGAGTACTAATCATGAAGAAGCATTATCTTGTTGGAGCGACGATCAGTGCGCTCCTTTTGGCAAGCTGTGGTGGCGCAGATCCATCCAAGGAGCAGACTGGTTCTGGTTCTGCAGACGCGGGCGCTGAAGCCGACCATGCCAACGAAGGGCAGGTGACCCTCACGGCCGAGCAGATTGCTGCAGCGGGTGTCGAGGTGGGCCGGCCCATCGTTGGCGGCGCCGGCACGATCGAACTACCGGCTATCGTTGAAGGTGATCCGCAAAACACCCAGGTGGTTTCAGCGGCCATCGGCGGGCGTGTAGTGGCGCTGACACGCAATCTCGGTGAGACGGTCGGGCGCGGTCAGACAATCGCCGTAATCGAAAGCCGCGACGTCGCCCAGATGAAGGGCGAGGTCGAAGCCGCTCGGGCGCGCCTTGCTCTGGCCAATTCGAACCTTGCGCGAGAGCAACGGCTGTTTGACGAAAAGGTCTCGCCCGAACAGGATCTCATCACCGCTCGAACGGCTGCAACGGAAGCACGCATCGCGCTGACGCAGGCACAAAGCATGGTCTCGGCTGCGGGTGTCGGCGGCGCCGGCCTGAACCGGCTCGGCATCACAGCTCCGATTTCAGGCCAGATCATCGGCCGTCCGGTCACGCTGGGGCAAACGGTTGCGGCCGACGCCGAGCTCTATCGAATCGCCAATCTGGGTCAGGTGTCGATCGCGCTGAACCTCAAGCCTGAGGATGCCGGGCGGGTTCGGCCTGGCAATCTGGTGACTGTGAGGGCGGCGGGGCGCGAAGCGAGCGCCCGCATCACATTCGTCTCGCCAGCTCTCGACCCCCAGACGCGCCTCGTCCCTTCGATTGCCACGCTCAACAATCGCGGCGGGCAATGGCGGGTTGGCGAGCCGGTCATGGTCGCCATAGAGCTCACGGGCAGCGGCGGTAGCGGCGCTATCCGCGTGCCATCAACAGCGGTCCAAAGCCTCGAAGGGAAAACGGTCGTTTTCGTCCGCACCCCCACCGGCTTCAAGGCAGTCCCGGTTCAACTAGGCGACGCATCGGGCGATACCGTGATCGTCAAGTCTGGACTGAAGGGTAACGAACAAATCGCCACCACCGGAAGCTTCACGCTCAAAGCCGAAATCGGCAAGGGCGAAGCCAGTCATGAGGATTGAGCCATGATCGCCCGCATCGTTACATGGGCGGTCGAGAAGCGCTGGCTCGTCCTGCTCCTCACCGTCATTGCCGCCGCCATTGGCGCATATTCCCTTTACCGGCTGCCGATTGACGCTGTTCCGGATATCACCAACAACCAGGTGCAAATCAACGTCCGCGCGCCCGCGCTGTCACCCGAACTGGTCGAGAAGCAGGTCTCCTTCCCGATCGAAACGGCGCTCGCCGGGACCCCGGGTCTTGAATACACAAGATCCCTGAGCCGCAATGGCTTTGCCCAGATCACGGCCGTATTTTCCGACACCACGGACATCTACTTCGCGCGCCAGCAGGTGGGGGAACGGTTGCAGGGGGTGCAGGAAAACCTCCCCGACGGTGTAAACCCTGAAATGGGACCGATCGCGACTGGCTTGGGCGAAGTGTACATGTACACGGTCCGGCTAGACCACCGCGATGACGACCAGCACAAGCCGGGCGAACCGGGCCAGCAGCCGGACGGTAGCTATATCACGCCCGAGGGCGAGCGGCTGACGACCGAGGTCGACAAGGCGACCTATCTGCGAACGGCACAGGACTGGATTGTCACGCCTCTGCTCAAAGGCACCCCAGGCCTTGCCGGCGTCGATTCGATCGGCGGCTATGCCAAGCAGTTTCTTGTAGTGCCCGATGTGCAGAAGCTGGCCTCGCTTGGCATATCCCTGACCGAACTTGGCAATGCGTTGGAGCAGAACAACACCAGCGTGGGCGGCGGCTTTGTGAACCGAAACGGCGAAGGTCTGGCGGTGCGTTCCGACGCACTGATCCGTAATGCCGCTGAATTGGGAAGAACCGTTATTGCGACGCGCAATGGCGTGCCGATCACGGTCGAGCAGGTGGCCACCGTCAAGACGGGTCAGGCTATCCGCATGGGCTCAGCGTCGGAGAACGGAACCGAAGTTGTCGTCGGCACCGCGATCATGCGGATCGGAGAAAACAGCCGCATTGTGTCGACAGCGGTCGCCGAGAAACTCAAGACAATCAACGCATCCCTGCCCCCGGATGTGGTGATCCAACCCGTCCTCAATCGCACCGAACTCGTCAATTCAACGATTTCAACGGTTGCCAAGAACCTGTCTGAGGGCGCTTTGCTGGTCATCGTCGTGCTCTTCATTTTGCTCGGCAATTTCCGGGCAGCGCTGATCGCTGCCTTGGTGATTCCGATCACGATGATGTTGACTGGTTTCGGGATGCTGCGTGTCGGCGTGTCGGCCAACCTGATGAGTCTCGGCGCACTCGATTTTGGCCTGATCGTTGATGGCGCCGTTATCATCGTCGAGAATGCCTTGAGGCGACTTGCCGAGCAGCAGCACCACGAGGGACGTCTCCTCAGCGTCAAGGAGCGATTGGCAACCGTCGCCTCTGCTGCCCGTGAGATGATTAGGCCATCTGTCTACGGGCAGGCCATCATTATCCTCGTTTACGTCCCCTTGCTGACCCTGACAGGCGTCGAGGGCAAGACCTTCGTGCCTATGGCGCTGACCGTCATCATCGCCCTCGCCTTCGCGTTTGTTCTCTCACTCACATTCGTTCCGGCGATGATCGCAATCTGGCTGTCCAAAAAGGTTGAGGAGAAGGATGGCCGCATCATCACATGGCTCAAGCAGCGTTATGAGCCTGGCCTCGAGCGGGCGATGAAGCGCCCGACGGTAACGATCGGAGCCGGTGTCGCCAGCCTCGTGATGGCGGCACTGGCGTTCACAACCCTCGGCTCGGTGTTCCTGCCGCAGCTCGATGAGGGCGATCTGCTGATCCAGTCGCTGCGTATCCCGGCAACGTCTGTCCAGCAGAGCCAGGCGATGCAGGTGCCGATCGAGCGAATGATGTCGAAGCAACCTGAGGTCGCGTTCGTCTATTCTAAAACCGGCACGGCCGAACTTGCTTCGGATCCGATGCCCCCGAATGCAACCGACATGTTCGTGATCCTGAAACCGCGTGAGGAATGGCCCAACCCTGAGCTTCCGAAGGAAGAGCTCGTAAGCCGGATCGAGAGCAATCTTTCGAAGATTCCGGGCAATGCCTACGAGATTACCCAGCCCATCCAGATACGGTTCAATGAATTAATCGCCGGCGTTCGCGGTGACATAGCAGTCAAGGTCTTCGGCGACGACTTCAACCAGATGAACCGGACCGCCGAGGAGATTGCCGCGGTGCTCCGCCGAACCGAGGGCGCAGCTGACGTGAAGGTCGAGCAGACAACCGGTCTTCCCATGCTCGACATTCGCGTCAATCGCGACGCAATGGCGCGGCTCGGGGTCACGTCTCAAGACGTTCAGGATACGGTGACAGCAACGCTCGGTGGCCGGGTTTCCGGGCAGATCTTCGAAGGCGATCGCCGGTTTCCGGTGGTGCTGCGTCTCGCGGAGACCCAACGCTCGGACATCAGCGTGCTGGAGCAGGTTCCTGTACCTGTCGCGGGTGGCGGTAGTGTGCCGCTTTCCAGTGTTGCCGACATCCAGGTGGTCGACGGACCCAATCAAATCAGCCGCGAGAATGGCAAGCGGCGTGTGGTGGTCCAGGCCAATGTCCGCGGCAGGGACGTAGGATCGGTTGTCGCCGATGCCCAGGAGGTCATCGCGAAGGAGATTCGCTTGCCAGCTGGTGTCTATCTGGAATGGGGAGGTCAATTTGAAAACCTCCAGTCAGCAAGCGAGAGACTGAAGCTTGTCATCCCGGCCTGCTTCATTCTGATCCTGGTGCTGCTTTACGGCGCATTGGGTTCGGCCAGAGATGCAGCGATCGTGTTCACTGGCGTGCCCTTTGCGCTGGTTGGCGGTGTCTTGCTGTTGTTCGCACGCGGAATGGACTTCTCCATTTCCGCCGCCGTTGGCTTCATCGCGTTGTCAGGCATTGCTGTGCTCAATGGCCTGGTCATGGTCAGTTCGATCCAGGATCTGATCCGCTCTGGGATGTCCCGGGAGGAGGCGGCCTATGTGGGAGCCATGCAGCGCCTGCGACCAGTCGTGATGACAGCCCTTGTTGCGAGCCTGGGGTTCGTTCCGATGGCGCTGGGCGCCGGCGCCGGTGCTGAGGTCCAGAAGCCCCTGGCAACGGTGGTAATCGGTGGCTTGATCTCGGCTACCCTGCTGACACTGTTTGTCCTGCCGACGCTTTATGCCCGGTTCGGCCAGAAGACCATCAGACAGCCCGAACACTACAATGAGGCGTTCGAAGGCGCCGACCACGGGCAGACTATCGTGGAGACGTCGTCATGAAAATCCAGCGGGGCGGTCGGTGATCGCCCCGCTTACCCTTGTCGCAACTGCACAGGAGGCCCGATTGTCAGGTTCGGCAGCGATGTCCTTCAGCAGTTCAGAGACCCAGAGCCAGCCTATGCGGAAAGTCATGCCTTTGATTTCTATCGTTGCCATAGCGGCGGGCTTTTCAGCGTGCTCGGGCGATCCGGAGCAAATGCCGACATCGGAGCGAGATATCCACGCGTCGCAGATCCAGGACGGGTCCGCCCCATCGGGTCGACACCCATACCAATGTACTGATGGGCGAAGCCGGTTTGTGGACTTCAAGAACGAAGGTCTCACCATGGAAGTCCGCAAATCTTACGAAGGCGAGCCGCTTGTCCTGAATGCGCCTGCGCAGGGCTTTCAGTACCGCAGCGCTAACCTCAGTGCACATTTTCGGAACACCAATCTGGTCCTCGTCACTAGTGAAGGGGCAAAGGTTGTTTGCGAGCGAGGACGAAAAAGATGAGATTCTTGTCGATCATGAAGCAAGGTGAGCTTGGTGCACTCAAGCACCGCCGGGATCGGCTGCTGCCCCAAGATAGCACGTTGTCCGGCTGCCCTGCCCCTTGCGTACTCCGGAGCTTTGCGAGCCTCGTGGTTGGCGAGAGAAAGCCGTGATTGCCGTGAACGACAATGACAACTCGCAGGAGCGCCGCACGCTCTGGATCGTGCTGCTGCTCAATGCGGCAATCGCGGGGGGCTTCTTTGTTACCGGCGCTGTTGCAGATTCGAGCGCGCTGATCGCCAATGGCGTCGATAACCTGTCCGATACGGCCGTTTACGCGCTGAGCCTTGTAGCACTGACCCGGGGTCAGACATGGAAGACCCGCGCAGCGATGGCTTCAGGCGTCATGCTGCTGTTGTTTGCGGGGGGCATCCTGCTCGATGTCGGGCGGCGCTTTATCCAGGGGAGCGAGCCCATCGGACCGACCATGATGGTGATGGGGACTGTAAGGAATTTTGTGCTTGGCCGTTATTTGTTAGGCCAATGGGAAGCG
>NZ_LSKQ01000031.1 GCF_001557115.1 Erythrobacter sp. CCH5-A1
GCCCTCGTCCCGAAAGCGGCCATCGTATGCGACGGTCCTCACCGGACGCTTACGGACGAAAGCCCCGCACAAAGTTCAAGCCGGCGCTGATCGTCGCGGTAAGATTGGGCTCAAAGCTTGCCGCGATCCAAAGGATTGCCCTCAACCCGGGAGGGCGCGGTCATGCCGGCAAATTCATGCTCGGAAGCCCGGGACAGGCCGCCTGGTCACCTCCATTGAAAGCGTTCGGTGTTCGGTTGGGCCGAGATCTGTCAGGCACGGATCGCAGAATTTCAGGCATCGCCGGATGCGGTTGACCCATTCTTGAATGTGAACACCCCCGATGACCTTCGCGCTGCCGAGCAGGCATCTGTCGCGCACAGAACCGAAATCGGACCGCCATAAGCTGATACATTCCCCAACATCCGAGCGCTTTAATGACCGGAATGGGGTCGGTGCACGAACCCGCTTCGCGGGAGTGTCGCTGGCGGCGAGGGTGATGTAGAACGAC
>NZ_LSKQ01000306.1 GCF_001557115.1 Erythrobacter sp. CCH5-A1
GCGATGACCAACCTCGGCTCGACCCTCTCGAGCACCTTCACCAACGTGAACACCAACATGTCGAAGGGCACCGCGTAAGCGATCGCCTAAGGCAAAAAGAACGACGGCGGGGAGCGATCCCCGCCGTTTTTCTTTGTCTGCGCGGCAGGGCTCCGGTGTTTCCCTTAGGAGCTCGCAAGCCCGCTCGAAACGATATCAGGTCCATCCACTCACCTAGCCGACCGCCCCGGAGACCGTCCGGATCGCGGATTCTGGCGGTGATGCAGGAGACCCAGCATGTCCTTCTTCCGTTATCTCGCGCGCGACGAACAAGGCGCGACCGCTATCGAATATGGCCTGATCGCAGCCCTTATCGCGGTCGCCGCGATCACGGCGATGACCAACCTCGGCTCGACCCTCTCGAGCACCTTCACCAACGTGAACACCA
>NZ_LSKQ01000307.1 GCF_001557115.1 Erythrobacter sp. CCH5-A1
TAGGAAAGCTCTGACACCTCCCCTCCCCTGAAGGGGAGGGGAGGTGTCAGAGCTTTCCTACGCTCGCCTTGATCTGTTCGACAATCTGCGGCTTGGTCGGGATCCAAGCCTGTTCGAGGTGGCTGGCGAAGGGCACCGCCGAGAACGTCCCGCCGATCCGCCGCACCGGGCCCTTGAGGTCGTCCCAGCACTTTTCCTGAATGTTGGCCGCAAGTTCCGCGCCGGTGCCGAAGGGGCGGACGGCTTCGTGCAGGGTGAGCGCGCGGCCGGTCTTGCGCACGCTCGCGAGCACGGTCGCCTCGTCGTAGGGGGCGATGGTGCGCAAGTCGACGACCTCGACGCTGATGCCTTCCTTCGCCAGATCATCGGCCACCGCCAGTGCGTCGAGCACGGTGCGGCCATAGGTGATGATCGAGATGTCGCTGCCCTCGCGCGCCACCGCCGCCTTGCCGAGCGGCACACGGTAGCCCGGGCCCGGATCCTCGGCCTTGAGGCCGTAGCACAGGATGTTCTCGATGAAGATCACCGGGTCATTGGCGTCGATGCTCGCCCGCATCAGCCCGCGCGCATCGGCGGGGTTGCTGGGCGTCACCACATGGATCCCCGCGACGTGCGCGAACCATGCTTCGAGCATGTCCGAGTGCTGCCCGCCGAAGCCGACGCCGACGCCGGTGGTGGTGCGGATCACGATGGGGCACGGGGTCTGCCCGCCGCTCATGAAGCGCAGCTTCGCCGCGTGATTGACGATCTGGTCCATGCACACGCCGACGAAGTTCATCAGCATGATCTCGGCAATCGGACGCTGGCCCGCGAGCGCCGCACCGACAGCCGCCCCGATGATCGCGGTCTCCGAGATCGGCGTCGCGCGGATGCGGTGTTCGCCATACTTCTCGGTCAGCCCCGAGGTGACCTTGAACACCCCGCCGCCCTGCTTGGCGGAAACGTCCTCGCCGAGGCAGAACACGCCCGGATCTTCGGCCATCGCCTCGTCAATCGCGAGGTTCAGCGCCTGGGTCATGGTGATCTGGGCCATCAGGCGGTCTCCTCCAGCACGTCCTTGTAGATTTCGTCGGTATCCGGCAGCGGCGCGGCGAGCGCGTGTTCGACCGCCGCGTTGATCTGCGCGTCGATGTCGGCGACGATGGCGTCCAGTTCTTCCTCGGTGAACTGGTGCTCCAGCATCACCTTCCTGAGCTTGGGCAGCGGGTCTTCCGCCTTCATCTCGGCGATGTGTTCGGGCGGCATGTAGCTGAAGTCGGCGCCGAAGAAGTGGCCCATCATGCGGTAGCACATCGCCTCGACCAGCGTCGGCCCCTCGCCGCGGCGGGCGCGGTCAACCGCTTCCTTCACCGCGGGGTAGATCTGGTGGACGTCGTTGCCATCCACCGTCACGCCCGGCATCCCGTAGCCCGCCGCGCGGCTCGCGATGTTGGGGCTGTCGGTGTGGTCGGCATAGGCGGTGTGCTCGCCGTAGCGATTGTTCTGGCACAGGAAGATCACCGGCAGCTTGTAGAGCTGGGCCATGTTCATCGCCTCGTGGAAGCCGCCGATATTGGCCGCCCCGTCGCCGAAGCTGACCAGCGTCACGCGCCCGTCGCCATTGTTCTGGCTCGCCATCGCGAGGCCGTTGGCGATGGGGAGGCCGCTGCCGACCACCCCGGTGGTGACCATGATGCCGGTCTCGGGATCGGTGATGTGCATGGTGCCGCCCTTGCCCTTGCAGGTCCCGGTCGCCTTGCCGAGGCATTCGCCCCACCACTTCTCCATCGGGATGCCCTTGGCGGTCTGTTCGCCCTGCCCGCGATAGGTGCAGACGACGTAGTCGTCCTTCTCGAGCGCCGCCATCGCCGCGGCCGAGACCAGCTCCTGCCCGCGCACGCAGTAATACATCACCGCGACTTTGCCGCCCATCAAGAGCTCGCGGAACTTCTCGTCGGTGCGGTTCACCTTCATCGTGCGGGTGTAGATGTCGAGCAGCTTGTCGCGGTCGATCTGCGCCATGGTTTGGGACCTCTCAGGGGAAGGGATTAGAACTGGACGCGCTGGGTGAAGCCGCCGTCGACCACGATGTTCGCGCCGGTCATGTAGGGCACCGCCGGGCTCGCGACGAAAACGATCGCCTTGGCGACCTCGACCGGCTCGCCGAAGCGGCCGGTGGGCATCTTCGCGAGGGTCGCATCGAACAGCGGCTTCATGTGCTCCTCGATGATCTCCCAGTTGCCGCCCTTGTAGTAGATCGCGCCCGGCGAGACGGTGTTCACGCGGATGTTCTTCGCGGTGAGAGCCTGCGAGAGCTGCGAGGCATAGGTGATCAGCGCCGCCTTGATCGCGTTGAAGGGGTTGGGAGCGATGAAGGTTTCGAGCGCGGCGGTGCTCGAGAGCATCACGATCGAGCCGGTGCCCGAGGCCTCGAGATAGGGTGTCAGCGTCTCGACCGCATAGGCCGCGCCCTTCAGGTCCATGTCGAGGCACGCCTGCCAGTCCCCCGCCCCGCCCGTGCCCGAGGCGCTCGCAGTGTGCACGAAGATATCGCACCCGCCGAGTTCCGCGACGGCTTTCTCGAGCCACGCCTGGTAGGCCTCGGTGCCCGATGCCATGTCGAAGACTTCCGCGAAGACCTTGCCGGGGCCGGCGGCGTCGATCTCGGCAACGGCGGCGGCGATCTTGTCTTCCTTGCGGCTGAAGAAAGCGACATCCGCGCCCTCTGCGGCGAACAGCTTGAGGGATTGGAGGCCGAGGCCATGCGCCCCGCCGTTCATGATGACCTTCTTGCCCTTCAATCCCAGATCCATAGCGCCTCTCCCCGGCATTTGGTTGTGCCCTGAGGGGATAGCCGAGTGGGGGGACGGGGCGTATCGTCAAATTTGGGGGGTGGCGCAGAGTTTTGCCGCCGCGCGCGCCGCACAAGGGAATTCCTTTGGGCCGCCAGCGATAGGCTGTTACAGGCGCGCCCATGCTTACCATCGACAATGTCACGGTCCGGCTCGGCGGCCGGGCGATCCTCGAGCGCGCCAGCGCGACCGTGCCGGTGGGCGCCCGCGTCGGCCTGATCGGCCGCAACGGGGCGGGCAAATCGACCCTGATGAAGACGCTGATTGGCGAGATCGAGCCCGACGATGGCGAGATTTCCAAGCCCGCCCGTGCGCGGATCGGCTATATCGCGCAGGAGGCCCCCAGCGGTAGCATGACGCCTGAAGAGGTCGTGCTTGCCTCGGCCACCGAACGCGCCGCGCTGCTCGCCGAGCTGGAAACCTGCACCGACATGGACCGCATGGGCGACGTGCACGAACGCCTGCTTGCCATCGACGCCTATTCCGCCCCGGCGCGCGCGGCCAAGATCCTCAATGGCCTCGGCTTCGATGAAGAGATGCAGCAGCGCCCCGTCGACAGCTTCTCGGGCGGGTGGAAGATGCGCATTGCCCTTGGCGCGCTGCTGTTTTCCGAGCCCGACATCCTGCTGCTGGATGAACCGTCGAACCACCTCGACCTCGAAGCGACGCTGTGGCTGGAGAACTTCCTAAAGTCCTATCCCGCGACGCTGGTGGTCATCAGCCATGAACGCGACCTCCTCAACAAGGTGGTCGACCACATCCTCCACCTCCAGGGCGGGCAGCTGACACTCTATCCGGGCGGCTATGACGCCTTCGAGAAGCAGCGCGCCGAGCGCGCCGCGCAGTTGGCGGCGGCCAAGGCCTCGCAGGAAGCGCAGGCCGCGCGGCTCAGGGATTACGTCGCGCGCAACTCGGCCCGCGCCTCGACCGCCAAGCAGGCCCAGTCGCGCGCCAAGATGCTCGCCAAGATGCAGCCCATCGCCGCGCTGATGGAAGACCCCTCGCTGAGCTTCGATTTCCCCGATCCCTCCGAGATGAAATCGCCGATGATCACGCTCGAACAGGCGGCGGTCGGCTACGGCGCGGCACCGCCGATCCTCAAGCGGCTGAATTTCCGCATCGAGGCAGATGACCGGATCGCGCTTCTGGGCCGCAACGGCAATGGCAAGACCACACTCGCCCGGTTGCTCGCGGCGCAGCTTGCCCCGGCCGAGGGCGCGGTCAATGCACCGGGCAAGCTCAAGGTCGGCTATTTCACGCAGTATCAGGTCGAGGAACTGGCGGGTGAGGAAACCCCGCTCGATCTGATGACCCGCGCAATGCAGGGGCAATCGCCCGCTGCGGTGCGCGCGCAGCTGGGGCGGTTCGGGTTCTCGGGCCCGCGCGCGACGCAGCGGGTCGAAAAGCTCTCGGGCGGGGAGCGGGCGCGCCTCGCGCTCGCGCTCATCACCCGCGACGCGCCGCATCTGCTGATCCTCGACGAGCCGACCAACCACCTTGATGTCGACGCGCGCGAGGCGCTGGTGCAGGCCTTGAACGACTACAGCGGTGCGGTGATCCTCATCAGCCACGATCGCCACATGGTCGAGCTGACAGCTGACCGGCTGCTGCTGGTCGATGGCGGGACGGCGCGCGAATATGACGGCAGCGTGGATGATTACATCGACTTCATCCTCGGCCGGAACCAGCCGAAGGACGGGCGCGGCGGCAAAGGTGGCGGCGGCAAGGGCGGGGGCCATTCGGGCGCGCAGCTGCGCGCGGCGCAATCCGATCTCGGCAAGGCCGAGGCCGCTATCGCGCGGCTGACCGACGAATTGGCCAAACTCGACGCGCGCATCCTTGCCCAGAGCGGCACGCCCGGCGGCGGCGGCGGCGCGGCGATGGAACGCCTGCTGACCGAGCGCGCGGCCACCGCCGAGGCGCTTGCGCGCGCGGAGGAAACATGGCTCGCCGCCGGAACCGCGCTTGAGGCGCTGGCGGAGGCCTAGCGCGCCAGTATAGCGGCGAGCGCCTTCGCATCGGCGGCGATGCCGGCTTCGGTGATGAAGCCGGTGACCAGCGCAGCCGGGGTGATGTCGAAAGCGGGATTGCGCACCGGCGAGCGGGTCACGGTGACCTTCTGCCCGCCTTCGCCCGTCACGGCTGAGACTTCCTCTCCCGAACGCTCCTCGATCGGCACGTCGGCGCCGGTCAGGGTGGCCGGATCGTAGGTGGATGACGGCAGCGCGACATAGAACGGCACGTCATGCGCCCGCGCCGCCAGCGCCTTGAGATAGGTACCGATCTTGTTGCAGACATCGCCGTTGGCGGTCACCCGGTCGGTGCCGACGATCACCATGTCGACCTCGCCCCGCTGCATCAGCAGCCCGCCGGCATTGTCGACGATATAGCTGTGGGGGATGCCGTGCTCGGCCAGTTCGAAGGCGGTGAGCGCGCCCTGGTTGCGCGGGCGGGTCTCGTCGACCCACACGTGGAGCGCGATGCCTGCGTCATGCGCGCGGTACATCGGCGCGGTCGCCGTGCCCCAGTCGACCGTGGCGAGCCAGCCGGCGTTGCAATGGGTGAGGATGTTGACGGGCTGGCCGCCCTTGCGCGCCGAGATCGCGCGGATCAGCGCGAGCCCTGCCTCGCCGATCGCGGCGTTCATCGCCACGTCCTCGTCGCAGATGCGCCCCGCCTCGGCATGGGCGGCGGCGGCGCGCTCGCCGGGCGGGAGCGGCTGGACGACGCGGCGCACCCGCTCGAGCGCCCAGAGCAGGTTCACCGCCGTCGGTCGGGTGGCGCGCAGCCGCTCGAAACTGGCGGCGAGGCCTGCGTCGGAGGGGTCGACCTTGAGCCCGAAAGCGAGACCATAGGCCGCGACCGCCCCGATCATCGGCGCGCCACGCGTCGCCATTTCGGCGATGGCAATGGCGGCCTCGTGATCGCTGCGAAGGGTCATGCGCTCGATCGCCCAGGGCAGGCGGCGCTGGTCGAAGATTCCGACGCTCCAGCCATCGGGCCCGAGCCAGATCGAGCGGGTGGCGGTGCCTGCGATTTTCATGCAATAGCCTCGGCGGGGAGGATCGTGTCGAAGCTTTCGGCCACGGGGTAGGCTGAGGCCGGAGGTACCCCGTCGCGGGCGAGGAGCGTGACCTCAAACCCGGCAGCGGCCGCGGCATCAAGCTCGGCTTCGACATCGGACAGGAACAGGATCTCGCCCGCCGGAACCCCGATCGCCCCCGCAATCGCGGCGTAGGACGCCGCCTCCTTCTTGCCCCCCACTGCGGTGTCGAAATGGCCCGCAAACAGCGGCGTCAGGTCGCCGTAGGCCGTGTGCCCGAAGATCAGCTTCTGCGCCGCGACCGAGCCCGAGGAATAGACGTAGAGCTCGATTCCCTGCGCATGCCAGCGCCTGAGGCCCGCGACCGCATCGGCATAGACATGGCCCTGAAGCGTCCCCGCCGCATAGCCCTCGGCCCAGATCAGGCCCTGCAGCGACTTGAGTGGCGCGATCTTGCGGTCGGCATCGTGCCATTCCGCGAGCAGCGCGGTGCAGCCCGCAAGGTCCAGCGCAGGCTCTCCTGCCTCGGCGCGCACCGCATCGAGGATCGCCGCCACCTCGGGCCCTGCCGAATGTCCGGCCACATAACCCGCGAGCCGCGCGCGGCTGTAAGGGAACAGCACCTCGTGGACGAAGGCGATGCTCGACGTGGTGCCCTCGATATCGGTGAGGATCGCGCGCGGCGTCACGCAGCCACGCCCTCGTAGAGCGGGATGCTTTCCGCAATCGGATCGCCGGTGAAGCGCGCCACCCAGCCATCGGGGGTGGTGAACAGGCGGATGACGGTGAAGCTCGGCCGCGCGCCGGTGTCGAACCAGTGCTGCGTGCCGGCCGGGACCGCGATCAGATCGCCCGCCGTACATTCGAGCGCGTGCACCTGCCCGCCTGCATGGATGTAGAACAGCCCCGCCCCCTCGACGAAGAAGCGCACCTCGTCATCGTCATGGATGTGCTCGGCGAGAAACTTGGCGCGCAATTCGGCGCGTTGGGGATGGTCGGGGCCAAGCCGCAGCACGTCGACGCTCTGGTAGCCGCCGCGCGCCTTGAGTTTGGCGATGTCGCCCGCATAGGCGGCGAGGATGTCCGCGTCGGAGGCATCGGCCGCGAGCGGCGCATCAGCCGCCCAGCGCTCGAGCACGATGCCATGCGGCGCAAGCGCGGCGGCGATGGCTGGGAAGTCGTCGAGCCGCTGCAAGGCGTCATGCGGCGCGGCGTCGGCATACTGGGTCAGGCTGGTCACGGGCGGGCTCCCTGATGCTTCAATTCCTCCCACGCGCAGGTGAGCAGGAATTCCACGGCTTCGATCATGTTCTCGGCGGCGTCCATCGTCGGGCCCCAGCCATAAAGGCCGTGGCCGCGGATGTAGAAGGCGGGGACTATCGGCTGCTGCGCGGCGATCAGCGGGCGCAGTTCCTCAGCCAGCGCGGCCATGTCCTGGCTGTTGTCGACCAGCGGGATGGCGATGCTGGTGTCGTGGGTGTCGGTGCCGGGGAAGATCTTGAGCAGCTCGTAGCCGGTCAGCACGATCGCGTCGCCCAGCGCGCGGCTCAGCACCGTGCCGCTCACCGAATGGGTGTGGAGCACTGCCCCCGCATTCCGGTCGAGCTCGTAGACGAGGCAATGCAGCAGCGTTTCAGCCGAGGGGCGCTTGGCATCGAGCGCGCGGCCCGCACCGTCGACCCGCATCACGCCCTCGGTCGTCAGCCGCCCCTTGTGCGCGCCCGAGACGGTGACGGCGATGCTCCCGTCGGCGAGGCGCACCGAGTAATTGCCCGCCGTGGCAGGCGCGAGCCCGCGCGCATCGAGGCGGCGGCCGGCTTCGACAATCAACTGGGCGGCAGCGGCGAAGTCCATCACATCAGGCTCTTGCGAAAGCGCGCCAGACGTTCGACCGCCGCATCCAGCGTGTCGTTCCCCTTGGCGAAGCAGAGCCGGACATAGCCGGTCAGGGGGTCTTGCGCATAGAAGGAACTGATCGGGATCGCGGCAACCCCGGCCTCGGGTATCGAGCGCTTGCAGAACGCCATGTCGGAGATCGCGATGCCCGATGCGGCAAGGTCGACGGTCACGAACCAGGTCGCGGCATTGGGGAGCACGACATAGCCTGCCTGCTCCAGCCCGGCGATCAGCCGCGCCCGGCCCCCGTCGTAGCGCGCGCGGTGGGCGGCATGCCAGGCGGCGGGGAGCTCCAGCCCCTCGGCCACCGCCCATTGCAGCGCGGGCGGCGTGGTGAAGGTCAGGAACTGGTGGCTGGCGCTCAGCGTGTCGACCAGCTGAGGCGCAGCGCAGGCCCAGCCCACTTTCCACCCTGTCAGCGAGAAGATCTTGCCCGCCGAGCCGATCTTGACCGTGCGCTCGCGCAGGGCCGGGACCGCCAACGGCGAGACATGCGCGGCCCCTTCGAACAGCATCGCCTCCCACACCTCGTCACACAGGAGGATGACGTTATGACGCTCGGCCAGAGCGCCCACCGCTTCGAGCGTGGCGCGGTCGATGGTGCTGCCGGCGGGATTGTTGGGGGTGTTGAGGATCAGCAGCCGGGTGCGATCATTGATCGCAGCCGCGAGCGCATCCAGCGGCAGCGTCCAGCCGGGCGGGGTCAGGTTGACGAAGCGCGCGATGCCCCCGGCGCGCTCAACCAGCGGCAGGTAAGCGTCATAGAGCGGCTGGACCAGCACCACCTCGTCGCCCGGTCGCACCAGCGACAGGATCGCGGCGGCCAGCGCCTCGGTCGCGCCCGAAGTGACCAGCACCTCGCGCTCGTCCAGCGCGAGGCCCTGTTCGCGCGCATAGAAGCCTGCGATGGCCTGGCGCAGTGCCGGAAGGCCGCGCATTGGCGGGTACTGGTTGCTCTTGTCGGAAAGCGCGCGCCGGGCAGCCTCGATCAGCTCGGGCGGATCGGCGAGGTCGGGAAAACCCTGCCCGAGATTGATCGCACCCGCCTCGGCCGCCGCCCGCGACATCCGCTCGAAAATCGTCGTCGCCGGAGCGGCGAGCCCTTCAATCACCGCCATGTATCGCTCGCGTCCTTGCCGAGGCCGGGGTCTCTATGGCGGCGCAATGACGCCCGCGCAACCGCGGCGGAAGCGCATACATTCGTGCATCGTAGGAGCGGATTGCCGGTCACGGGCGCCGGGCGCCGCGCGATATGGTGCTGCTGGGGAGGATTGAACTCCCGACCTCACCCTTACCAAGGGTGCGCTCTACCACTGAGCTACAGCAGCGCCGGAAACAGGCGCGCCCTATTGTCGCGCGCCCGAGCAATGTCAAGCGGGCGTTCTTGTCGCGCTAACGCTTTGCTGCTTGAGCGCGCGCTTTGATAACGGCAAGGCGTTTCACATGAGTGAAGACTCCGCCAAGAATATGTCCTCGGCCAAGGCAAGGGAAGAACGCCTCGCAGCCAAGCTGCGCGAGAACCTGCGGCGCCGGAAGGCGCAAGCGCGGGCGCTTGGCGATTCGGATAGCACACAGACCCTTCCCAAACCCCGCGACGCGGGCTAACCCGCAGCGCTCCTGATCCGCGACGGAGCCATCATGCCCAAGCTCATCCTCGTCCGCCACGGCCAGAGCCAGTGGAACCTCGAAAACCGCTTCACCGGGTGGTGGGATGTCGACCTGACCGAAAAGGGCGTCGCCGAGGCGAGCGCCGCGGGCGCGCTGCTGAAGGACAAGGGGGTGCTCCCCACCTATGCCTTCACCAGCCTCCAGACCCGCGCGATCAGGACGCTGCATCTGGCGCTCGAAGCGGCGGGGCGGCTGTGGATCCCCGAGGTCAAGGACTGGCGCCTCAACGAGCGGCACTATGGCGGCCTTACCGGGCTCGACAAGGCCGAAACCGCGGCGAAGCACGGTGACGAGCAGGTCAAGATCTGGCGCCGCTCCTTCGACATCCCGCCGCCGGTGCTGGAGGCGGGGAGCGAATTCGATCTCGCTGCCGACCCGCGCTATGCCGGGATCGCGATCCCGAACACCGAAAGCCTCAAGCTGACCATCCTCCGGGTGCTGCCCTATTGGGAAAGCACCATCCTGCCCAAACTGGTGGCCGGCGAGACGGTGATCATCGCTGCCCACGGCAACTCCCTTCGGGCGCTGGTCAAGCACCTGTCGGGGATTTCGGACGCGAACATCACCGATCTGGAAATCCCGACCGGCCAGCCGATCGTCTACGAATTCGAAGGCACCGCTCCCGTGGGTGAGCGCTATTATCTGAAGGACGCATGATGGACGGCGCCGGGGGGAAGGTCGCGATCGTGATGGGCAGCCAGTCCGACTGGCCGACCATGCAATGCGCCGCCGAGGTGCTGGACGAGCTGGAAGTGGCCTACGAGGCACGGATCGTCTCGGCCCACCGCACGCCCGACCGGATGGTGGCCTTCGCCAAGGGGGCCGAGGGCGAGGGGTTCAGCGTCATCATCGCGGGCGCGGGCGGTGCGGCGCATCTGCCGGGCATGATCGCCAGCATGACGCATCTGCCGGTGCTGGGCGTGCCGGTGCAGTCCAAGGCTTTGAGCGGCATGGATAGCCTGCTCTCGATCGTGCAGATGCCCGGCGGCATTCCCGTCGGCACGCTGGCGATCGGCGAGGCGGGGGCAAAGAATGCGGGGCTGCTGGCGGCTTCGATCCTCGCGCTCTCGGACGAGGCGCTGTCGGAGCGGTTGCAGGACTGGCGCGCGGCCAAGAGCGCGGGTGTCGGCGAGACCCCGGAGGATTGATGCTCGCGCCCGGTTCGACCATCGGCATTCTGGGTGGCGGTCAGCTCGGCCGGATGATGGCGGTCGCCGCGCTGCAACTGGGCTACCGGGTGGTGGGCTTCGCGCCCGAGGGCGACAATGTCGCGGCGGACGCCTGCACGGACTTCATCACCGCCGCGTGGGACGACACTGCGGCGCTTGCGCGGTTCGCGCAGGGCTGCGACGTGGTGACCTGGGAGTTCGAGAACGTCCCTCTCGGCACGGTCGCCGCGCTGCCGCAGCACCTCATCGCCTGCCCGCCCCGCGCGCTCGAAGTGGCGCAAGACCGGCTGCGCGAGAAGGCCTTCGCCGCCGACCTTGGCGGAAGCCCGGCGCCGCACGCGCGGGTCGAGAGCGCGGCCGATCTCTCCGCTGCCATCGCCGAAGTCGGCACCCCCGGCATCCTCAAGACCGCGCGCGACGGCTATGACGGCAAGGGCCAGTGGCGCGTGCGCTCCGTGATAGAGGCGGGCGGGCTGCCCTTTCCCGGGGTGACCTGCATCTACGAAGGTTTCGTGATGTACGAGACCGAGTTCTCGGTGATCCTCGTGCGCGGGGCCGACGGGCAGGTCAAGTTCTGGGATTCGACCGCGAACCTTCACGAGGGCGGGATGCTCGCGCGCTCGGTGCTGCCCGCGGGTGCGCTGGTCGAAGCGCAAGTTCCCGCCGCGCGCGAGCTGGCCCGCAAGGTCGCTGACGCGCTCGGCTATGTCGGGGTGCTGACGCTCGAATTCTTCGCGACGCGCGAAGGGCCGGTGTTCAACGAGATGGCGCCGCGCGTGCACAACTCCGGCCACTGGACCATCGAGGGCGCGGCCACTAGCCAGTTCGAGAACCACATCCGCGCGATCTGCGGCCTGCCGCTCGGGGGCACCAAGACCCGCTTCGAGGCGATCGAGATGCGCAACATCGTCGGCGAGGAGGCGCTCGAGGCGCACCGGATCCTCGCCGAACCGGGCGAGCCGCACTTGCACCTCTACGGCAAGCGCGAGGCGCGCGAGGGGCGCAAGATGGGCCACGTCACCCGCGTGGGGCACGCACTCAAATGACCCCCGAAATCGTCCTGATCTACGCCCGCGCCGCCAATGGCGCGATCGGCAAGGACGGCGACCTGCCGTGGCGGTTGCCGGCCGACCTCAAACATTTCAAGGCGCTGACCATGGGCCTGCCGATGGTGATGGGCCGCAAGACCTTCGACAGCCTGCCGGGCCTGCTCCCGGGCCGCCGCCATATCGTCCTCACCCGCGATGTCGGGTGGCAGGCCGAGGGGGCGGAACCGGTCCCCACCACCGAAGACGCACTCGCCCTCGCAGGCGCCGGGACCGTTGCCGTCATCGGCGGTGCGGCGGTGTTCGAGGCCTTTCTGCCGCGCGCGCATCGCGTGGAGCTGACCCAGATCCACGCGGATTACGAGGGCGACACCTTCATGCCACCGCTTGGCCCCGAATGGCACGAGACCGCGCGCGAGGACCATGCGGCGGAAGGGGACTACCCCGCCTTCTCGTTCCTCACCTATCGGAAGGGCGCGGCATGATCCGCAAGATCGGCATCGCCCTCGCGCTGCTGCTGGTGCTCGGTGCGGTCGGCTTCTTCGGCTTCGCCCCCGGCATCGCCGAGCGCAGCATGAACACGATCGACGGCGAGCCCCTGCCGCAGATCAGCGCCGAGGCCCGCGCGCTGCACGCGACGCTCACCATCGTCGACCTGCATTCGGACACGCTGATGTGGCAGCGCAGCCTGCTCGCGCAGGGGGACCGCGGCCACATGGACCTGCCGCGCCTCCAGCAGGGCCATGTCGCATTGCAGGTATTCTCGAGCGTCACCAAGACGCCTGAAAACCAGAACTACGACAAGAACAGCGCCGATGGCGACAACATCACCCTGCTCGCCATCGGCCAGCTCCAGCCGGCGAAGACGTGGTTCTCGCTGTTCGAGCGTTCGCTGTATCACGCGGCCAAGCTCGACCGTGCGGCGGCCGGGTCGAGCGGGGCGCTGGTGAAAGTGACCGATGCGGCCTCGCTCGATGCGCTGCTGAAAGCGCGCGCCGGGGCCGCCCCGCGCCCGCCCGTCGGGGCGATCTTCAGCGCCGAGGGGCTCCACAGTCTCGAGGGCGACATCGCCAACCTCGACCGGCTTTACGGCGCCGGGATGCGGATGGCGGGGCTCGTGCATTTCTTCGACAACGAGCTCGCCGGGTCGATGCATGGCGAGCGCAAGGGGGGCCTCACCGACTTCGGCCGCAAGGTGGTGCGGCGGATGGAGGCGCTCGGCATGGTGGTCGACATCGCCCATTGCAGCCGGGCCTGCGTGGCGGACATCCTCGCGATGGCCCGCCGCCCCGTGGTGTCGAGCCACGGCGGAGTGCAGGCGACCTGCAAGGTCAACCGCAATCTCACCGACGCGGAGATCCGCGGCGTCGCGGCGACGGGGGGCGTGATCGGGATCGGCTACTGGGACGGCGCGATCTGCTCCACCGACCCGCGCGCCGCCGCCCGTGCGATGAAGCATGTGCGCGATCTGGTCGGCATCCAGCATGTCGCGCTGGGGAGCGACTATGACGGAGCGACCACGGTGCGGTTCGACACCGCGAACCTTGTCCATGTCACGCAGGCGCTGATGGACGAAGGCTTCACCCCCGACGAGATCCGCGCCGTGATGGGCGGCAACGCACTGCGCGTGCTGCGGCAGGGCCTCGCTCCGCTCGCCAGCCCGAGGGCCCCCGCCTGATGTGCTGGCTCGATCACCGCGAGGCGATGCCCGCCGCGCTGCGGGGCGCGGTGATCGCGCTCGGCAATTTCGACGGGTTCCACCGCGGGCATCAGGCCGTGGCGGGCGAGGCGATCGAATGGGCCAAGGCCGAGGGCCGCCCCTCGATCATCGCGACCTTCGATCCGCATCCGGTGCGCTTCTTCAAGCCCGACGTGCCGCCCTTCCGGCTGACGACATTGGAGCAGCGGCAGGAGCTCTATCTCGCCGCCGGCGCGACCGCGATGCTGGTGTTCCACTTCGATGCCGAGCTGGCCGGGACGAGCGCGGAGGATTTCATCGCGAAGATCCTGATCGAACGCTTCGGCGCGCATGGGGTGGTGACCGGCGGTGATTTCACCTTCGGAAAGGGCGCCAAGGGCAATGTCGATCTGCTGCGCTCGCTCGGCGGCGAACTGGGGCTGCAATCGCGGGTGGTGGAGGCGGTGGCCGAGGGCGGCGAGGTGGTCTCCTCCAGCCGCATCCGGCAGGCGCTGCGCGACGGCGACCCGCAGGAGGCCGCGCGCCTCCTCACCCGGCCCTTCGCGATCCGGGGGATTGTCGAGCACGGCGACAAGCGAGGCCGGACGATCGGCTATCCCACCGCGAACCTCGGGGTGGAGAACTACCTCAGGCCCAAATACGGCATCTATGCCGTCACGGGCCGCATCCTTGCCAACGGCCAGGTGCTGAAAGGCGCCGCCAATATCGGCATCCGCCCGCAGTTCGAACCGCCCAAGGAACTGCTCGAACCCTACTTCTTCGACTTCTCCGGCGACCTCTACGGGCAGGAGATCGAGATCGCCTTCCACCACTACCTGCGCGGCGAAGCGAAGTTCGATTCTCTCGACGCGCTGATCGAGCAGATGGACAAGGACTGCGCCGAGGCGCGGCAGCTTCTGTCCTCGCAATGACGAGTCTTTGCACTGGCAGCGCGAACGGCTAAGGCCCCGCGCACCATGAGCGACGACACCACGCAGCGCGATTACCGGGACACCGTCTTCCTGCCGAAGACCGATTTCCCCATGAAGGCCGGCCTCCCCCAGAAGGAGCCGGGCATTGCCGCGCGCTGGGAGCAGATCGGGCTCTATGACGCGCTGCGCACCGCCCGCCGGGGCCGCGAAAAATTCATCTTCCACGATGGCCCGCCCTACGCCAATGGCGACATGCATATCGGCCATGCGCTGAACCACATCCTCAAGGACATGGTCTGCCGCACCCAAAACCTGCTGGGCAAGGACGCGCCCTACGTGCCCGGCTGGGACTGCCACGGCCTTCCCATCGAGTGGAAGGTCGAGGAGCAGTACCGCAAGGAGAAGAAGGCCAAGCCCGTCCTGACCGGCGCAGGGCGTGACGAGGCGGCGGTCAAGGCCTTCCGCGACGAGTGCCGCGCCTATGCCCAGCACTGGGTCGACGTGCAGCGCTCGCAGCTCAAGCGCCTCGGCATCATGGCCGATTGGGACCACCCCTACCTCACCATGCAGAAGGAGAGCGAGGCGGTGATCGTCGCCGAGCTCTTGAAGCTGGCCGAGGCGGGGAACCTCTACCGCGGCTCGAAGCCGGTGATGTGGTCCCCGGTCGAACAGACCGCGCTGGCCGAGGCGGAGGTCGAATACGAGGACATCACCTCGACCCAGATCGACGTGGCGTTCGAGATCGTCGAAAGCCTGATCCCCGAACTGGTCGGCGCCCACGCGGTTATCTGGACGACGACGCCGTGGACGATCCCGGTCAATCAGGCTTTGGCCTATGGGCCGGAGGTTGAGTACGAACTGCTAGACATCGTCTATGAGGCGGGTGCCGAAGAAGGGGCATCTCCTCAGTCCGGCAAAGTGGCAACCGCCGAAGCTGCCGAGGCCGCCGGGCTTCCCGATGACTGCACCCGAATTTTGGTCGCCAAGGAATTGGTGGAGGCGTTCAAGGCTCGGCTGAATGCAGCCCTGTCGAAGATCAATGTCGAGGGTGCTGTCGGGCCAACGGTTGAAGTCTTCCCCGCGCTTGGTGTGAAGGGTGGTCGCTACAAAGGCGCAGACCTCGCCGGCACCCTCGCCCGCCACCCGATGCACCACCTCGGCGGGTTCTACGCCGCGCCGCGCCCGCTGCTCCCCGGCGACTTCGTCACCACCGACAGCGGCACCGGCCTCGTCCACATGGCGCCCGATCATGGCGAGGACGACTTCGAGCTGTGCAAATCGGCAGGCATCAACCCCGTCTTCGCGGTGATGGACGACGGGCGCTACCGGGACGACTGGGGCTGGCTCGGCGCTGCCGATGAGCGCCGCATGAGCGTCATCAACCCGAAATTCAACGCGCCTGACGGCCCGATCTGCGCGGACCTGCGCGAAGCGGGCGCGCTGCTCGCGGCGAGCGCCGACTACGCGCACTCCTACCCGCACTCGTGGCGCTCCAAGGCCAAGGTGATCTTCCGCTGCACCCCGCAGTGGTTCGTGCCGATGGACAAGCCGCTGGGTGACGGCACCACGCTGCGCGACACGGCCATTGCCGAGATCGCCCGCGTCCAGTTCACCCCGGACAAGGGCCGCAACCGCATCGGCGCGATGGTCGAGGGGCGGCCCGACTGGGTGCTCTCGCGCCAGCGCGCCTGGGGCGTGCCGATCACGCTGTTCGTGCGGCCTGACGGCTCCTATCTGCAGGATGCCGCCGTCAACGCCCGCATCGTCGCCGCCGTGAACGCGGAAGGTATGGACGCGTGGAACAGCGCCAACAAGGCCGCCTTCCTCGGCCCGGACCACGACCCTGCCGAGTTCGAGATGGTCACCGACATTCTCGACGTGTGGTTCGATTCTGGCTGCACCCATGCCTTCGTGCTGGAATCGGGGCGCTGGCCGGACCTGCAATGGCCCGCCGACCTCTACCTCGAAGGCTCGGACCAGCACCGCGGCTGGTTCCAGTCCTCGCTGCTGCAATCCTGCGCCACCCGCGGCCGCGCGCCCTATGATCAGATCCTCACCCACGGCTTCACGATGGACGCCAAGGGCAAGAAGATGTCGAAGAGCCTCGGCAACACGGTCGATCCGATCAAGGTGATGGAAACCTACGGCGCGGACATCATCCGGCTGTGGGCATTGAGCGTCGACTTCACCGAGGATCACCGCATCGGCGATGAAATCCTGAAAGGTGTCGGCGACCAGTACCGCAAGCTGCGCAACACCTTCCGCTATCTCTTGGGCGCGCTCGACGGGTTCGTGGGCGACATGAGCGATGCGGGCCAGCTGCCGGAACTGGAAGTCTACATCCTCGCGCTGCTGGCGGACCTCGACGGCAAGCTGCGCGCGGCGGCCGAGGCCTACGACTTCAACACCTACACCCGCCTGCTGGTGGACTTCTGCAACGAGGACCTCTCGGCCTTCTTCTTCGATATCCGCAAGGATTCGCTCTACTGTGACGGGCCGGACTCGGTCACCCGCAATGCCTATCGCACCGTGCTCGACCTGCTGTTCCACGCCCTCGTCCGCTACGCCGCGCCGGTGCTGGTGTTCACCGCCGAGGAGGTGTGGCTCTCGCGCTATCCCGAGGACGGCGAGGCGGACGCGGCAGGCCAGCGCGGCTCGGTTCACCTGCTCGAATGGCCGAGCGTCCCGGGCGTCGTGGTCGAGACCGCCAAGTGGGAGCGGCTGCGCTCCCTGCGCGACCAGGTCAACGAGGCGATCGAGCCGCTGCGGCGCGACAAGACCATCCGCTCCAGCCTCGAGGCCGAGGTGGTGGTCCCCGCCGCCGCCGTGCCCGAGGGCGTCACCGACGCGCAACTCGCCGAGCTGTTCATCACCGCGACAGTCACCCGCGGGCAGGGCGACACCGTGACCGTCTCCAAGAGCCACCACCACAAGTGCGGCCGCTGCTGGCGGCTGCTGCCCGACGTCGCCGAAGACGGCGCGCTGTGCGGCCGCTGCGCGGAGGTTGTGGCATGAGCACCCTGTTCACCCGCAACCGGCTGATCGGCCTCGCGCTCGCCGCGCTGGTAGCCATCGTCGACCAGGCGGTGAAGTGGTACGTGATCGGCCCGCTCCGCCTGCGGCAGGTGCTCCACATCGACCTGCTGCCCTTCTTCGACCTCACCTATACCGAGAACCGCGGCGTCTCGCTCGGCATGTTCGAGGCGAGCAACATGGAGACGCGCTGGCTGCTGGTCGCGGTCACGGGCGTCATCGCGGCGGTGGTGCTGGTGTGGATGATGCGCGAGCGGCTTCTCGGCGAGATCGCGGGGCTCGCGCTGATCCTCGGCGGAGCGCTCGGCAACATCCGCGACCGTTATGACCTCGGCTACGTGATCGACTATGCCGACTTCCATATCGGCACCTTCCGTCCCTTCCTGATCTTCAACATCGCCGATGCCGCGATCACCATCGGCGTCGTCATCATCCTTGCGCGCAGCCTGCTGCTGCGCGACAAGGGCGACACACAAGCCGGGGGAAGCCCCCGTGGAGAGGCCCAAGATGCGTAAGACTGCCACCCTGATCCTGCTGGCCGGTTCGACAGCGCTGCTCGCGGCATGCGGCGGCGACGGCGGGGTGTTCAACCGCGCGCGGCCCGACGAGTTCGCGGTGCAGCGTCAGGCGCCGCTGGTGGTGCCGCCCGACTTCACCCTCACCC
>NZ_LSKQ01000308.1 GCF_001557115.1 Erythrobacter sp. CCH5-A1
AACTGGCCCCTTTTTAAACCGGTGCCTGGCCCGTTTTTATCCCGGTGTTGACAAACGCGATCCTGATGGCGGTTGGCGTTACGAGGCGATCGATGAGCGGATCTGCTATCGCGGCACCTGCCGCTATGCCCATCTGCTCGAACGGGTTATCGCTCTCGGCGGCATGAATTGCGGCCTGCGCCGCGAGCTCCTCGCGCAGAGACGCACGCAGCTTGTCGAAATCGATATAGGCCGAAAACGCCTCGTGATCTCGCTGTTCAAGCGCCGTCTTCATTCCTTTGAGTGCGACCAGCGGGGACGCAAAATACAGGTAGGTCGCAAAGCCCGCCACTATGACCGCCGCGAGCCCGATGATCGACGACTTCCCGAACCTCATTCGCTCGCCCCTCTCTTGATGCCGAACCAACTCTGTGTGCCGCGCTATCGCATCAACTCAACAAGAAACGGTCGCACAACTCCTGCGCAGCGTCCCGGCCCCGCTCCTGCCTCACGCCTGTCCACATAAAATAGGCGCAAAATTAGTGCTTTGGAAGGCTCTCGCTGATAGGGGGCACCGCGCTCAATCCTGAGCGGACAAAGGATGTATCATGAAGTTGGTAACTCTCGCGGGAGCGGTCGCAGCTGTCTCCCTTGCCAGCCCTGCCCTGGCACAAGACGACAGCACCGCAGGTGGAAAGTTCATCGCAGGGGCCATCGTAGGCCTCGATAGCGTCGAGACCAAGTTCGACGGGATCTCCGAAAGTGAAGAGGACGTCGTTCTCGGCCTGACGGTTGGCTACGACTACGAAACCACCAGCGGGATCGTGTTCGGCATCGAGGCAGAATACACGGATTCGAGCGTGGGTGTGTCGGCCACCGACTTTGACGTGCCCGGCGACCGCGTTTCGGTGAACGCCGGCCGCGACCTTTATGTCGGTGGCCGTCTCGGCTTTCGCCCGGGCCGCAACGGCATACTGTATGTAAAGGCTGGCTACACGGACGCCTCGATCGAGGGCGAGTATGACGACGGCAC
>NZ_LSKQ01000309.1 GCF_001557115.1 Erythrobacter sp. CCH5-A1
CGCGCTACAGCTGGCTGACCTCGAACTGGTGCGCGAGGGGCTCAAGCTGACGATCCGGCATTCCAAGACCGACCAGGAGGGGGCAGGGCAGGTCATCGCGGTTCCCTCGGGCAAGGTGCTCAAGCCCGGTCCCCGCCTCAACGAATGGCTCAGCGTAAGGGGAGGGGAGGCTGGTCCATTGTTCTACCGCACCGACGCACAAGGGATGATGACCAAGGAGCCCATGTCGGATCGCTCGGTTGCCCGCCTGATCCAGCGCTACGCCGAAAAGGTTGGGCTCGATCCTGCCGCAGTCGGTGCGCACTCACTGCGCTCAGGGTTTCTGACCGAGGCGGCCAAGGCCGGAGCCTCGCTGCCCAAGATGCAGGAGGTATCGCGTCAGAAGAAGGTGGAGGTGCTCCTCGGTTATGTTCGCGATGCCGCGTTGTTCGAGAACCACGCCGGTGAGGGCTTTCTATAGAGAATCTAGGCTATGGAATGCTGGCTTGCGCCACGATGGTCCCTGGTTTCAGGTACCCTTACGGAGCGTCACATATGACAGAGGCATTATCGTGCTAGGTCTGCTAGAGCTGGATCGCGAATAATTGATTACACCGCAGGAAAATTTCATTAGATTCCCCAGGTAGTCGATTTTGATCCTGCCGATTGAGTGACTGAAACATAGAAAATGGCCCGCGCTGATCATCTCGTCTCGCTCGTTCGCGCCAGCGTTGCTGGCGACCGTGAGACGCTGCGCGCAGCGGCCGAGGCCATTGCGGCGGACGAACGAGCCAAAAATCACCACATCGTTGCAGATCGCATCGAACGCGCACTAAGCACCGTGCCGGTAACGCCGCCGCCTCTCACGACCTCCCAGCCTCAGGTCGGGCCAGGTCGAGACACGATCATCGAAATCGAAGCGCGGGTTAGATTTGATGATCTGCTCCTTTCGTTGCCAGCGCGCGAGAATGGTCGTCAGCTGATCGAAGAGCACATACGTGCTGATGTTTTGCGCGCACATGCCTATGAGCCACGGCATCGGATTCTGCTTTCCGGGCCTCCTGGAAACGGGAAGACGTCCTTTGCTGAGGCAATCGCGGAGGCGCTGGGCTTACCATTCTTCGTCGTGCGTTATGATGCTTTGATCGGCAGTTACCTTGGTGAGACCAACGCCCGGCTGCGCAAACTGTTCGATTATGTGCGCACACAGCCGAGCGTCCTATTTTTCGACGAGTTTGATGCTATCGGTAAAGAGCGTGGCGACACCCATGAAACCGGCGAAATCAAGCGCGTGGTCTCGTTCTTGCTCATGCAACTCGATCAATTGCCGCCGTATGTTATAGTTGTTGCGGCTACCAATCATGCAGAGTTGCTTGATCGCGCGGTATGGCGTCGCTTTCAGATGCGGTTAGCTTTTCCACAGCCCGATCGTAAACTGCTTGAGGTGTTTTTGGACAGGGTCATCTCTGGCTGGCCTGAAACTCCGCGCATGACTGTACAGAAGCTTGCGACCCGCCTTGGCGAAGTAAGTTATGCCGAAGCGCTCGACCTGTGCCAAAATGTGAGGCGCAGGCAGATATTGGGTTTGGGGGAGATTGGGATCGATGATGCGCTCGAGACAGAGCTTGAACTATGGAAATCGCGCGTACGGCCCGGGAATGTAGATGGCGAGCGATCCAACCAAGCCCCTGCTGAGGCTGACGCCAGACCAATCAAGACAACGCCCCGCCGGTCAGCAAAAATTTCCCCGACCACCTGAATCTTTCCCTCGGGATCGCCAGCAAGCCACATTTGCCCCAAAATTCGACCGCCTGGCCCAGGCTTTGGCGCGAGATCCGGGCGGTCTCGAACTGCGTGCCGATCCGGCTGCCCTGGCACCGGAGAGATTGCTCGTCTTCGAAGTCCGTGGCTCGGTAAACAATTTTGCCGCAGCCGTTCAGCGCGTGCCCGGCCTCGAACTGATCGACGAGGAGGAGTTAGGCAGCGACGACGACAAGGAGCCCGTTGCCTACCTCCTTGTTCCGGACGCACGCGCGCTCGCAGAACTGCTCTCTCTTTGGAGGCGCTGGAACGCCGATCAACTGCAATTCGGGGAGACGCCGTGGCGTGACGTGTTCGAACTGCTTCGCGATCTGCGACCATGGGGGCCTCAGGACAGGGTCCAACGAATCGACGCCAGTTTTCTCGCCGAGGAGATCGAGGAGCGCGGCGAGGACGAGCTTGTCCCGCTGGAGATCGAATTGATCTACCGAGCCTCTGAGGTTCAGGCCCAGGCACGGGAAGATGAAGTGCGCGCGGCAGTGACCGCACGCGGCGGGGATATCATCTCGCGTGCCCGGCTGCCCGACATCGCCTATCATGCCCTGCTTGTGGATTTGCCGGTACGCGCGATCCGGGAGATCATCGATCGGGCGGAAGGCGGCATCGCCAGCCTCGAGCCTGTCATGCACATCCGCCCGCAAAGCCTAGCGACGACGATCGAGATCGAGGACGTCACAGACGCCGGCACCGCTGCTGCGGTCGGCAACCTGCGCGAACCGATCCTGGCCCTGCTCGACGGAGTTCCGGTCGCTGCACATCCGCTGCTCGCCGCTCATCTGGAGGGCATAGCGTGGATGGTACGCTAAACAACGCTAAGGGCGAACAATCAGCGAA
>NZ_LSKQ01000310.1 GCF_001557115.1 Erythrobacter sp. CCH5-A1
CCGAAACATATCAGTCTTCGGCGCTCGTCAAGGATCGCGGTCCCCCCAATTTTCCACCGGGTGACCGTGCAGCTTGCGCGCCGGCCACCCGGCAGAAAATCGGCTCCCCCGCGCCCGCATGGCGGCGGCGAGACAAGCTCGCCGTCCCTGACTGCACGCCTCCCGACTGATGGGTTTTCGGGGTTCCCATGGTGGGAACGATTTCAATCGATTGGAGGCATTTATGACCACTTTCAACTCGTTCGCCGATCTCGCCAACGCTCGCATCAATCTCGCCGACACGCGTGAAGGCATCACCGAATCCTACGACGGAGCATTCATCGAAACGAGCGACCTTGCGAAGCTCAACATCATCGATGAGCCGGTTGCAGCCGAGATGCCCGATCCGGACATGGCCCGCCGCGCCGTGGAAATGGCGATCGGAACGATCTTCGATGTCCTGAAGGAGACGCGCATGGAGGAGTTCGCCCAGCAGCTCGCCTGGGGGATGGTCAACTCCTTCCACATGACCGCCCGACTTGCCGAGGGACGCGAGGACGACGCCGCACGCAAGCTCGGAGAAATGGCACGGCACTTCGATCCTTCGGAAATCTACGCCGTCGAGCTCGAGGAGACGCAGCAGCTCTGCCAGACGCTGCAAGGGTGCCGTGAAGCGCTCGAGGCGATGCGCGACCACGCCGCCGACGTCTACCGCGTAGAGACGGGTCGTCCCTTCACCGCCACGCGCGGATCGCAAGTCAGCAAGAACGGGGTCACCGCCAGCCAGATCCAGGCGCGCGATTATCTCGCCGGACGCGCCAAGGATCGCAGGGCGCAGTTCACGCCCGAAGGTCCACTGGTGATCGTCTCGGGCGGCCAGCAGGACTGGCACGACTTCGAGATGATCTGGGACATCCTCGACGACATCAAGGCACGCATTCCGAACATGGTCCTCGGGACCACCGGAATGCGCAAGGGCGTCGATGCCATGGCGGGAGCGTGGGCTCAGAAGAACCGGGTGAACACCATCCACTTCGTCCCCGACCAGCGTCAGGGCAAGCGCGCACCCTTCCTTCGCAACGAGAGCATCATCAAGCTCAGCCCCGTCGAGGCAATCGTCGGAGAAGGCTCGGGCATCCAGGCGAACCTCGCTCAGCGGCTGCGTCAGGCAGGCGTCCCGACGCACATCCGCCGCATCGCCGATCAGGCTGCACCGCAGCAGCGCGCGCGCACCTTCGGGTGACGCGCTTCTCGGAAGGCTCCGGCTTCGGCCGGGGCCTTCCTTCTTTCTTCTGCTTTGCCAGGATCCGGGCTCAGGGGGCATCGAACCCCCTTCGCCCGGCGGGGAAGCTCAATCGAAGATCGAGGGAAAAGGGGGAGGGGGAG
>NZ_LSKQ01000311.1 GCF_001557115.1 Erythrobacter sp. CCH5-A1
CGCTTCCCATTGGCCTAACAAATAACGGCCAAGCACAAAATTCCTTACAGTCCCGACAATCACGAAACGCTCCACACCGTGCCGGAGATCCACGACTTCGGTGGGCCGCACGTCCTCGAGCTCGCCGTTGGGGAGCACCTGCAACACCACAGCATGCTGCTTGGGCTTGAACCCGGCTGCCGCCGCGAGCTGCGCGCCGGTCGGCGTCAGATCGTCAATGGGCACGCTGCGATAGATCAGGGTCTCGTCTGCCACCTCAATCCGGTGGCGGGGCTTGCCGCGGTGGGCGGCGTCGTCACTCATACTGGTCATAACTCACTCCAACGTCGCCGGCCCAGCGCCGGTATCGCTAAAATGAGAACGCGTGCTAAGTTTGTCAAGCATTGACTTAGCGCGCTTGACGGATTTAGCGGAATGCGCCAGGTATCAAGCGCCGGACTCCGAGTCCGGCTCGAACCGGAGACGACATGACCGATGACGACATTGATCAGACAGCTAAGCCGGCAAGCCTCGGCCAAATTATAAAGAAGGCTCGCACCGATCTTCAGATGTCGCAGCGCGACGTTGAGGACGCGACCGGGAAGGAGATCTCGAATGCCTATCTGAGCCAGCTGGAGAGCGGCAAGATCACCAAACCATCTCCGCATATTCTTTACGCCCTCTCGACAGCGTTGAGCGTATCGTACGAGATGCTGATGGAGCGGGCTGGATACATAGTCCCGTCGGCCCAGCGTCCCACGGATGCCAAACATGGACGCGCGGCGACGTTCGCGGTCGATAATCTATCAGCCGAAGAGGAGAGCGCCCTCTTGGACTATCTTGCCTTCCTGCGCTCCAAGAAGGGATGATCTGTGCAGCGACCGGACGATTGCAGCCTAACCCCTAGTCAGCTCGCCCGCGTCCGGGCCGAGGCCGAGCGCGCCCTGCGTGATGCAGGCGCGCTCGGCGTCTTTCCGACACCTGTCGAGGCGATCATGACAGTAGCCAAGGTGGAAGAGGTGAAGGAAGACGTCCTAAATCCGAGCTTCATCGACAAGCTCCGGTTAAGCGTCGAGAAGGCAGGCGGTGCACTAAAGCGCGCGGTCAGCAAGGTAATGGGCCTGTTCCACGCAAGTGCTGGCCTCGTCTTCCTCGACCAGTCTCTCATGGCCGTAAAGAAGCGATTCGTACTGCTGCATGAGTCCGGGCATGGCTTCATGCCATGGCAGCGGTCGATGTACGCGCTGGTTGAGGACTGCGAAAATGCACTCGATGCAGAGGCGGCCGAGCTGTTCGATCGGGAAGCCAACGTTTTCGCTGCAGAAGTCCTGTTTCAGCTCGATACCTTCCGCGATATGGCCGAGGGACAGCCGTTCAGCATCTGGACGCCAGTTAAGCTCGCGAAGAAGTTCGACGCGTCGATCTACGCCTGCGTTCGTCAGTATGTTTCGAAGAACCACCGCGCCTGCGCCGTGGTTGTGCTCAACATGCCGGAGTTTGCTGAAGGCGACGGTTTTCGCGCTACACTGCGCCGAGCAATACAGTCAGAAAGCTTCACTACCCAGTTCGGCAACTATACCTGGAACGAGGTCTATACGCCCAACGACGACATCGGCGCGCTGGTGCCAATCAACGGCTATAAGTCATCGGGTAAGCGATCTCTGGCGCTCGTCGACCGCAATGGGGAGCGCCACGAATGCATCGCCGAGTCTTTCACGCAGACCCACCAGGTTTTTGTCCTGATCCATGCAGTCAGGACGCTGGCGGCCGTGCGACCGATCTTTGTTGGAGCAAGCTGACGTGTTTGCAGACGAACGACCGCGAGATTCGCTGCGGCCAATTCATCACCCTGACCAAGGCCTCTTCTGCTGTTGCGCCCTCGACGCGATCCTCAAGGATGACATGACGTCTGCCCGACCTTTGAACGATTGACGCTTCCGGTTCTGGCCATCCAGTGCTATGTTCTTATTATGTTCTGATAGGAGGTGGTTTTGGCAAGGAATACTGGCGATGGTTTTCGGCGTGGCGCGGTTACGGCGCGAACCCAATTTCGGCGTAGAGACGGCCATTGGCAAAAGCGGGATGAGCGCACGGGCCAGCTGATGAACGTCAAGAACGATGGCACCCCGTTCAAGGGCGTCGCGCGGGAGCCCGATGGAAGCGACACGCCGAACGCATAATTGCTGATCCATACTTCTCCGTGGCGCGAGAAGTGGATAAGGAGCAGTAATGTTTACGCACGTCATCTATGGTCGAATCGCACGTGCCGTACGCTGTCGTTTGCGGCGTAGCCTGGCAATCGCTTGCCAATGATGAAGGATCTGCGGCCAGACAAGGCATTTGTTTTCAGGATCATTCATCGCGACAATCTCGCTTGGATTCTCACGCATGGCATTCATTGCCGCAGCGCGGCGATGGTCAATCCGGCTTATGTCGACATCGGCAATCCGGAATTGATCAGCAAGCGTAATGGCCGGGCAATTCCGATCCCGCCGGGCGGCACCCTCAGTGACTATGTGCCATTTTATTTTACACCTCGCTCACCGATGCTCTTGAATATTAAGACAGGTTATAATGGGATCCGGCAGCGCGGCAATGAAGAGATCGTGATACTTGTGTCGACTCTTTATAAGATTCGCGATCATCCCTTGAATTTTATCTTCACCGATCGTCACGCCTATCTCCAAACTGCTGTTTTTTCTTCAGATCTGGCTAGACTTTCGGCGATTGATTGGACTATATTGCAGAATAGCGATTTTAAGCGGGACAATGACGACTTGGGCAAGTTCGAGCGATATCAAGCGGAAGCGCTGATCCATCAGCACTTGCCGACCGACGCCTTACTCGGGGTCGCTTGCGTCAATGAGGATGTGGCGGGTCAGCTTCGTGCACAGATCGCTGCAGCAGGCCTGGCGTTGAAAGTGGCGGTAACGCCGGGATGGTATTTCTGATGATCACCTACACTCAAGGCAATCTGCTGAATGCCGATGCGGATGCGCTGGTCAACACTGTGAACACCGTCGGCGTCATGGGAAAAGGCATCGCGCTCATGTTCAAGGAGGCGTTCCCCGCCAATCTGAAAGCCTATGAAGCGGCTTGCAAAGCCCATGAGGTCGAGGTGGGGCGGATGTTCGTGACCGAGCGCCAAGAACTAATGGGGCCGAAGTGGATCATCAACTTCCCGACGAAGAAGCATTGGCGCAATCCCTCACAAATGCCCTGGATCGAGGACGGGCTGGTCGATCTGAAGCGCATCATTCGCGAGTTGCGCATTCAGTCGATTGCCCTGCCGCCGCTTGGCAGTGGCAATGGCGGGCTCGACTGGCCTGTTGTCCGTGCCAAGATCGAACAGGCGCTCGGTGATCTCGAAGGGGTCGACGTGATCGTCTATGAACCAACCCCGACTTATCAAAACGTCGCAAAGCGCGCCGGCGTCGAAAAACTGACGCCCGCGCGCGCGGTGGTCGCCGAACTAGTGCGTCGCTACGCGGTACTCGGTTTCGAATGCACGTTGCTCGAAATCCAGAAGTTAGCATATTTTGCCGAGCGGAGCATCGCCCGATGCCAGATTGAAAATCCACTCGACTTGCGATTTGAGGCCAATCGCTTTGGCCCTTTCGCCGGTCGGTTGAGCCACCTGCTCAATTCGCTTGATGGCAGCTATCTTCATAGCAACAAGCGCATTGCCGATGCCGGGCCGCTGGACGTCATTTGGTTCGACGACGCTAAGAAGGACCGCGTCATCGCCTATCTCGGCTCCGAGGCAAAAGCTTTTCTGCCGGCGCTGGAAGCCACCAGCGATCTCATCGATGGCTTCGAGACGCCGTTGGGTATGGAGTTGTTGGCAACGGTAGATTGGATCGTCGCCCACGGCGGCGAGCCGTCGGTTGATGGCATCAAGGCAGGCTTACGCGATTGGAAGGGCGGCGCGGAAGCCGCGCGGCGCAAATTGCACCTGTTCGACGACAGAATGATCGATATTGCGCTCACCCGGCTCGCAACTTGGCAGGGATCCAATACCGTTGCCACGACGGTCGCATAGCGGGGCGTTGCACGGCCGAGACCCAGACCGAATGGACCGATGCGACTTAGAATCCGGTCGTGGGCTGTTTCGTTATCTCCCCGGCAGCGCACGCAAAGTCGCTATTCAGAGGCTCAGCGTACGTTCACAAGCAGGTTTTGCAATGTCCTCAATACCTGTCATCCGAGATATCTATTCTCGCGGTGCCACGCGAGCGCATCCTGCGCCGGGGCTGCATAGCCAGGCTTCGGCGTGCGAAGCACCTGACCATGAAGATCGTAATAGTGGCGGCCGTTGTCGAAATCGGCCTTGAGGCGATGGCTCACCTCGAAACGGTGGTCCTCGGACACGGTTACATAGCCCAAATCGAACAACCGATGGATGTCGGTCCGCAGCAAAAGCCCGTTGGCGGTATCATGCTCGCCGCCATCACCATAGGCTCGGATATGCGCAGCATCGAGAATCGGCAGCGTCTTTTCGTCTGACACAGCGCAGCGCCGCTCATAGGCGTCAGTCACCGCCAGTCGGAACGCACCTTGGCCCAGACGTGGCTGGACAAGCTGCGGTTTGCCGTAGCGCTGGGCCTCCAGCCTTGAAATGCCCAGCCCACCCGATCGATCAGCAAGAGCATCCCACAAATAACGGCCATCGGCCTCGTCAGTGCTGTAGCGCTTGCCGGCAACGATGTTGCGCGCGAAGCTTTGCGGCACAGGAAGCCATTGTTCACGGGGCCAGAAGAATGGCTGGGTCAATATTCGGCAGCCGACCGGAGGATCCGATCTTGGGTCGAGCAGCGCATCGTCCCGCCGATAGCGGGCAATCCGGTCGCGCATTTCCCTATGCGACTTCACGCCGTTCTTGGTGCCAAACGCCTCCCAGGCGAGGGACAGAGGTACATTGGAGGCATGGTGAAAAACGCCGCCGCCCACGATGAAGTCTTCCGGGGCATGGAGCTTGAACAGAAACAGTTCGCCGCATGACACCGCCCGGAAGCCGCGGAAGCCGCTCGGTGCCCAGAAATTGACCTCATCAGGCTGTTCTTGACTGAGCAGATCAAACCAGCTGCGGTCCGTGATGGCGACAAACATATTGACCATGTCGGCCAAGCTTCTTGCGAGTTCACCGAAAAGGCAAGCGCATTCACAGGTCTACATTGCCAAAGCTCTCATAGATTGCGAGGCGATCGCACGCCTGGCAATCGAGGAAGCGGCGCTCTCCTGTGCCCTCAAACAAATCGTCGCGTCCTTATCACCGGACGGTGGCCTATCTTAGCGCAGCGAGAAAGCTGGTCGGTGTCAGCTCGACGTGCGCCGAGAGCGGGGGCCGAAGGCTGAATGCTCTTGGTTGGCGCGCGAAATTCCAGACCCTCACGAGGTGCCAATCATCAGTGCGGGTCTCAGCAACCGTGATTTCATTTCTGCTGATGTGAAAAGGTGTGCGTTCCCAGCCATTGGTCGTCTTCACCTCAATGAGCCGTTCGCGGCCATCTGGCTCGAAGCTGGCAATGTCGTACCCATAACCATCGCCGTCCTGTACGGCTGTCCAGCGCACTTTGTCGGCAAGATCGTCTCGTCCGGCTTGCAAGAGCGATTGGCGCTCGTGATGCAGGACCAGCTCTTCACCAGCCTTGCCCAGTCGGCGGTTCCTGGCATCGCGTTCGGCCACATCATATTTCTTGCCGATGGCGGCCATCAAAGCCGGATCTATCAAGGGCGGTTCATTCTGATGCGTAGGTGGAGGTCCAATCAGGAGCGACGACACCTTGCGAACCGAATTGCCTTCATCAGCCTGAATTCTCGGCTCAAGCCAATCGGGTCGTTGGTCGAGCCAGCGCAGGACTCCGTCTGCCAACGCATTCTGATAATGCTTGGCTGGCTTGAGGCCAGTGACCCATGGCTGTCCGAAGCCGATCATGATCGCGCTGATGTTCTGGTGCTTGCGCTCGATCGATTTGATGTTTCTGGGGATTTTTTCAGCAAGGCTACGATATAGCGCGAGCTTTACAAATGGACGGCCTGCGAGTTCGTCAGCAAGCATTCCGAAATAGTCAGCGACAACCGCGTCAATTTCGAATTCGGTCCAATCCTCCGCCATAGGTGTGAGCTAACCGATTTGGCGAAGCCAGACCAGGACGTGTGAGATGGGCCTATTCACCATTGGCCGCGACGCCCGAGGAAAGGCCAAACTTTGCCTCCGATGACCTCCGGCACATCTCGGAGTGTCATCTCACACCGGCCCGAAACCGGCCCTCGCAGGGGCGCCCCTTTCTGCTGTGGCGTCCTGTCGGCGAAATTCCAGTCGATGCGCGTATGGCATTGAGATTTGCTGCTCCGGCGGGCAATGTTCCCAGAACGCTGTTGAGTGGCTAAGCCACAGTTACAAAACAGCTTTCAGCCCATTGCGCTCAGCGAGGTAGGATCCGCCAATAATGTTCAGCTCTTTTCTCCTCGCCCTGCAGGTAGCAGTGGTCCCGGCAGGGCAAAGCTTCAGCTGCACGCCAACCCACGTATGGGACGGTGATGGCCCGGTTTGGTGTGCGGAGGGTCCGAGGCTGCGGCTGTCCGGAATAGCCGCCCGGGAGCTCGACGGATCCTGCTCGCCCGGCCACCCATGCCCCGACAGTGACCCCATCGTGTCGCGCGATGCTTTGGTGAACTTGCTGGGCACCAGAACAGGCGTTGGCCCTCATGGACATATTCTGGTTTCGGGACCCAGGATGCGCTGCACTTCCACCGGAGGCGCTGGCGGGGATCGAACCGGGGCTTGGTGTGTCTCGCCGCGGTCGGGCGATATCAGCTGCGCTATGGTGAAAGGCGGATGGGCCGCGCGCTGGGAGCGCTTCTGGCAAGACCATCGGTGCCCGTGATGGATCACGGGATGGGTCTAAGGGATAAGCAAGATAGGTGGCCTTGGGCCGAGGGTTTCAAGGGAAAGCGCCAAAGCTCCGGCGACTTTGGTGCACCATCTCGCGCAACCGTTCAGGTTGAAGAACCTCGACTGCCGTCCCCCAAGCATAGAGGTGCCAGCACATCTCGAGCAGTCCGGACGCCTTGAACCGTACCAGCAGTGAGCCGTCCGGTTCATCCTCGACAGTCTGGGTCGGGTGAAAGACGAAGCGGCGCGCATGTGCCGCCGCCTCCGGCGAAAAGCGCCAGACGACATCGCCATACTCAGCCGCATTCTCGAAGGAACCGAACCCCTTTTCGGCATGGCGGCGGATATCGAAATCCTGATCGAACTCGAAGGAATCCTCCAGCACCTCAGCAGCCTCGATTTCCTCAACGCGGAAGTGTTGCAGCGGTGCGGACGACGGTTTCGCGATGTCTCTCGCGACTAGGTAGCGGCGAACACCGAGCAAGAGACCGTGGGGCGCAACGATGCGCTCGACCGGCTTGGTCTGGCCTCGCTTTCGATAGGGAAAGCGGAGCAGAAATGGACCCTTCAGCGCTTCATAGATCGCCATATCAACATCACGGTTGGCGGCCGGTTTTGGCCCGGGACGGGCCGCGTGGCCCAGCGCCTCGAGTAGCGCTTCCTCATCCACGGCGAGACGTGTGCCCTTTTCCGGCGGGACAAGCGCCCTCACCTTCCGGTCGAGGTTCCTCGCAAGTGCCGCCTCTTGCAGCATGCCGGCCTGTTCGAGCTGCGCAATCCCATTCGATAGTGCAGCCAGTTCTTCTGGCGAGGGTGACAGGAGCGCTGCGACGTGGCGAGCGGGCATACGCCAACGCTTTTTCCGATCTTCCCCCTCTGAGGTTTCCGTCTGCGGAAAGGCCGCTTCAAGCGCCTCGGTCATCCTCTGCGCGGTCCGGTACACGCAGCCGAATTCTTCCATGATCTCGTCGAGCGACACGCCGCTGCGGCGCGTCGCCATCATCGCGAGTTTCAACAGCTCCTGTGCCTTGGCGAATGACATTCAAAATCTCCATGACAGGTTTTGTCATGCTGAACGGGCATAGCTTATGCTAAGGAGCTATGCATGCGATTTATCGAAGGAAATTTCCGCTTCTCGGCCTCGGACCTGATGCGCTTCAAGGGCTGCCGGCACGCAACCGCGCTCGACCTGCGCCTGCTCGAAGTGGGCGATATCAAACCCAGGGATGACAGTGCCGAGGCGATGCTTCTGCAACAGCAGGGCGATGAACATGAACTGGCCTTTCTGGAGCAGCTTCGCGCTGAAGGTCGTTCAATCACCGAGATCCCCAAGGATGGGCTGTCACTCGAACAATCGGTCGCGCTGACCCATGCGGCCATGGCCCAGGGCGCCGACATCATCTTCCAAGGCGCCCTGCTTGATGGTGCGTGGGGCGGCTACACCGACTTCCTCGAGCGAGTTGAACGCCCGTCCGCGCTCGGGGACTGGTGCTACGAAGTTGTCGATACCAAGCTCAAGCGCAAGCCAGACCCCAAGCATGTGCTGCAGCTGTGCCTTTACAGCGATCTCCTCGCGAAGGTGCAGGGTCTGGCTCCTGAGGCCGCGCATCTTCAGCTTGGCGACGGCAGCCGATACACGGTTCGTCTGGCCGATGTCTCCGCCTACGCGCGGCATGCGCGCGCGATGCTTGAAGGGTTTGTGGCCGAACGCCCTGCGACCCGCGCCGAGCCCAACGCCGCCTGTGGCCTTTGCCGGTGGAGCGATCATTGCAATGCACAGTGGGAGCAAGACGACAGCCTCGCCCTTGTCGCAGGCATAACCCGCAGCCAGCGCCAGAAACTCGAGGCAGCCGGGGTTACCACCATGGCGGCGCTTGCCGCGCGGGCGGAACGTGTCCCGAAAATGGCAGCCGAGACGCAGCGCAAGCTTGTGGCGCAAGCCAGACTGCAGACGGCCCGGCGCGCGGGCGCAGGCCCATCCTTCGAGTTGCGCGATCTGGAGCCGGGCAAGGGATTTGGGCTTCTTCCCGAGCCGGCTGAAGGTGATGTGTTCTACGACATCGAAGGCGACCCGTACTTTCCCGGAGGCCTCGAATATCTCCATGGCGTCTGGTTCATGGACGACGGTGAGTGGCAATTCCGGGCATTCTGGGCGCATGATCGCGAAGAAGAAGGGCGGGCTATGCGCGACCTCCTCACCTTCCTCGTGGAACGCATGCGGCGATACCCGAGGGCACATATCTACCACTATGCCAACTACGAGATCGCTGCCCTTCGGCGCCTGACGGCCGCACACCGCACCGGCGAGGCTGCCATGGATCAGCTGCAGCGCGAGCAGAGGTTTGTGGATCTCTTCAAGGTGGTGGGCGGCGGGCTGATTGCGTCGGAGAAAGGCTATTCGATCAAGGATCTCGAAGCCTTCTACATGGAAAAACGCGCCGCAGACGTCGCGACAGCCGGGGCCAGCGTCGTCTTCTATGAGCAGTGGCGGCAGACCGGCGAGCAGCGGCTCCTCGACGAGATCCATGACTACAACCGGACCGACTGCATCTCGACGCAGCTGCTCCGGGATTGGCTGATCAGAGATGTGCGGCCTGCGGGCATGCCGTGGCCAGTCCTCGGCGATGTGCCAGCCAATGGGACGCTCTCGAATGTCGAGGCAGAGGATGCCGAGCTCGAAGCCCTTCGCCAGCGGCTCGAACCCGTGCGCGCGCGTCTCGGCGAACAGGTCGCCACACTGCTGCTCGACCTAAGCCAGTTCCACAAGCGCGAGGACAAGCCTGCCTATTGGGCTATCTTCGACCGGCTCGCCCAGGAAAGCGAGGAGCTGCTGGACGACCTCGACTGTCTTCAGGGGCTCGAGGCCATCGATGCCCCGGTTCAGGTGACTACCAAATCCTCGGAACGGACCTACCGCTTTCCCGAGCAGGACACCAAGCTTCGGGCGGGCAAAGCCCCTTGCATCAAGCCCGCTGCCATGCCGGAAGACGTGCAGCTTCAAAAGATCAATCATGACGACCGCACGCTGGTTCTGCGCCGCTCGCACGCGAAGGGGCCCCTCCCCGACAGGCTCGATCTTCTCCCGCCCAAGCCAATCCGGAACGATGTGCTTCGCAATTCACTGATGGCCGTCATCGACGAGATGATCGCCAATACGGGACGCGTTCCGGCCCTTGAGCATCTTCTCACCAAAGCCCTTCCCGTGTTCAGCGATGGGCCGCGGCCGGGAGGGATCGTTTTAGAGGATGATGACCTTCCTAACGCTACAAGCCGCGCGATCGCAGCCATGGACCAGACGACCCTCGGCATCCAGGGTCCCCCCGGGACGGGAAAGACCTATGTGAGCGCCCTGTCGATTGCCGACCTCGTGCGGACGGGAAAGCGCGTCGCCGTCGCGTCAAACAGCCACAAAGCGATCGGCAATCTTCTCAAGGCAGTCGCAGAAAGGGCCGAAGACCAGGCGCTCGCCTTTTCCATCGTCCAGAAGGTCTCCGATGCCGAGGATGCTGACGATCATCCGGCGATCATTGCTGTAACCGACAACAACGCTCCCGAGATCGGGACCGCACACGTCGTCGGTTCCACCGCGTGGCATTTCGCGCGCTATGACGCGCCTGCATTCGACTACCTGTTCGTCGATGAGGCCGGACAAGTCTCGCTCGCCAACATCCTCGCGATGGGCCGCTGCGCCCATAACATCGTCCTCGTCGGCGATCCAATGCAGCTTCCACAGCCGCTTCAGGGTAGCCATCCCGGGGAGAGCGGGCTTTCCTGTCTCGAATACCTGATCGATGGGCACCGGGTCATTCCGCCCGAGCGCGGCATCTTCCTCTCGGAGAGCCGCCGCATGCATCCCGGGATCTGCCGGTTCATTTCAGCGGCAGTCTATGAGGAACGTCTGGCTAGTGATGAGGCAGCCGCGGCGCAGACGCTCGTTTCCCCAACCGGTGCAAGCCTGCTTGGCGCACGTCTGGCACCTGTCGAACACAAGGGACGATCCCAAGTCTCACCCGAAGAGATTGCAGCCATCCGCGGCCAGATCGAAGCGATGGTAGGTTCGGTCTATCGGGACCGAAACGGCAAGGATCGCGTGATCGCGCACGAGGACATACTCGTCGTCGCCCCCTATAATGCACAGGTCAATGCGCTGAAGGCGGCTCTGCCGCCGGGTGTGCCCGTCGGGACCGTCGACAAGTTCCAGGGGCAGGAAGCGCCGATCTGCCTGGTGTCGATGACGACTTCCAGCGGCGAGGAGATGCCCCGCGACCTCGCCTTTCTGTTCTCGCTCAACCGGATCAATGTCGCGGTCTCCCGCGCGCAGGCGGCAGCCATCGTGATTGCGAGCCCGCTGCTGCTCGAAACGCCATGCCGGACGGTCGAGGATATGACGCTGGTGAACGTCCTGTGCCTCCTCAATGAATTTGGATATGACAGGTTTTGACGTGTGCGCCTGCGATACTCTTCTCATTGAAAGAAGGAGCATCGCAGATGGCTTATTGGGACCTCGGAATGAAGCACATCGTCGACGTTGACGGGCAGCTGCTCGCGATCGACGCCGATGTGATCGACACCACGCGCCTGCTGGAAAAGGCGAACCGGCCGACGGACAGTCACCTCGCCATGATTCGGGCCGGCGAGCGCATCCTGCTCCAGCCCCGGCAGTTGATCCGGCTTCCTGCCGACGAAGTTCTGTTCTTCGAAACTGACGAAAATACAGTGCACTATGGCGAGCATCGTCTGGCGGCATAGGGCGGCGGCACCGCGCAGGTAGTCATTGAGGAGTGTGTCTGATGCAGACTGATTGCGCTTCAGGAAAGAACATCATCATCTTCTCGGACGGAACCGGGCAGTATGGCGGCGTGCTGCCTGACCAGCGCCTCTCCAACATCTACAAGATGTACCGTGCCATGCGCCCCGGCACCCAGACCGGCTTCGATCCTGCCGATCAGGTCGCCTATTATGATCCGGGCCTGGGGTCAGGGGAACTCGGAGGCAGGGTTCGGAACATCCTCGCAGCCGCATTCGGCACCGGGATCAGCGAAAACATCGTCGACTGCTATGAGGCCATTCTGCGCCACTACGAGGATGGCGACCGGATCTTCCTGTTCGGCTTCAGCCGGGGTGCCTACACTGCTCGGTGCGTTGCCAACGTGATGAACCTGTGCGGGATCCCGCGCCATGACGAAGACGGACAGCCGCTCCCGACAGGCGGTGTTGCCTTGCGCAAGATTGCCGAAGAAGCCGTCTACCGCGTCTACGAGCATGGCTCTGGCCGGGATCGCGGAAGGTATGAACCGGAGCGCGAGGGGCTGGCACGGCGCTTCAGGTTGAAATACGGAAGCGAAGGCCGGGGTGCCAATGGCGAATCCCAGGGCAACGTCGCTCCGACATTTATCGGTGTGTTCGACACGGTCGCAGCTCTCGGTACGGTGATCGTAAAGAGGGCGCTATTCGTCTTGGCGGTGCTCAGCGGCGCTCTCGGGCTTGCCGCCTGGACGAGCGATCTGGGTTTGACGTGGAAAATCCTCGCATCCGCTCCCGCAGCTTTCTTTGCTGGCAGCTTGGTCTGGTCCGCGAAGAAGCAATTCAAGTTCATCAAGAACCCCCCTCAGGGGGGAAAGATTAGCTGGCACTTCGCAGCCTGGAACCTCAAGCATTATGATCGCTTCCTCGACAGCAGCGTTGGCTACGCGAGGCATGCGCTCTCGATCGATGAGAATAGAAAGCGCTTCCCCCGGGTTGGCTGGGGGAATAGCGGGGACACGCTCGAGCAGCATCGCGGACCCCTCAAGTGGCTGAAGCAGGAATGGTTCGCAGGCAATCACTCCGACATCGGCGGGAGCTATCCGGAAGACGAATCCCGCCTCTCCGACATTGCCTTGCAATGGATGATCGATGAGCTGAAATCGATCCCGTCCCCTCCACTGATCGATGAGCGCTTCGTGCAGACCTTCCCCGATCCGCTGGGCATACAGCATGATGAGGTCAGGGCCAGCCTCGAGCTATGGCCGCGTTTCTGGCCAACCTGGTTGAGGTTTGGTTGGTCGGCCGAGACCAGGAAAGTGCACCCTGAGGCAGTTCTGCATCAGAGCGTCCTTGCCCGCTTCGCCGCAGCTTCGGTGCCTCAATACGACCGGCGGGCTCCCTATCGGCCGGAAAATCTTCGGGGGCATGTTAGCACCGCAGCCTACTACCCGGCATCCGATTGAAGCCACAATGGAATTCGAGAGGCTTTCCCCACCGCTCGGCGCAACATCATGCCGGGGTATCGAAGGGACCAGAGCGATGAAATTGCTGCTTGCGAGCTTGGGATTGGCAGTGGCCCTTACTGCGGCGCCGGTTTCGGCTCAGCGGTTCGTATGTCGCGGGACGACGAATTCGCCATATCCGCAATTCGTCTCGACCTACCATGATCACCAGCGCGTCGCTCCGGGCGCGCGCGGGCTGTCGGACCAGTTCACGTCATTCTCGGCGGTCTTCGACGATGCTGATGACGATGATGGCGACGGACAGCCCGATCTGCGCCTCAATCCCGAATACGTCGTGTATGAGCTGCGGGGCCTCGCGCCGGGGCGGAACGGCAATTTCGACGAACCACCCGTCTCAATTGACCGCCCGAACAAGTGGTATGCCTCCCCCGGTCTAGTGCCGCTTGTCGAGGCGATACAGGGTGTCACCAATCGTCGTCTCGACGACAGCTACAGCGGGGCTGGGACAGTGTGGAACCGCGGGCACCTTGCGATGAGCGATCATGCCCAGCGCATCAGCCCCGAGGCAGGCTGCAACACCCATGTCTTCTGGAATGCCTCTCCGCAGGCCGCCGACCTCAACCAGGGGCCTTGGCTTCATCTCGAGAACTACTCCGCCGCTGCCTCGAACAAATATCGAAGCATCTGGGTGATCGCCGGGCCGATCTTCGATCCTGCCACACCGAAGCTCACTATCGGCGACCCGGGTGAGCTGAAGGTCGAAATTCCCGACGCCTTCTTCAAGATCCTCATCCACGAGAGCCCCTCGGGCATCGATACGCTGGCCTTCATCTTCGAGCAGCCGAATGCGCTTGGGGCTGACGGAAAACCTGTGCCGACACAAACATGGGTCAATTGCAACCGGGCGAGCCAGCTCGGCCATGTCTACGATCACCGGCCCAACCTTGTTACGATCAGGGAAATCGAGCGACGAACCGGGCTCCAGTTCTTTCCGGATCATCCTGATCGGCAAACTCTCCTGGGCAAGCGGCCGCGTAAGCTGTGGCCGATCGAGACCCGTTTCTGGGATAGCAGTACGCCATGTGGCGGGCAGCGGAGCCATCCGTGATGAAGGCAAGAGCTTCAGCCATGGCCGGCTGCGATATCGTCCAGCGTGAGCCGGCTCCATTGTTTTTGGTCGATCTCGCCTCCTTGCTGGCAGACCGGACGCAGCGCTGGTCCATCTGGCCTAGGCTTCTGACAGACAGCCGTCTTACGGCTGATGAGGTCTCTTGTCTAATGAAGCTTCGCAAATCATTGACTTTTCTGAATTGATCCGTGAATTCTCGTTGTTCCTGATTGGGAGGGTTGCATGAAGAAGATGTTGGTAGCGGCAGTGGCTGCGTCGTTTGTTTCGGGCATGGCTGTGCACGCGCAGCAGGGTCCGGTCGTGGAAGCGCAGCCCGTCGATGCGGCTGTACAGGCGCTGCCTGTCAATACGCTGGTCCTCGTGACGCCTGCTGAGGAGATCACGTCGAAGAAGATGAAGGAAGGCACCCAGCGGCGCTTCCTCGTCGTCGAAGATGTCGTCTACGGCGGCAAGGTCATCATTCCGCGCGGATCCGAAGTGCAGGCAACGGTGACCTGGCGTACCGGCAAGGGTATCGTCGGCAAGAGTGCGAAATTCGAGCTCAGCTTCGACTGGGTACGCGTTGGCAGCACCAACTGGCGCCTGCGCGGCCAGCATCGCCAGGAAGGCAAGGGCAATACCGCAGGAGCACTTTTGGGCTCAGCCATCATCACCGGCAAGTCGGCCACAATGACGCCCGGGCAAGTCGTCAATGTGTTCACAGCCGAACCCATTCCGTTTAGGTAATGCGCCCTGAGTGCAGAATGAGTTTGGGTCAGAGAGGCGATCACCGAACGCGTGCATTGAGCAATGCTTGGACCACTCGCCGCCCGGAACCGAAGCGCAACCGTTATGGAGCGCGGCGCTCGCCTAAATCGACGCTATGTCTGCTGTAGAGCAAGAGGCCATGCTTGCGGACACGCCTCTGATCGTGGTCCCAGACGCAAACGTCATCATTCACGGCAAGTCGCTCGTCGATCTGCCTTGGGCAGAGTTGGGGTATGCGCAAATTGAGGTGGTGTTCGTACCCCCCATGATCCGCGAACTCGACAAGCTCAAAACCCAGACCGGGCGTCAGAACAAACTAGCGCGCCAGCTGAGCAGCGAGATTAGGACGCTGATTACCTCTCCTGGTCGTCGGGCGGAAGTTCGCGCTGCGAGCCCGAACGTTGTCAAGCGTGTTGAACTGCAGGCTGTGACCGACGCGGTCAGCCCGGCGCTGCGACTTGAACACGCCGACCAGGCGCTTATCAACTATGCTCTCTGGCTTGGGCAGGCAGGGGCGAACGTACTGCTGCTGACAGATGACACGATCTGCGGCACAACCGCGCAAGAGGTAGGGCTGCCGGTCCATTTTTTGCCCGAGCACTGGCTTCGGTCGCCGGAGCCGGACGAGAGCGCAAAGGACAATGCTAGACTCCGGGCTGAAGTTCAGCGCCTAAGCAGCGCCGAACCTAAGATCGAATTGAGCTTCCGGGATGAAGTGGGAACGGTTGTTTCCGAGCTGAAAGCAAGCCTGTTGCGGTGGCCGGCACTCGAAGGCCACCAAGTCGAAGTGCTCATGTCGGAGGTCGAACGCTTGTGCCCACGTGCAGTCTCGTTCGAGCGTCCAAAGCCACGTGCAACGGACTCCCTCGTTGGCCGATTGGCGGCGTTCGAGCGCATGTCTCATATTTCTGCCTTTTCGGCCCATTCGGTGTATGAGCCGGCTACGGAGGAAGAGATAGAGCAGTATAGGGCGACCGACTATCCGAACTGGCTTCATGAGGTGCGTAAAGCTCTGGAGACGCTGCATCATCGACTAGATGCCCGGACGGTCTGGCCAGATGTCGTGGCCGTCGCGGAGAACATCGGAACGCGACCTGCGACCGAAGCATTACTTTCGATACGGGCACGGGGAGCGTTCGAGCTTCTGAACGATGAAGGCGCGGATGAGGATGACGAAGGTCAATTGGCCAAAGCGCCATCCGCTGCTCTCGAACTGCCGCTTCCGCCTGCTCCACCACGAGGACGAACGAAGATCGTTGGTCCGCTCGCCAACTACCGCGGCCTTCAAAGTGACCACTTTGCAACGGCGCGTCATTTCCCGCTGACCCTGCCACACTTATCACCGCCGAAATCACGGGACTCTGACGCCTTTTACTGGCGCGTCGGCCGACGGGACTGGACCACCCTGATGGAGCTTGAGTGCGCCAGTTGGCGCCACGGTCAAACCGGTCTCGAGTTCCCCCTGCGGATTCGGCCGGTCGAGCAAGAGAAGACGAGTGGTCTGATCGAATTCAGCTTACATGCTCACAATCTCTCCACGCCGAAGCAAATTGGGCTGCCTGTTCGGATCGACTTTAAAGACGGGCAAACCCTTGCCGAAGCGAGAGTATTGGTAGAGTTGCTGGGCAAAGCCGCTCGCGCGAAGGGGCGCCTTTAGACTCAGGGTGGGCCACGCGCTACCCATCGCAAGGCAGTGCTGAAACTGTGCAGCTTCCATCGGAGCGGACCGGGATACTATCGGATCAAGTGGAGACGCACTGGTAAACCCGGATGGCGCCCCCAACCCAACAACAGGGAAGAATCAAGTCTTGTCCCTTGTTGGCTACGACTGATCAAGGCGGCTCCACTCACCATTTGCATGGTGAATGGACAACCAAATACCGGAGGGGCCGGGCCGTGTGCCGGCGATCATCATAAGGAACCCCGGCAGTTCATGACGCGAGGCGCTCACCATATCATTCATACTTGAAAGGTCAGTCGAAGACGGCTGCGGACTGCTCTCGGGGTGGGTGTGCCAGTCTCCAACATAGTGTAATCCCGCCGTGAAGCGCTCTACAATTTCTTGCTGCTCGGCTTTCCGATTGGGACGGAAGCCGAAACGGCTACGAAAATCGCTTTGCCGTGGTCCGGTGGCTTGCTCGACTGACCATTCATCCCCATGAATTCGCGCGAATAGCTGTCCACCAGCCTCGCGTCTCCAACACGAAGTCTGGCGATGGTGTGAGACGTGAAGAAGCACATTTGCACGAACTAAGAGAGGGCATAGCGTGGATGGTACGCTAAACAACGCTAAGGGCGAACAATCAGCGAA
>NZ_LSKQ01000312.1 GCF_001557115.1 Erythrobacter sp. CCH5-A1
CGCCACCAGCGCCCCCCGCCAGCCCACCGCCACCGCCAGCGCCGGGATCACGAAAGGCATCGCGATCGTCCCCGCGCCTGCGAGCATGGTCGCAAAGCCGAAGGCGAAGCTGCGCTGGTCGGGCGGGAACAGGGTTGCGACGGTCTTGATGGTGAGCGGCGTCTGGACCGCCTCGGTCACGCCCAGGCCGACGCGCGCGGCGACCACCTGCCAGGTGCTCATCGCCCACCCATGTGCCATGGCGGCAAGGCTCCACGAGGCTGCGCCGACCTGCATCGCGCGGTTGACGCTCAGCCGGTCCACCAGCCAGCCGGTGGCGAGGAAAGCAAAGGCGGCCGAGAACTGCGTGACCGCGGCCAGATTGCCGAAGTCCGTGTCGCTCCAGCCGAAATCCTTCATCATGTCGGGCTTGAGGATCGCGATGATCGGCCGGTCCATCGCGTTGAACACCCCCGCGATGCACAGCACCGTGAACAGGCTCCAGCGCAGGCGCGCAGCAATGGGAGAGTGGTCGGCAGCGGCCATCACGGTTTCCTACTAGGGGCAGTCACGGGCAGGCAAGCGCGAGACGAAAGGGGCCGCCGGATCGGTCCGACGGCCCCTGTTGTTGTTCACGCTGCCCCGCGGATCAGAACGTCCGGACGCGCAGGGACACGCCGAAATAGCGGTCCGCATCGCGCGGGATCTGCAGGCGGCGGCCGTTCTCGATGTTGAGCAGCACGTAGCTCTCGTCCGCGATGTTGCGGGCGTGGAAGGTCACGCGGTACTTGTCGTCCGGGTCCGAGAAGCCGAGCGAGGCGTTCCAGATGCCGTAGGGGTCGATCCGGGTCGCAGCCTGTTGGCCAAGGTCCGAATATTGCGTGCTGGTGTGGCGGTAATCGGTGTTGAGGTACAGCGTCACCCCGCCCAGATCACGGGTGTAATCCCCGCCGATGGTGTAGACGAACCGCGGGGCGAGCGGCAACACGGTGCCGTTGCGCGCGTCCGCCGCGCCGGTGGTGGGGTTGGGGTTGAATTCCTTCACCCGCGCGTCGGCATAGGCCGCGCTGGCGCGCAGGTTGAGTCCGTCGATCGGGTTGGCGACGAGATCGGCTTCGAAGCCTTCGCTCTTCACCGTGCCCGCGTTGGTCAGGTTCGAGATCGTGAAGCCGTTCACCACGATGAAGTTGTTCGCCTGGAACCCGTCATACTCGACCGTGAAGGCCGCCACATTGAGCTGCACGCGCTTGTCGAGGAACTGCGACTTCACCCCGATTTCGAAGCTGTCCGACAGCTCCTCGTCGATGGGCACCGCGTTGTTCGGGGCGGTGTGGTTGAAGAACACGTTGAAGGCCGGACCCTTGTAGCCGCGGGTGTAGGACCCGTAGAGCATGATGTCCTCGGTCGGCTTGAACTGGATCGCCGCGCGGCCCGAAAGGTTGCCGGTGTCGGTCGATCCGCGGCTGGTGTTGGTGCCGTTGCCGCCGTTGGCGATCAGGCCGCCGGCCGGGTTGAGGTTGGTGCCGGGTCCGGCGACAGGCGCGCCGTTGGTGGCGTTCTGCGCGGGCGCACGGGTGTGGGTGAACTCAAGCTTGTCCCAGGTGTAGCGCAGGCCGCCGGTCAGCGAGAGCTGCTCGGTGATCTCGTAGGTCGCCTGGCCGAACAGCGCATAGTTGTTCGAACGCACATCGCTGCGCGAGGTGGCGAAGGGGAACAGCGTGTTGACGGTGTCGGCAAGATTGCACGGGATCGCCCCGCCCGGCAGCGCCGCGAGGGTCGAACTGGCGCAAGTCACGCCGCGGCGGGTGAAGTCCTGCGTGTTGTCGGATTGCCAGATGAACCCGCCGACCTGGTAGTAGAAGGGCTTGGACTGGTCCGAAGCGAGGCGGATCTCGGCCGAGACCTGCTCGGTATTGACCGTGCCGTTGTCATGCAGCTGGCCCGCGCCGACGATCGCGCGCGGCAGAAAGTCGCCTTCGCGGATTTCGGTGTTCTCCCAGTTGCGGTAACCCAGCACCACGCTCAGCGTGTGGGTGTCGGTGATGTCGAAATCGCCGGTTGCGGTCAGGCTCCACTGCTGGTCCTGAGTGGCGGTGACGAGGTCGTTGTTGATGAAGCGCTGGTTCTCGCCCAGCGCCACGCCGCCGGGCAGCGCGAGCAGCGCGTCCTGTACCGCGCCGCGGCTGGCGCCGGTGACATCGACGCAGCAATCGTCGTCAGCCTCGTAGTAATCGGCGATCAGGCGGACCTTGTTGGGGCCGTCGTCGTAATCGACGATGCCGCGCAGGCCGTAACGCTCGTAGCCGTTGACCGTGTTGTTCCGGCCGCCGAAGATATTGGTGATGTTGCCATCGAAGGTGCCGTAGAAGCCGGTCAGGCGGGCGCTGAGGTTCTCGGCGATCGGGCCGCTGATCGCGGCGCGCAGGCGGTATTCCTCGCCCTCGAACCAGTCAGCGTTGAATTCGGCCTCGAGCGTGTCGGTGCCGCCCTTGGAGACGATGTTGACAAGGCCCGCGCTGGCGTTGCGGCCGAACAGCGTGCCCTGCGGGCCGCGCAGCACTTCGAGGCGCTGGATATCGATGAGGTCGGCGAAGGCCTGGCCCGAACGGCTCAGCACCACGCCATCGACAACGGTGGACACAGACGGCTCGGCCGCGACCGAGAAGGTGATCGTGCCCACGCCGCGCATCACGATCGCGCTGTTGGCGCTGGTGGTGCCCTTGCGGAAGGTCACCGAGGGGACGACGGTCGAGATGTTCTCGAGGCTGATGACCCCCGCCTGCTGGAGCCGATCCCCGGAAACCGCGGCAATCGCGATCGGCACGTCCTGGACGTTTTCCTCGACCTTCTGGGCGGTAACGATGATTTCCTCGACCTGCGCCAGCGCCGGAGCGGCGGTGGCGAAGGCGAGCGAGCTGGCGGACAGGGCCAGCGCCTTCATGGCGATGCGGGTGGTGGCCGACATTGTGTTTCTCCCCTCTGGACGTGATCGATTCTTTCGGGCGGACAAATCAGATGTCCGCCCGTGCGGTCGATCTTTGGCCTGTCGGGTTGCGCTTTCCGCTGCATTCTGTCAAGCGGTGTCAGAGCGGGCCAAGGGACAGGTCGGGACAAGGATACAGGTCAGGCATGGTGCGGCTGGAGCCAGAAGCGGGGGGTGTTGCGTTGCGGCTGGCAGGCCGGACGATCCTCCGCCATGCTCCCGATTGTCCAGCGATTTCCGTGGCTTCGGGCGCGCCGCAAGTCACGATGGTGCGTGGCAATTTCCGCCTTTCGGACGATGCTGTGGCAGCGAAGCCACTGTGCCGGGCAGAAGTGGATGCGGGCGGCGCGGTGGTGCTCTCGAGCGTGGATGACAGCGCCAGACTCGGCCTCACGCTTGCGCCGGATGCATCGCGGCTGACACTCAAATCGCTTTCGGGCCATGATCGCATCACGCTCGACCTCGCGTTGGCTCCCGACGATGTGCTGTGGGGCGGGGGAGAGCAGATGAGCTACCTCGCACTCAATGGCCGCCATTTCCCGCTGTGGACCAGCGAGCCGGGCGTGGGCCGCGAACCCGGCACGCCGCTCACCGATCAGGCGAGCGCCGACGGCAGCTTTGCGGGCGGCGACTACTGGACCACCAACTATCCCGAGCCCACGGTGCTGTGCTCGGGCGGCTGGGCGCTGAGCCTCGCGAACAGCGAATATGCCGAATTCGACGCGCGCGAGGACGGCCGATTGCGCATCCATGTGTGGTCGGGCGAAGTCGTCATCGACATGTTCGAAGGCGCGCCTGCCGAACTCGCGCGCCAGCTGGGCGCGCGCTTCGGGCCCGGCCTTTCCCCCAACCGGACGCTACCGACATTCGCGGTCGCGGGCGCGATCGTCGGCCTCAAGCAGGGCGAGGCCTCGTTCGAGCGATTGGAAAGGCTGATCGACGCGGGCGCCGCCGTCTCCGGCCTGTGGTGCGAGGACTGGGTCGGCATCCGCGAGACCAGCTTCGGTCGGCGGCTGTTCTGGGACTGGCAGTGGAACGCAGAACGCTACCCCGATCTTCCCGCGCGGATTGCCGCCCTGAAGGCCCGCGGCATCCGCTTCCTCGGCTATGTGAACCCCTATCTCGCGGTCGACGGCCCGCTGTTCCCCGAGGCCGCCGCCAAGGGCTATTTCGCCCGCGAGCTGGACAGCGATGCCCCCTACCTCGTCGACTTCGGCGAGTTCCATGCGGGCGTGGTCGACTTCACCAACCCCGCCGCCGCCGACTGGTTCGCCGAGGAGGTGATCGGCAAGCGGATGCTCGATTTCGGCCTTAGTGGCTGGATGGCCGACTTCGGCGAGTATCTGCCCACCGACCTCAGGCTCCACGATGGCGACCCGATGCAGGAGCACAACCGCTGGCCGGTGCGCTGGGCCGAAGTGAACGCGCGCGCTGTCGCCTCGCGCGGCAAGACTGGCAAGGTGATGTGGTTCATGCGCGCGGGCTACACGGGCGTGCAGGCGCACTGCCCGCTGCTGTGGGCGGGCGACCAGTCGGTCGATTTCAGCCGCCACGACGGCATCGGCACGGTCATCACCGCCGCGCTCTCATCGGGCCTTGTCGGCAATGCCTTCAGTCATTCCGATGTCGGCGGCTACACCAGCCTCTTCGGCAATGTCCGGACCGAGGAGCTGATGCTGCGCTGGTACGAGCTGGGCGCCTTCTCGCCCGTGATGCGCACCCACGAGGGCAACCGGCCGGACGAGAACTTGCAGATCGACTCCACCCCCGCGCTGATCGAGGGCTTCGTGCGCTGGAGCCGTGTCCATGCGGCGCTTACGCCGTACACAACCTTTGTCGTCATCGAAGCCGGCAAGACCGGCCTTCCGGCGCAGCGGGCGCTGTTCCTCCATTATCCCGACGACCGCGAGACCTTCACGATCCAGGACCAGTACCTCTATGGTGCGGACCTCATGGTAGCACCGGTGATCGAAGCGGGAGCGGCCGAGCGCCGCGTCTATCTGCCGCAGGGAGAATGGCGGCACCTGTGGAGCGGACGGGACTACGGCCCCGGCTGGCACGAAGTGCCCGCACCCATCGGCCAGCCGCCGGTCTTCTACCGCCCAGACAGCACCTTCGCAGCCCTGTTCAGGGAGATCGCCCGATGAGCCGAGCCAATATCCGGGACGTCGCCGCCCGCGCGGGCGTGGCGGTCAAGACCGTCAGCCGGGTGATGAACGGCCATCCTTACGTGAGCGCCGAACTGCGCGCGCGGGTCGAGCAGGCGATGGCCGAGCTCGATTACCGGCCTTCCGTGGCGGCCCGCATCCTCTCGGGCGCGAAGTCGGGGCAGGTCGCGCTGATCTACGACAATCACAGCCCCTACTACATGTTCCAGATCCAGAAGGGCTGCTGGGACGTGTGCCACGAGAGCGGCATCCGCCTGCTCGTCCAGCCGGTCGACGTCGCCGATCCGCGCGTCGGCGAGCAGGTGCGCGGGCTCGTCAGCGAGACCCACGTGGATGGCATCATCCTCTCCTCCCCCGTCACCGACTGCGACCCCGTTCTGCGCGCGCTGGAGACGATGGACGTGCCCTTCGTGCGCATCTCGCCGGGGACCAACCACGCGCTCACCTCCTCGGTGTTCATGGACGACGCGCAGGCGGCCGACGACATGACCACCCACCTGATCAACGCCGGCCACCGCCGCATCGGCTTCATCAAGGGCCACACCAACCACATGGCCTCCGACGACCGCCTGTTCGGCTACCGCCGCGCGCTCGACCGGGTCGGCATCCCGTTCGAGCCCAGCCTCGTGGTCGACGGGGAGTTCGATTTCGACTCCGGCGTGCGCGGCGCGAAGGCCCTGCTCGACCAGCCCGCCCGGCCGACCGCGATCTTCGCCTCGAACGACGACATGGCGGCGGGCGTGCTAGCGGTGGCGCATGATCGCGGGATCAAGGTCCCCGACGAGCTCTCGGTCGCGGGCTTCGACGACACCACGCTGGCGCGCACCGTGTGGCCGCCGCTCACCACTATCCGCCAGCCGATGGCGGACCTCGCCCGCACGGCAACGCAAATCCTGATCGCGGGCGGGGACATCACCCACAAGCGCCTGCCCCACGAACTCGTCGAGCGCGCCTCGGCCGCGCCCCCAAAGAGGAACTGACCATGAGTGAACTGCCCCTGCCGCCCGCAACCCGCCGCCTCGGCGCGAGCGATATCGAGGTGTCGCCCATCGCCTGGGGGATGTGGCGCCTCGCCGAGAACGGCCGCACCGCCGCCGACGCGGCCAGGCTGGTCCACGCGGCGCTCGATGCCGGGATCACCTTCCTCGACACCGCCGATATCTATGGCTTCGACGGCACCGGCGGCTTCGGCGATGCCGAGGCGCTGCTGGGCGAGGTGCTCGCCGCCGAGCCGGCATTGCGCGACCGCATGGTGCTGGCGACCAAGGGCGGGATCCTCCCGCCGCTGCCCTATGACCAGAGCCCGGCCTACCTCGCCAAGGCCATCGACAATTCGCTGCGCCGCCTGAAGGTGGACTCGGTCGACCTGTGGCAGATCCATCGTCCCGATATCCTCGCGCACCCGCAGGAGGTCGCCCGCGTGCTCGACGATGCGGTGGCGAGCGGCAAGATCAGGACGCTCGGCGTCTCCAACTTCACGCAGGCGCAGATCGCCGCGCTCCAGCACTTCCTCGAGGGCAAGCTGGTCGCGACCCAGCCGGAGATCAGCCCGCTCAGGATCACCTGCTTCGAGAACGGCGAGCTCGATCAGGCGATGATGCTGGGCCTCACGCCACTGGCCTGGTCACCGCTCGGCGGTGGGCGGCTCGCCGCGCCCGAGAGCCCGCGCGACAAGGCGGTGGTGGCCGCGCTCGATGCGGTGGCCGAGGCGCAAGGCGTCTCGCGCACCGTTGCGGCCTATAGCTGGCTGATGGCGCATCCGGCCGGGATCATCCCGATCATCGGCTCGCAGAACCCTGCGCGGATCGCCGAGGGGGCCGAGGCGCTGAAGGTCCGCTGGACCCGGACGGATTGGTACGCGGTGCTGGTCGCCGCGCGTGGAGAGAGGCTTCCCTAAATGACTGAACAGCAATGCGAAATCGCGTGGTTCTCCGCGCTGTGCGACGATGACTACGAGTTCCTCGGCGTCCCCGATCCCTATTTGCAATCGAGCTGGGAGCATTGCCGCAACCTCGTGCTGCGCGCGGAAGAGGGCGGGTTCGACAACATCCTGCTGCCCTCGGGCTACCAGCTCGGGGTCGACACCACGATCTTCGCCGCCGCCGTCGCCACGCAGGTCAAGCGCATCAAGCTCCTCTGGGCGACCCGCATGGGCGAGGACTGGCCGCCGCAACTCGCGCGCAGGATCGCGACATTGGACCGCATCCTCGGCCCCAACGCGGCCGGCACCGGCGGGCGGCTCAACGTCAACATCATCTCCTCGGACATGCCGGGCGAGAAGATCGAGAGCGGCCCGCGCTACCGCCGCGGGACCGAGATCATGAAGATCGTCCGCACGCTTCTGAACGGCGAGCACCTCGACTTCGACGGCGAGTTCTACAAATTGAAGCTCGATCCGCCGCGCATCGCGACGCTCTCGGGCAAGTGCCCGCCGTTCTACTTCGGCGGCCTCAGCCACGAAGCGCGCGAATGTGCGGCCGAGGCGGCGGACGTCTACCTGATGTGGCCCGACACGATGGACAAGGTCCGCGAGAACATCGCCGACCTCAAGGCGCGCGCCGCCAACTACGGGCGTACCTTGAAGTTCGGCTACCGCGTCCACGTGATCGTGCGCGAGACCGAGGACGAGGCGCGCGCCTATGCGGACCGCCTGCTGTCCAAGCTCGACGACGAGGCGGGCCGGGCGATCCGCGAGAAGAGCCTCGATGCCAAGAACTACGGCGTCCAGCGTCAGCAGGAACTGCGCGGGGCGGCGGATGGCGACGGCTTTGTCGAGGAGAACCTGTGGACCGGCATCGGCCGTGCCCGCTCGGGCTGCGGGGCGGCGATCGTCGGCACGCCCGATCAGGTGCTCGCCAAGCTGCGCGCCTATCAGGCCGAGGGGATCGAGGCCTTCATCCTCTCGGGCTACCCGCACATGCAGGAAGCCGATCTTTTCGCGCGCCATGTGCTGCCGCATATCCAGCATGGCCCGCTGGAGATGTGAGGGACGGGAGGCGAAGTTTACAAAGTTGACACTGTAACCTTCGCATTCCTACAGGAATTACCCTGTGATTTCATGTGTATGCCGCGCAAAACCGAAGTTGACAGTTGGCATTGCGTTTTCATCCGCGCAGGGGCGGTGGCGATCTGGGGGCGGACGATGCGAAAGAGCTGTCCGAGTCCATAGCGCGCCCACCGGCTGTAGGAAAATCCGCGCGCAGACCACCCCGATTCGCGCCTCTGGCAGCCCTTCGCCAAGCCCCTTGCCGCTACGGCGGCGCGCCCTTGCGCAATTGCCTCTTTTCCGCGTCCGCGCGCCGTGACAAAGCGTATCTCAACGCGGCAAAACGCAAGTCGGAGAGAGACCCCATGAACCTCGAATTCACCCCCGAAGAGCAGGCCTTCCGTGACGAAGTGCGCGCCTTCATCGCCGAGAACTATCCCAAGCACCTCGCCGATTTCGGCATGCGCGAGGACATGGCCCGCGAGGACTTCGTCGCGTGGCACAAGATCCTCGGGGCAAAAGGCTGGTCGGTTCCGGCATGGCCCGTGGAATACGGCGGCACCGGCTGGACCCCGACCCAGCGCTACATCTGGTCGGAAGAGAACGCCCGTGTGAATGCGCTGATGCCGCTGCCCTTCGGCGTCTCGATGGTCGGCCCCGTCATCTACACCTTCGGTTCGGAAGAGCAGAAGGCCCGCCACCTCCCCGGCATCCGCAGCGGCGAGGTGTGGTGGTGCCAGGGCTATTCCGAGCCGGGCGCGGGCTCCGACCTTGCCAGCCTCAAGACCACCGCGGTGCGGGATGGCGATCACTACGTCATCAACGGCCAGAAGACCTGGACGACCCTCGCCCAGCACGCCGACTGGGGCTTCTTCCTGTGCCGCACCGATCCGACTGCCAAGCAGCAGGAAGGGATCAGCTTCATCCTCGTCGACATGAAGACGCCGGGTGTGGAAGTGAAGCCGATCAAGCTTCTGGACGGCGGTTACGAGGTCAACGAGACCTGGCTGACCGACGTGCGCGTGCCGGTTGAGAACCTCGTCGGCGTCGAGAACAAGGGCTGGACATACGCCAAGTTCCTGCTCGCCCACGAACGCTCGGGGATCGCGGGTGTCGCGCGCTCCAAGCGCGGCGTGGAAAAGCTGCGCGAGATCGCCACGCATGAAACCCTCGACGGCCAGCCGCTGATCAAGGATTTCGACTTCGCCAAGAAGGTCAGCCAGCTCGAGATCGACCTCGCCGCGCTGGAAATCACCGAACTGCGCACCCTTGCGGGCGAGCAGGCGGGCAAGGGGCCGGGGCCGGAAAGCTCGATCCTCAAGATCAAGGGCACCGAGATCCAGCAGCGCCTGACCGAACTGACGCTGGAAGCGGTCGGCACCTACAGCGCGCCCTACATGGGCGGGGTGTCGAACGACAACGGCTCGAACGAGCACCCGGTCGGCCCCGACTATGCCCAGCACGCGGCGGCGACCTACTTCAACATGCGCAAGACCAGCATCTATGGCGGATCGAACGAGATCCAGCGCAACATCATCACCAAGATGATCCTCGGCCTGTAAGATCCGAGCGACGGGAGAGAATTCGTGGATTTCAACTTCACCGAAGAACAGGGCATGGTGCGCGACGGCCTCTCGCGGCTGGTGCGTGAGCAATACGGCTTCGAGGAGCGCCGCAAGGCGATTGCCTCGCAGGCCGGTTGGCGGCCCGAGGTGTGGGCGCAGCTCGCCGAGCTGGGCATCCTCGGGATGCCCTTCTCCGAAGCCGACGGCGGCTTCGGCGGCGGCGCGGTCGATGCGATGGTCATCATGGAGGAATTCGGCAAGGGTCTGGTGATCGAACCCTTCCTCCCCACCGTGGTCTGCGCAGGGGGCTTCCTCAAGCACGGCGGCACCACGGCGCAGAAGGAAGAGCATATCGGCGCGATCGTTTCGGGCAGCGCGGTCTTCGCCTTCGCCTATGCCGAGCCGAAGGGCCGCTATGACTATGCCGACCTCGAGACCACCGCGAAGAAGGACGGCGCGGGCTATGTGCTCAACGGCCACAAGGCGGTCGTCATCGGCGCGCCCTGGGCGAGCCACCTCGTCGTCACCGCCCGCACCGGCGGCGAGCGGCGGGATCGCAGCGGCGTCTCGGTCTTCGTGCTGGCCAAGGACACGCCCGGCGTCACCACCCGCGACTACGTGACCGTGGATGGCCGCCGCGCCTCGGAAGTCTATTTCGAGAACGCTGCGGTCGGCGCCGAGGCGCTGATCGGGGCCGAGGGCGAGGGGCTGGCGCTGATCGAGCTGGTCACCGACGAAGCCATCGCCGCGCTCTGCGCCGAGGCCTGCGGGGCGATGAAGGTCGCCCACGCGATGACCGTTGAGTACAGCCGCCAGCGCAAGCAGTTCGGCGTGCCGATCGGCTCCTTCCAGGTGCTCCAGCACCGCATGGTCGACATGTACACCGCCTACGAGCAGGCCGTCTCGCTGACCTATCTGGCGACGCTCCGGCTCGGGTCGGATGAGAAGACCCGCAAGCTGGCGGTCTCGGCCGCGAAGGTCGGCGTCGGCCAGTCGGCGCGGCTGATCGGGCAGGAAGCGGTGCAGATCCACGGCGGCAACGGCGTGACCGACGAATATGCCATCGGCCACTATTTCAAGCGGTTGACGATCTTCGACAGCGAGTTCGGCAATGTCGACCACCACCTGAAGCGTCACGTCGCTCTGAGCTGAGAAAGCTGAAGATGAAGAAACAGGCCCTGCGCTCGCCGCAAGCGAGCGCAGGGCCTTTTCGTGTCGGTGCCCCGTCTTTCGCGAAAGACGCGGGGAGATTTTTCCGGCCTGTGTAACCCTTGCCACATTGCCCGCGAACAGCCGCTGACACCGGGACGCGGGCCAAGCATAGGGGACGCGGCATGATCAGTGACCACAAGCCGGCGAGGCGCGCATGAGGGCCGACGAGGCGGCCCTCGCGCGGCTGATGCGCCTGTCGCAGCAGGGCGACAAGCAGGCCTATGCGACGCTGCTCGAAAGCTGCCAGCGCTGGCTGCGCAGCTATTACAGCCGCCGCGTCGCGCCTTCGAGCCTCGACGATCTGGTGCAGGAGACGTTGATCGCGCTCCACACCAAGCGCGCCTCGTGGGATGCGACCCGGCCCTTCCTCCCCTGGCTCGCGGCGATCGCGCGCTACCGCTGGGTCGATCACCTGCGCCGCCTCTACCGCGCCGACGAGCACGAGCTGCACGAGGAGCTGGTCGGCTCCGACGAGGAGCCCGGCATCGCCGCGCGCATCAGCCTCGACCGGCTGCTCGGCCTGCTGCCCCCGGCGCAGGAACGCGCCATTGCGCTGGTCAAGATCGAGGGCCTGAGCATCGCCGAGGCCTCCGCTGCTACGGGGCAGAGCGAGAGCCTCGTCAAGGTCAACATCCACCGCGGCCTCAAGAAGCTGGCCGCCCTGATCGAGAAAGAATGACAATGCGCGCAGATTCCGACGCCCTGATCGCCGAGCTGGTCGACGGGCTTGAACCGGTGAAGCCGCTGCGCTTCGGCGAGGGTGTGGCGCTCGCGCTGGTCGCGGCGGCGGTGACGGTGGTGGCGGTGGTCGCCGTCTATGGCCTGCGCGCCGAGTGGCTGGCGGGGCACCTCGATCCGATGCAGCTGGTCTCGACCGGCCTGTTCCTCGGCCTTGCCCTTGCGGCGACGGTGACGGTGGTGGTGATGAGCCGCCCGCAGGTCGGCAATGATCACGGCGGGTGGCGCTGGGCGGCGGCGATGGCTGGGTTCCTGCCGCTGGCCGGAGTGATCGTGGCGCTCGCGCGCGGGGCCGAGACGCTCTCGCCCGAAGTCATGCGTCACGGGGCCGAGTGCCTTGCGGGCGGCAGCGCGTCCTCGCTGCTGGTCTTCGCGCTGCTGGTGCTGTGGCTGCGCCGCGGCGCGCCGACCTCGCCCGAGCGCGCGGGGCTGGTGACGGGGATCGCCGCGGGGGCCTTCGGGATCTTCGCTGCCTCGCTTCACTGTGCCGACAACGACATCGTCCACATCGGGTTGTGGCACAGCGCGGCGGTGGTGGCGATGGGGCTGGTCGGCCGCGCTCTGGTGCCGCGCCTGATCCGCTGGTGAGCGGGCCTAGGCCGTCTCGCGCAGCGTGAGTTCGGGGGGGAGCACGAGGCTCTCGGTCGTCTCCCCGCCGAGCCGCCGCAGCAAGAGGTCGACGAGGCCCCGCGCACCCGCTGCGATGTCCTGCCGCACGGTGGTGAGCGGAGGGATGGTCTGGCGTGCGATCGGCAGGTCGTCGAAGCCGACCAGCTTGACGTCATCGGGCACGCCGAGCCCCTGCGCCCGCAACACGGTGAGGCACAGCGCGGCGAGCGTGTCGGTCGCGGCGAAGATGCCGTCGATGGCGCGGCCGTGCTGCACGAGGTGCTGAGCGATCTCCTCGCTCGCGCGGTCGGGCGACAGGTGCGTGACGAGCGGCAGCACCGGCGGCAACCCCATTCGCGCCGCGACATCCTGCGCGCCGGCAAAGCGCGCGGCGAATTCCATCGGGCCGGTGTCGCCCACGAAAGCCAGCCTTCGCGCGCCGCCCGCGATCAGCCGTTCGGCGGCAAGGCGGCCGCCGAGGCGGTTGTCGGTGCCCACCACGCAGTGCCGCTGGCCTTCGGTGTGGTTGCCCCACACCACCATCGGCCGGTACCCGTCGGCGACCTCCTCGATCCGCTCGAACTGGTCGGACTGGCCGATCACGATCACCCCGTCGATCATCCCCGAGCCGATGAAGCGGTCGAGCCAGTCGGGATCGCTCTCCGGCACGACGCGGCGCAGCATCAGGTCATAGCCGTGGGTGGTGAGCTCGTCGGCGAGGAAGCCCAGCAGGGTCATGAAAAAGCTGTCGGAGATCTGCTGGCGGATGTCGTGGCCGAGCGGGATGACGACGCCGATCACCCCGGTCTTCTGGCGCCTGAGGCCGCTCGCCATCTGGTTGGGGCGGAAGCCGTGCTCGCGCGCCAGCGCCTCGATCTTCTCGCGGGTCCGGGTGTTGACGAGGCTCTTGCCGGCAAGCGCGCGGGAGACGGTGCCGGGCGAGACCCCGGCGAGCCGCGCCAGATCGGTGATGGTGCGCACGGTGGTGCGCGCCGCCTTGTCTTCGCTTCCGGCCATAAGCCCCCTCAGCCGGCGGCGAGCCCCTGTTCGCGGGGTCTGCGGTGTCCGGCATCGACCAGCAGCGTAGCGAGGGCGCCCGCCAGCATCAAGGCCCCGCCCAGCATCAGCACATGACGCGGATCGCCGCCGAGCAGGGGGTGGTAGATCAGCGGCATGGTCAGCGTCTGGATCAGCATGGGGATGACGATGAACAGGTTGAAGATCCCCATGTAGATGCCGTTCCGCTCGGGCGGGATGCAGTCGGCGAGCATGACGTAGGTGTTGCCCATCATCCCCGCCCAGCCGATGCCGATGCCGAGCATCAGCACGAACAGCGCCGCAGGCGTGGTGACGCCCGGGATCAGCAGCATCGCCGTGCCCGATGCGGCAAGGCAGGCGGCATGGGTCGGCCGCGCGCCGAAGCGCCGGACGATCGGGATCAGCGCAAGCGCGCCCAAAAAGGCGATGAAGTTGTAAAACGCGCCCGCCTGCTGGGTGGTGAGCGTCGCGGCACGGAAAGCGGCGCTGGTGGGGTCGCTGGTGTCGTAAAGCGAGCGGCCGACCACAAACGTGATGTACTGCCAATAGGCAAACATCGCGTACCACTGGCACAGCATCGCGCCTGCCAGCTGGCGCATCGGGCGCGGCATTTCGCGAATCGCGTCGCGGATTTCGGCCAATGTCGCGCGCGCGGTGAGGGGCTTGTCCGCCAGCTCGGCTTTCTCAGCGGCGTCCAGCGGCAATTCGCGCACCCGCAGGACCGACCACAGGATCGTCGAGATCGACAGGATCGCCCCGATCACGAAGGCGATGCGCACGATCACCGGAATGCCGTTGGCATCGAGCACGTCCTTCGCCACGAAATATGTCAGCAGCGAAGGCGCGAGATAGGACAGGGTCTGGGCAAGGCCGGTGAAGGCGCTCTGGGTGAGGAAGCCGACCGAACGCTGTTCGGGCGCGAGCCGGTCGGCGACATAGGCGCGGTAGGGCTCCATCGTGATGTTGTTGCCCGCATCGAGGATCCACAGCAGCGAGGCCGCCATCCACAGCGCGCTCGAGAAGGGCATGGCGAACAGCGCGAGCGAGCAGATCACCGCGCCTATCAGGAAATAGGGCGTGCGACGGCCGAGGCGGGTGTTGGTCCGGTCGCTCATCGCGCCCACGATCGGCTGGACGAGAAGTCCGGTCATCGGGCCGGCCAGCCAGAGCAGCGGCATCGCGGCCTCGTCCGCGCCGAGGAAGCCGTAGATCGGGCCCATATTTGCCTGCTGCAACCCGAAGGAGAATTGCAGGCCGAAGAAGCCGATGTTCATCTCGATGATTCTGAGCAGCGAAAGCCGCGGCTTTTCCGACATGTTGCGCCTCATCCCATTTTCTCGTCCGCGCCTTATAACCGACGCTGTGGCCGAGAGGTGACACGAATCCGAGTCATTTGCAAACGTTTGCAAGATTCCTGTTGCAAACGTTTGCAAGATGTTTAGGCCTCGCACTGCCAGCGCCCGAAGATGCGCGAGCCCGAGAGGAGACCCATGATGAAATTGCGTTACGCGCTTTGCGCCGGTGCCGCCGTGTCGGCCCTCATGACCACCCCCGCCTTTGCCCAGGACAACGTCGACGAGACGGTCGAGGGCGAGGAAATCATCGTCACCGCCGTCGCGCGCGGGCAGAACCGGATCGAAAGCTCGGTTTCGGTCAGCGCCATCGGCGCGGACGAGATCACCAAGCTCAACGCGCCGTCCTCGGCCGACCTCATCCGCCAGATCCCGGGCATCCGCTCGGAAGCCTCGGGCGGCGAGGGCAACGCCAATATCGCGGTGCGCGGTATCCCGGTCTCAACCGGCGGTGCGCGCTACATCCAGCTGCAGGAAGACGGCCTGCCGGTGCTCGAATTCGGCGACATCATTTTCGGCAACGCCGACAACTTCCTGCGCGCCGACCGCTCGGTCGCCCGCGTCGAAGCGGTGCGCGGCGGCTCGGCCTCGACCTTCGCCTCCAACGCGCCGGGTGCGGTTATCAACTTCATCTCCAAGACCGGCAAGCAGGAAGGCGGCGCGATCCAGGGCTCGGTCGGCCTCGACTTCGAGACCTACCGCCTCGATTTCGATTACGGCGCGCCGCTTGGCGAAGACCTCTACTTCCACGTCGGCGGCTTCTACCGCACCGGCGAGGGCCCGCGCGACATCGGCTACAACGGCTATGACGGCGGCCAGATCAAGGCCAATATCACCAAGGAATTCGAAGGCGGCTATATCCGCTTCTCGGCCAAGTATCTCGACGACAAGACCCCGACCATCCTGCCCCAGCCGGTGCGGGTGACGGGTTCGAACGGCTCGCCGAACTACGAGGCGATTGCCGGCTTCGATCCGCGCACCGATTCGCTCTACAGCCCCTTCCTCGGCCAGGCGGTGACCCTCGACGGGAGCAACAACCCGACCAGCTTCGATTTCCGTGACGGGCTTTCGGTCCAGTCCAAGGCCTTCGGCATCGAGGCCGAGATCGACGTGGGCGGCGGCTGGACGCTGACCAACCGCTTCCGCTTCGCCGACAATTCGGGCGGCTTCCTCTCGCCCTTCCCGGCAGGGGCCGGCACGGCCCAGTCGGTCGCCAACTCGATCGGCGGCGCGGGCTCGACCATCCTCTTCGCGAGCGGGCCGAATGCGGGGCAGGTCGCCAACCCGACGACCATCGGCGGCAACGGGCTGCTCACCAACGTGGTGGTGTTCAACACCCGCCTCAACAGCCTCGACAACGTCACCAACGACTTCCGCGTGAACAAGGAATTCGACCTTGGCGGCGGGACGCTGAACTTCACCAGCGGCTTCTACCTGTCGCGCCAGACCATCGATACCGACTGGCTGTGGACCAGCCACGTCCAGACCGTGCAGGGCGACGGCCAAGCGGTGCTCGTCAACATCCGCAATGCGGGCGGCCAGGTCGTGACGCAGAACGGCGCGGTCGGTTTCGGCGCGACCTTCTTCGGCAATTGCTGCCGCCGGTCCTATGATGTCGACTACTCGACCTACGCGCCCTTCGCCTCGCTCTCGTTCGAGACCGGTCGCCTGACGCTCGATGCCTCGATCCGCTACGATTTCGGCGATGCGAGCGGGACGATCACCGGTTCGGACACGGGCTTCGGCACCGGCGTCGGCAGCTTCGACTTCGACCGCAACGGCACGATCAGCCCGGCCGAAGCGCAGACCAGCGTGCTGCCGCTCGGCAATGCGCGTCCGGTGAACTACGACTTCGACTATGTCAGCTACTCGCTGGGGGCGAACTACCTCGTCAGCGACGATCTCGGCGTCTTCGCGCGCTACAGCCGCGGCGGGCGTCACACCGCCGACCGCTCGCTGTTCTCGCCGGCTGTCAGCACCACCGATGGCAGCCTGCCGGGGGGTGATGCGGGCGTGATCGCGACGGTCAACCAGCTCGAAGTGGGCGCGAAGTACCAGTCGGGTGGGATCGGCTTCTACGCCACCGGCTTCTTCGCCAAGACCGAGGAAACCAACGTCGAACTCGCCCCGCTCGAGCTGTTCGACAGCACCTACGAGGCCTTCGGGATCGAGATCGAGGGCTCCTACCGCACAGGGCCGTTCTCGCTGAGCGCGGGCGCGACCTGGACCGACTCGGAGATCAAGGACGCGCTCGACGCCTCGACCATCGGCAACACCCCGCGGCGCCAGGCCGATCTCGTCTACCAAGCCACCGCGCAGTACGAGAGCGACATGTTCACCGTCGGCGCCAACGTGGTCGGCACCACCGACAGCTACACGCAGGACAGCAACCTGCTGAAGCTGCCCGCCTACACCCAGGTCAATGCCTTCGTCGCCTTCCGTCCGATCGACCGGATCGAGGTCGGCCTCAACGCGCAGAACCTGTTCAACGCCGAGGGCTTTACCGAGGCAGAGGAAGGTTCGATCCCGGCCAACGGCCTGGTGCGCGCGCGCTCGATCGCCGGGCGCACGGTGCTTGCTTCGGTCCGGTTCGACTTCTGATAACCGGGCCTGTGGCACAGGGGCTGGCCGCCACTTCTCCCCGGCGGCCGGCCCTTCTTTTTGGTGATGTAACGTGACGGGACGATGCCGCGGATGACCAGCCAGTGGACTGCCGAACAGGTGCACCGGATCGCGCCTCCGCTCGAGGCCGGCGCGCTGATCCCCGCAGTGCGCGCGGCGGCGCGCGGGGCGCTCGATCCGGCGCGGCTCTACTGGGACATGTGGCCGTTGCAGGACGCCGCCGGGCACCGCGTAGTGCTGGCCGGGCGCGCGCTGTGGATGGCGCTCACCGCGCCTGACCGGGGCGATCCCGCGCTCCGGCACTTCGAGGCGAAGATCCACTGGCTCGAGCAGGTGGGCGAGGGCGACTGGATCGACCACGGCCCGGTGCTCCCTGCCGTCAGCGTCCCCTACGAGCGCGAGTGGGCGGGCGCGGCGCTCTGTCATGACGGCACCGTCACCCTGTTCTTCACCGCCGCCGGCACTGCTGCCCGCGCCGGGGGGTACCAGCAGGAGCTGTGGGCGGCGCATGCTGCGGTGGGCGCGGACGGCTGGCCGACCGGGTGGTCGACCCCCGCGCCGCTCGTCACCGGCTACGGGCCGCACTACATGCCCGCCGACGCCCACGAGGGCGCACCCGGCACGATCAAGGCTTTCCGCGATCCGGCCTTCTTCCGCGATCCCGCGGACGGCACCGAATACCTTGCCTTCACCGCCAGCCTCGCAGGCTCGGCGAGCGCCTTCAACGGCGCCTTCGGCCTTGCCCGTAAGCGCGCCGACGGCACGTGGGAGCTGCTCCCCCCCGCGATCCATGCCGAGGGCGTCAACAACGAGCTCGAGCGCGCGCATCTGGTGTTTCACGCCGGTTGCTACTACGCCTTCTGGTCGACCCAGACCGTGACCTTCGCCGATGGTCTGGGCCATGCACCGGGGGGGCTTTACGGGATGGTGGCTGACAGCATGGCGGGGCCGTGGCGGCCCTTGAACGGGACGGGGCTGGTGCTCGCCAACCCCGGGGATGCCCCCCAGCAGACATACAGCTGGTATGTCGATGCGGATCTCACCGTGTGCAGCTTTGTCGACGTGCTTCCTGATGGCAGCTTTGGCGGCGTGCCTGCCGCACTGCTGCGGCTGACGCTCGACGGCGAGAGCGCCGGTCTCGCGCTGGAGCCTGCCGTCTGATGTTGGCTGCGATCGAGGCGGGGGGCACCAAGTTCGTCCTCGCGGTCGGCCCGTCGCCCGATGCCATCACCGCCCGCCACACCATCCCGACCCGCGATCCGGCGACGACGCTCGCCGAGGCGGCGGCGTGGTTCGGAAGCCACGGCCCGCTCGCCGCGCTCGGGATCGGGAGCTTCGGACCCGTCGAGCTCGACCGTGCCTCGCCCAAGTGGGGCTTCATCACCACCACGCCCAAGCCCGGCTGGGCGGACACCGATGTCGCCCGCCACCTTTCCGCTGCGCTCGGGGACGTTCCGGTGGGCTTCGACACTGACGTCAACGCCGCCGCGCTCGCCGAGCACCGCGCGCGGGGCGGCGATGTTGGCGGGAGCCTCGCCTATCTCACCATCGGCACCGGGATCGGCGGCGGGCTGGTGGTGGATGGCCGCCCGGTCCACGGCATCGCCCACCCCGAAGTCGGCCATATCTACCCGCGCCGCCATCCCGAGGACCGCGACTTCCCTGGCACCTGCCCGCACCATGGCGACTGCCTCGAGGGTCTCGCCGCGGGCCCCGCGGTGATGGCGCGCTGGGGCGCCTCGCTCTCCGAGCTTCCCGCCGATCATCCGGCCCAAGCGATCATCGCCGACTACATCGCGCAGGCCTGCCACGTGCTCTTCGCGAGCGTCGCGGTGGAGGAAGTGGTGATCGGCGGCGGGGTGGCGCAGACCCCCGGCCTCGTCGACAGGATCGCCGCGCGCGCCCGCGAATTCGATGCGGGCTACCTCCCCGGCGGCGCGCGCCACCGCATCATCGCCCCGCGCCTCGGCACCGACAGCGGCATCACCGGCGCGATGCTTCTCGCTGCGCGCGCTGCCGCCGAGGCTTGAACCGCCCGCTTTCCCTCGCGATAAGGGCGTGAGGGAGAGACACAGATGTTCCGACTGCTTGCCGCGCTCGCCGCGCTGATCGGGTTTGCCATGCCGCTGGCTGCCGAGGATAAGGGCCGCCTCATCGAGTACCGCGACGTCGCCGCCGCGGGCCTGCCCGACCAGCGCCTCTCGATCTGGCTGCCGCCCGGCTACGATGCCTCGGACAAGCGCTTTCCGGTGCTCTACATGCATGACGGGCACAACCTGTTCGACGTCAAGAACAGCAACTTCAACAAGATCTGGGCCGCTGACACAGCGATGCTGGCCGCCGTCCAGACCGGCAAGGTCGAACCGCACATCATCATCGGCATCTGGGCGCCGGGGCCGGACCGCTACCGCCAGTACCTCCCCCGCAGCGCCTATGACGCCGCGCCGCCTGCGGTGCGCGCGCACATGGACACGACCGCCGGGGGCGCGGTGGTTTCCGACCGCTATCTCGCGTGGATCGCCGGACCCCTGAAGGCATGGGTCGACGCATCCTTCCGCACCCGCACCGGGCGTGACGACACCGCGATCGTCGGTTCTTCGATGGGCGGGCTGATGAGCTGCTACGCTTTCCTCGAGGCGCCCAAGGTGTTCGGGCGGGCGGGCTGCGTCTCCTCGCACTGGCCCGCGGTAGATCCGCGCGCCGTGGCGGGGGAGGACAGCGGCGTCGCGCAGATGTGGGACGCGTGGTTCGCTGCGCGGCTCGGCCCGCCCGATGGGCGGCGGGTGTGGATGGACCACGGCACCGCGACGCTCGACCAGTTCTACGCGCCCTACCAGCAGGTCGTCGACGCGCGCTTCACCGTCGCGGGCTGGCAGCGCGGGCGCGACTGGGAGAGCCGCGTCTACGAGGGCGCCGAGCACGAGGAGAACGCCTGGGCCGCACGCCTGCCCGAGGTGTTCGGGTGGCTGCTGGCGAAGCGGCCCTGAGTCGCCGCGTCGGCCCGCGCTGTTGGAGACACATGAGACACTGTCCAGGGCCGGAAAAGCCTGCCCCCTCCAGCCCCCGTTCAGCAGGGCTGGAGAGAGCGTGAAGGACACCATCAGGCGAGCCTGTCAGCTTCCCGGCGTGTAGGAAAGTTGTTTTGCGGGGGGGCTTGGACTAGCGCAACCCGTAAGCCTCTTTCGCCAGCGCTTCCACTGTCGCGCGGTCAGGCGCGCCCTTGGGAGAGACCCAGCTGCCGCCCACGCACAGCACCGGATCGAAGGCGAGCCATTCGGGGGCGTTCTCGAGGCTGATCCCACCGGTCGGGCAGAAGCGCACATGGCCGAAGGGCGCGGCGAGCGCCTTCAGCGCGGGCAATCCGCCTGCCGCCATGGCCGGGAAGAACTTGAAGCGGTCGAGCCCGAGGTCCAGCCCGCGCATGATGTCGCCCGCATTGGCGATGCCGGGGAGGAAGGGCACGCCCGCCGCAACCGCCGCCTTGCCGAGGTTCTCGGTGAGGCCGGGGGAGACGATGAACTCGCTCCCGGCTTCCAGCGCCGCGTCGAGTTCGCGCGGGTTGGTGACGGTGCCTGCCCCGACGATCGCGCCCGGAACCTGCTTCATCGCCCGGATCGCGCCCAATGCCGCGGGGGTGCGCAGCGTGACTTCAAGCACACGCAGCCCGCCCGCGACCAGCGCTTCGGCGAGCGGGACCGCGTGGGCCTCGTCCTCGATCACGATCACCGGGATCACCGGCGCAGTGCGCATGATGGCGTCGATATTCATCACATTCCTCCCGTGGCGAGCATCGCCGAGGCGCCCTGTTCGGCCCCGTCGGCATAGCGGCGCAGCATGCCGAACAGCTCGCGGCCCGTGCCGAGTTCGGCTTGCGGATCGGTTGCCGGCTCGCGCGCGGCGAGATCGGCAGTGGTCGAAAGCTCGCCCGTCACCGCGCAGACCCGCACGACGTCGCCATCGCGTAGCCGCGCCAGCGGGCCTCCGCCGAGCGCCTCGGGGGTGCAATGGATCGCCGCGGGCACCTTGCCGCTCGCGCCCGACATGCGGCCATCTGTTACGAGCGCCACCTTGAAGCCGCGGTCCTGAAGCACGCCCAGGGGCGGGGTGAGCTTGTGGAGTTCGGGCATCCCGTTGGCGCGCGGGCCCTGGAAGCGGACGACCACCACCACGTCGCGGTCAAGCTCGCCCGCCTTGAAGGCAGCGGCGACGCTCGCCTGATCCTCGAAGACGCGGCACGGGGCTTCGACCGTCCAGCGTGTTTCGTCCACCGCCGAGGTCTTGAAGCAGGCGCGGCCGAGATTGCCTTCCAGCAGCCGCATCCCGCCATCGGGCTTGAAGGGCGTCGCGACCGGGCGCAGCATCGTGTCGTCTCCGCTCGGGCCGACCTCGCGCCACACGAGATCATCGCCGTCGAGCCCCGGCTCTTTCGCGTAGTCCGCAAAGCCGCCGCGCCCGACCGTCAGGATGTCGCCATGCGCGAGGCCGGCTTCCAGCAGCTCGCCGATGACAAAACCCATGCCGCCCGCGTTATGAAAATGGTTCACGTCGCCCGCGCCGTTGGGATAGACCTGCGCGATCAGCGGCACGGCGCTGGAGAGTTCGCTGAGGTCGTTCCAGTCGAAGATCACCCCCGCCGCGCGCGCCATGGCGGGCAGGTGGATCGCGTGGTTGGTCGAGCCGCCGGTCGCCAGCAGGCCCACGGCCGCGTTGACGATCGCCTTTTCGTCAACGACGAGACTGAGCGGGCGGTAGTCGTCGGACTTCCGGCCGATCTCCGCCACCCGGTGCACCGCCGCGCGGTCCAAGGCCTGGCGCAGCTTGGTGCCGGGGTTGATGAAGGCGGAATTGGGCACGTGGAGCCCCATCATCTCCATCATCATCTGGTTCGAATTGGCGGTGCCGAAGAAGGTGCAGGTGCCCTGCGAGTGGTAGCTGCCCATCTCGCTCGCCAGCAATTCGGCGCGGGTCGCCTTGCCCTCGGCATAGAGCTGGCGGACGCGCTGCTTTTCCTTGTTGGGAATGCCGCTCGGCATCGGCCCGCCGGGCACGAAGATCATCGGCAGGTGGCCGAAGCGCAGCGCGCCCATCAGCAGACCCGGCACGATCTTGTCGCAGATGCCGAGCAGGAGCGCGCCGTCGAACATCGCGTGGGAGAGCGCGACGGCGGTCGACAGGGCAATGACGTCGCGGCTGAAGAGCGACAGCTCCATCCCCGTCTCGCCCTGTGTCACCCCGTCGCACATCGCGGGCACGCCGCCCGCGACCTGCGCGGTGGCGCCGATCTCGCGGGCGTAGATCTTGAGCCGCTCGGGATAGCGGTAATAGGGCGCGTGGGCGCTAAGCATGTCGTTATAGGCGCTGACGATGCCGATATTCGCCCCGCGGCCTGCGACCAGCGCGGCCTTGTCCTCCTCCATCCCCGCATAGGCATGGGCGAGGTTGGAGCAGGAGACCGCCGAACGCTCGCCCATGTTGTCGCCCTCGCGGCGGATGAGGTCGAGATAGGCGCTGCGGCTAGCGCGCGAGTTTTCGATCACCCGCTGCGTCACCTTGTGAAGGGTGTCATTCATGCCACGTCACTCCGTCCCGTTCCGCCAGCGCGATCGCCGCGCTCGGGCCCCAGCTTCCCGCGGTGTAGGTCTTGGGGGTGAGGCCGTCCGCCTCCCAGCCGGCGCGGATCGCGTCCACCCAGTCCCACTGGGCTTCAACCTCGTCGCGTCGGACGAATAGGGTCTGGTCGCCCTCGACCAGATCGAGCAGCAGGCGTTCATAGGCGATGCGCCGCACCGCTCCGCTGAAGGCGTCGGGCATGGCGATGTTGAGCGGCACCTGCCGCAGGCGGATGCCCTCGCGATCGAGGCCGGGGACCTTGGCCATCAGCGAGAGGGTGATGTTCTCTTCGGGCTGGATGCCGATCACCAGCCGGTTGGGCTGCATCGTCGCGCCGCGCCCGGCGAAGATCGAGTGCGGCACGCAGCGGAACTGGATCACGATCTCGGTGACGCGCTTGGGCATGCGCTTGCCGGTCCTGAGGTAGAAGGGCACGCCCTTCCAGCGCCAGTTGTCGACATGGGCCTTGATCGCGACGAAGGTCTCGGTGTCCGATGGCTTTCCCAGTTCCTCGTCATAGCCCGGCACCGCCGCGCCCTGGATCGCGCCTGCGCGGTACTGCCCGGTGACGGTTTCATTGGAGCCGACCCGGCGCAGGGCACGCAGCACCTTGACCTTCTCGTCGCGCACGGCGGTCGCATCGAAGTGGGCGGGCGGCTCCATCGCCACCAGCGCGAGCAATTGGAGCATGTGGTTCTGCACCATGTCGCGGATCGCCCCAGCATCGTCGTAGAAGGCAACGCGCCCTTCGAGGCCGACGGTCTCGGCGACGGTGATCTGGACATGCTCGATATGCGCCGCGTTCCACAAGGGCTCGAACATGATGTTGGCGAACCGCAGCGCGAGCAGGTTCTGCACCGTCTCCTTGCCGAGATAGTGGTCGATGCGGAAAATGCGGCTCTCGGGGAAGGCGGCGGCAACCGCGTCGTTGATCTCGCGGCTGGTGGCAAGGTTGGTGCCCAGCGGCTTTTCGAGGCACATCCGCACGGTCTCGCCCGTCAGGCCCGCCGATTGCAGCCCCTTGATGGTCGGCTCGAACAGGCTCGGCGCGGTCGAGAGGAAGATCGCGAGGCCGCGGGCGGGCGTGCCGACCTTCTCGGCGAGCGCGCCGTAGCCTTCGAGCGTGGTCGCATCGAGGGTCTGGTAGGCGAGGCGGTTCAAGAACCCCGCCATGCTCCCGCGGCGTTCGGCGGGGAGATATTTCTCGAGCGCGGCGCGGGCGAAGTTGCGATACTCGCTGTCGCTCATGTCGGAGCGCGCGGTGCCGATGATGGCGAGGTCGGGCGCGAGCAGCCCGTCGGCATCGAGCGCGAACAGGCTCGGCAGCAGCATGCGCTGGGCAAGGTCGCCGGTGGCTCCGAACAGCAGCAGGCGGTCAGCGGTGAAGCTCATGGCGGATAGCCCCCTTCTTGCGTCGCGCCCTACCTAGGCGCGTGGGGGACTATCCGCCAGTGGGCGCATACTTATTCAATTTCGGCCACCTCCGGCGGGGCTGCGGTTCGCGCCAGCGGACCCGTCAAGCAGGCTTGCGCGCAAACACCCCGAAGCCCGCGATGATCGCGTAGCATGCCGCCGGGAGCACCAGCGCGAAGGCGAGGCTGGTCGCATCCGCCAGCGCGCCATACATCGGCGGGATGATCGCGCCGCCCGCGATGGCGACGTTGATGATCCCCGATCCATCCGCCGCGCGCGGGCCGAGCTTCTCGCAGGCGAGGCTGAAGATGGTCGGGAACATGATCGCGTTCATCAGGCCGACCGCGAGCAAGGAGTAGCCCGCCACCGTGCCGCTCGCGTTGGCCGCAACCGCGATCAGCGTGATCGCGCCCGCTGCCACCGCGGCGAGCGTCAGGCCCGGGCTGACGAAGCGCAACACCGCCGAGCCGATGAACCGCCCCACCAGCGCGCCGCCCCAGTAGAGCGAGATCAGCTTGCCCGCATCCTGCTCTCCGAGGCCGAGCACCTCAGGCTGCATCAGGAAGCTGACGATGAAGCTGCCGATCGCCACTTCCGCGCCGACATAGAGGAAGATGCAGGCCGCCCCGTAGCCGAAGCGCGGGCGCTTCAGCAGCGCGAGGCCATCGGCAAGGCTGGTCTGCTCGTGCTTCTCGCCCCCCAGCCGGTCGCGGAACAGCCACACCGCGCCCGCAACCACGGCGAGCGCCACGGCGAGGCCGAGATAGCCGCCCACGATCGCCTGGCTCTCGGCGGTGCGATAGGCGGCCAGTTCCTCGCCCGAAAGCTGCGCGGCGGTGACGCCGGCAAGGCTGCCGAGGATCAGGATCGCGCCGACATAGGGGAAGATCGTCGTCCCCAGCGAATTGAAGCCTTGCGCGAAGGTCAGGCGGCTGTGGGTCGTGCGCTCGGGCCCCAGAAGGCTGATCAGCGGGTTCGCGACGATCTGCACCAGCACCACGCCCGTCGCGAGGATGAAATAGGCGAACAGGAACATCGGGAAGAGCGCGGTCTGGCTTGCCGGGATGAACAGCAGGCACCCCGCCATCATCGTCACCAGCCCTGCCACCGCGCCGCGCATGTAGCCCAGCTTCTTCACCAGCCGCGCGCCGGGTATGCCCACCACCGCGTAGGCGATGAAGAACCAGAACTGCACCAGGCTCGCCTCGAAGAAGTTGAGCGTGAACAGCTCCTTGAGCTTGGGGATGATGACGTCGTTGAGCGAGGTGATCCCGCCGAAGATGAAGAACAGCGCGAAGACGAAATAGTTCAATCCCGGCGCGTCGACCTGCGGCGTGTCGCTTGCGCCAATCCCAGCGGCCGATGCCGCACCCGGTGACATTGCCATTTGCTGATCCCTCTCCCCGCGCGCCGTTGGCCCGCTCGCTTATTTTGCGAACGTTCACAATCAGCGCATCCGTGTCAACCTGCAAGAAGCGTGCGGCGATTTCCAGTGCGTATAGCAATGCAAGCGAGCCTTGCGCGGGGATAAGCTTGCGCCCTAGAGAGGCAGACATGACCGGGGGATCGAAAAGGCGGCCGACATCCTTCGATGTGGCGGAACGGGCGGGCGTGAGCCAGCCGACCGTCAGCCGTGCCCTCTCGGGCTCTCCCGCCATCGCCGAGGCGACTCGCCGCAAGGTGATCGAGGCAGCCGAGGCGCTGGGCTATTTCGTCGACGAGCGCGCGGCGCGGCTGCGGCGCGGTTCGACCGGCACGCTCGCGGTGGTCGTCATCTGCCGCGAGGGCGACAGCGCCTCCTCGATCAACCCCTTCGCCTATGCGCTGCTCGGCTCGGTCTGTGTCGCGGCCTCCGAACGCGGCTTCGAGACGCTGGTGAGCTTTCAGGCCCGGGCGCAGGATTTCTTCGGGCACTACCAGGAACAGGGCCGCGCCGACGGCCTCGTGGTGATCGGCACCACCACCAATGCCGCCGCATGGGAGCATTTCCGCGGGATCGAGAGCGAGGGCCGCAAGGTCGCCTATTGGGGCTCGCCCTTCGACGAGCTCGATTGGGTGCGCTCCGACAACCGCGCGGCCGGAAGGCTGGCGGTCGAGCATCTGCTCGCCGCCGGCTACAGGCGCCCCTGCTTCCTCGGCGCGCTGAACACCCCGCAGGTGCAGTTCACCGAACGCTACGAAGGCTATGCCGAAGCGATGCGCGCGGCGGGGCTGGAGCCGTGCCTTGCCCCCACGGTCAACGCCGCCACCCGCGAGGAGGAGGGCCGCCGCGCCGCGCGCCGCCTGATCGAGCGGGGCGAGGACATTGATGCGGTCTTCGCCGCCTGCGACGCGATGGCGCTGGGCGCGATCGAGGCCTTTGCCGCCGCCGATCTGTCCGTGCCGCACGCCGTGGGCGTGATGGGCTTCGACGATCTGGTCGCCGGCCGCTTCAGCCGACCGCCGCTCACCACCATCGCCCCCGATCCCGCCGAAGCGGGCGGGGCGCTGGTAGAAGCGGTGCTCGACGAAGGCGAAGCCGCCCGCCGCCGCGTGCCGGTGCGGCTGATCGCGCGCGGCAGCACCTTGCGTTCGGGATAGGCCTTGCTGCCAAAGCCCCGGCGCAAGGCGTGGCCGGACCTATTCTTCGTCGGGATCGGAAGCAGGCGCAGCATCCGTGCCGAAGAGGCGGTCGTTGTAGCCGTAATCCTGGCCGTTGGCTGCGCTCGCCGTCGTGATGGTGATGTCCATGTGGGGCGGCGATGCCGCGTATTCGATATTGCCCACGGCCGACAGGAAGATCGAGACGTCGCTGTTCCCGCCGCCGAACCAGAACACCGAAAAATTGCGTTCCGGATCCGAACCTGCGGCAGCCCATTGGCCGGTCACGTTGAAGGTGACTTCGCGGAACAGCACGGTGCCGGAAAGTGCCCCCGTGTCGTCGTTCTCGGTGAGATTGACCTTGGTCGGATATTCGCCCCGGTCATTCGGCCCGCTGGCGTAGTTCCACTGCCCCATCGTTACTCCGCCTATATTTGTCGAAGACCGCGAGGCTAACAGCTTTCCTAATCCGGGAAAGCGGTTTCTCCATCCGCGACCGCCGCGTTAGCCATGCGCGCCGAATTCGTTGGCGATGGCGGTGGAGATGCGCAGGGACAGCTCCTGCGCCCGTGCGATCGGCGTCATGAAGTCGCGCTCGTAGGCGCCGTAGCCTTCCTCGCCGCCATCGGGGTAGTCGCTCGGCTCGTCCAGCGGGAAGTCGCGCGGGCCGGGGATGCGCACCGGGAAGGCGCGGCGCAGCTGGGCGAGGGCCTCGTCGATGCGCAAGGTCAGCACCATGTCGATCACGTCGCGGCGGCTGATGTCGTTGGCGCGGCTGAAGGCGGGGACCGCGACCGCTTTCAGGAACATGTGCTGGAGCAGCGCGAGGCGCAGCGCCTGCAGCACGCCGATGCGGCGGCGCACATGCTCGCGCGCCTCGGTGTCGGCGGTATCACCCGGCAAGAGATCGAGCAGGCGGTGGAGCTTCAATGCATCGATCCTGAGGCGCGAGGCGAGGCGGCGGAACACCCCCGTCCGGTCGTCGCCCACCAGATATTCGGCGAGGGCGGCGCAGGCGCCGGCCAGGTGATCCTCGGTCCCGCGATAGGTGCGGCTCGCCCAATAGGCCGAGTTGAACAGCTCGCCATAGGCCGCCACGGTCTTGATGCTGGCGAGCGCATTGGCGCTGCGCACCAGCCGCATGATCTGCCGGCCGCGCGGGGAATCGGTAAGCAGCGCGGCGATTTCCTCGCGGTTGCCATCGGCCGCCGAGCCGACCCCGGCGATGACGTTCACCGGATAGCCCAATTGCTGGAGGATCGCATTGTGCGGAATCGCGCGGATCTGGCGCAAGCTCATCTCGCGGTCGGCGTTGATGTCGCTCTGGCGGCGCGAGACGCGGCTGCCAGTGGGGTTCAGGAGCCCGAGGCCGAAAGCGGTGACCGCGCGCGCATAGGTACGGCTGGCGAGGTGATCGCCCTGGTGCTCCTTCACCGCCCGGTAGAAATCGAGGCTGAGATCGGTGCGGTGATAGAAGGGGTCGGCGGGCGCGGCGAGATCGGCCTCGGCGGGGCGCAGTTCGGCGATGCGGGTAAGCGTGGCGAGCGCGAGTTCTGGGGTGGCGAAGAACAGGTAGCCGTCGCCGCCCTGAAAGCTGACTTCGGGCTCCAGCCGGATGCCCGCGCGGGCGAACCGTCGCCGCGCCCAGGGGGAGAGCGGCCATTCGAGCCGGTCTTGCAGCGAAGCAGGGTGCGCGCCGCGGCCCATGCTTTCGCCGTGGGTGTTGAACACCAGCGCGGCGATGTCGCCAAGGCCGTTCGCGGCCATCGCTTCGGCGAGGCGGCCTTGAAGGCGCTCGATCGCGAGGGCTGCGGGGACCTGCCCGACGAAGCGCCCGGCGTCGGAGAACCCGGTCTGCACCGCCACGCGCCCCCGCGCGCGGGCATAGGCGCGGTAGGCAGGCTCGGCGAGCAGCGCATCGAGGAACCGCCCGCCATGCTCCAGCGCCCGCTCGGTCTCGAACAGCGGCGAGACATCGACCTTGCCTTCCACCCCGAACAGCTTGGCGAAATAGAGCGCGGCGAGGACCGTGGCGGGCTGCTCGCATTCGGCCACCAGCATCCGGATCGGCGCGTCGGCGTCGATGTGCTTCAGGATCTGCGCCATCGCGATGAACTGGCGGATCGCGGTCGAGCTTTCAGTGGCGAGCGCGGCGAAATTGGTGCGCAGCGTTGCCGCCTCGTGGACCAGTCGCCGCAGGGTCATGAGCGCGCCCTTGCTGGCAAGGTCCACGCCCTCGTCGTCCTCGCCCAGCCGGCGGCGCACGGCGTTGTGGAGCTGTTTGGCGTTCACCCGGAAATGGATCCAGCCCATGCCGAGCCCGTCGGCCCGCATCGCGGCAGCAAGGGTGAGGAGGGCGATGGCGCGAGGCTCGGGCGCGCTTGTTGCTTCGCCTTCAAGCGCGGCGATGATCGGGGCCAGCGACAGCAGATTGTCGTCGCTGTGCGTGGTCAGCCGGTTGGCGGCGTTCGCCAGCGCCTCGGCGCTGGTGAGGTCCCCCGCGAAGTCCTCCGCACGCGCTGCGGCGAAGGCGGTAGCGGGCCTGAGGGTTGCGAGCAGCGGGTGGGCCGCGTCGAGCGCTTCCAGCGAAGCGGTGTAGCGCGCGAGGCGTTCGGCCTTTTCCTGCAGCCGGAAGGCGATCGAGGTGCGCCAGCCGATGTCCGTGCGCCCGTCCATGTCGTATCCGACCCAGCTGGCGAAGCGGAATGGCAGCGGACGAAGCCCGCGCCAGTCCTGCGGCCAGCGCCGGCGCGCCTCGTCCAGCAGGCGGGCGACGATCACGTCGCGCGCGTCCTGCGCCCGGGCCATCGCCGCCATCGCCGCCGCATGTTCCTGTTCGAGCGTCACAGCTGTGCGCGTGGCGCAAACGGCGCAGGCCGTGTCGTCGATATCCTGCGGCGCCGAGGCGGCAGCGGCCACGGCTTCGGATTGCGCATGAGACAGCAGGAACGTCGGGTGTGCAGTGAAGACCGCGTGGAGCTGCGGGTTTTGCCAGCGCGCGGCAAAGCTTTCGAAGTCGTCGGCCGCGCTTGCCATCGGCGCGGGCGATGGCGGGACGGCGAGCAAGGTGCGCAGCTTGCGGGCGCGCGCCTTCAGCCCGTCGCACTCCAGTTCCGCCACCAGCGCGGCGACATCATCCAGGCTGGTCTCGCCGCTCTCGATCGCCCGCGACAGATCGAGCGAGAGCTGGAACACCGGATTGAAGAGCGGCGTTTCCCGCGTGCGCTCGTGGAGTTCGCCCAGCCGCGCTTCGAGCGCCGCGACCGACTTCACGCTTCGCCTCCGTGCTCGCTGGCGAAGGCGGCGGCGGCGCCGAACAGGCCGGGTTGGGGGTGGACGATGAGCTTGACGGGGATCGACGCCATCAGGCTCTCGAACCGCCCCTTGGCCTTGAAGCGCGCGGCAAAGCCCGAGGTGAGCAGCGTCTCGCGGATGCGGTAGCCGAGGCCGCCGGCGATCACCACGCCGGCAAAGCCCCCCTGCGCCAGCGCCAAGTCGCCAGCGACCGAGCCCAACGCGAGGCAGAAGCGGTCGACCGCGGCGGCGGCCAGCGAGTCCTCTCCGCTGGTGCCGAGGTTCCAGATCTCGATCGCATCGCGCTCCGGCTCGGAACGATGTTCGAGCGCGGCAAGCGCCTGATAGATGTCGACGATCCCGGGCCCTGCCACCACCCGCTCGACCGAGACGCGGTTGTGGCGGCGGCGCAACCGGGCGAGGATCGCGTCCTCGATGGAGTCCAGAGGAGCGAAGTCGATGTGCCCGCCCTCGGTCGCCTGCACGCGGTAAGCTGCGCCCGAACGGTAGAGATGCGCGACACCCAGACCCGTCCCCGGCCCGAGCACCGAGATCGTGCCCTCGCGCCCCAGCGGCGCATCGGGGCCGGCGAGATGCAGGAACTGGCTGTCGTCGGCGCGCGCGACGGCATGGGCGACGGCGGCGAAATCATTGACGATGGTGTAGTCGCGCGCGCCGAGCTTTTCCGGGATCAGCGCGGGGCGGATGATCCACGGGTTGTTGGTGAAGCGGATCACCGGATTGGGCTTGCCGGGGCTGCCGACCGGGCCGGCGATGGCGATGCTCACGGCCGGGGGCAGGGTGCCCCCCTTGCGGTCACGATAGGCTTCCCACGCGGTCTGGAAGCTCGCATGGTCGGCGGTGTGGAGTGTTTCGGGCTCATCGAGGCTGATCGCGCCGTCCGCGCCGATCGAGGCAATGGCAAAGCGGGCATGGGTCCCGCCGATATCGACCACCACCACATCGCGCATCATTCGTGTCCCTGTCCCGCCGCGTCAGGGCCGAGGGTGTAGCAGGCGACGCGCGGAATTCCCACGCGCCGCATACTTATTCAAAATCGGGGGTCTTACTTGACGCCCATTTCCCCGAGCAGGCGCTGCGCGCCGTCGACCTTGTCCATCGTCCA
>NZ_LSKQ01000313.1 GCF_001557115.1 Erythrobacter sp. CCH5-A1
GACAGCTGCGCCCCAAGCGGCAGAACCGGACTGCCACCCCGGTTTGCAGCAGGCCCCGGCACGGTTCTTTGTAACAGCCGATGCCGCTTCGCCGCCCCGGCCTCATTCTGAGTACCGCCGCTCGGACGCGCGGGGGCTTCAGGCGATCACCCCGAACAGGTCGTGCGCGTCGGCGTCCTCGATGGTGACGTGCACGATGTCGCCGGGGGCAAGCGTTTCGGGGACGTCGCGCAGGTAGACCGCGCCGTCGATCTCTGGCGCGTCGGCCTGGCTGCGGCCAGTGGCGCCGATGTCGCCGTCCTCGTCCGGCTCGCCGACCTCGTCGATGATGACGGGGAGCGTGCGGCCGACCTTGGCGGCGAGCTTGGCAGCGCTGATGGCTTCCGTCACTTCCATGATCCGGGCGTAGCGTTCTTCCTTGACCTCTTCGGGCACCTGATCGGGCAGGGCGTTGGCCGCCGCGCCCTCGACCGGCTCGAAGCGGAAGGCGCCGACGCGGTCGAGCTGAGCTTCCTCGAGCCAGTCGAGGAGGTAGCGGAAGTCGTCCTCGGTCTCGCCCGGGAAGCCCACCACGAAGGAACTTCGGATCGCGATGTCGGGGCAGATCGCGCGCCACGACTTCAGCCGCTCGAGCACCTTGGCCTCGTTGGCGGGGCGGCGCATGAGTTTGAGGACCTTCGGCGAGGCGTGCTGGAACGGGATGTCGAGATAGGGCGTCAGCAGCCCCTCGGCCATCAGGGGCACGACCTGATCGACATGGGGGTAGGGATAGACGTAGTGGAGGCGGACCCACGGCGCGGCGCCTTCGGGGGTGCGCAGCTGGCCGAGTTCGCGGGCGAGGTCGGTCATGTGGGCGCGGACTTCGCGGCCCTTCCAGTCGCGGCTCTCGTGGCGGGTGTCGACCCCGTAGGCGCTGGTGTCCTGGCTGATGACGAGGAGCTCGCGGGTGCCGGCGGCGACCAGCTTCTCGGCCTCGCGCAGCACCGCGTCGATGCGCCGGCTGGCGAGCTTTCCGCGCAAGCTGGGGATGATGCAGAAGGCGCAGGAGTGATTGCAACCCTCTGAAATCTTGAGGTAACTATAGTGGCGCGGGGTGAGCTTGATGTCGGGCTGCGGGATGAGGTCGACGAACGGCCCCTGCGAGGGCGGCGCGTGGAGGTGCACCGCCTCGACCACCTGCTCGTACTGGTGCGCCCCCGTCACCGCGAGCACGCTGGGGTGCGCGGCGCGGATCGCCTCGGCCTCCTCGCCCATGCAGCCGGTGACGATGACGCGCCCGTTCTCGGCGATCGCCTCGCCGATGGCGGCAAGGCTCTCCTCCTTGGCGGAGTCGAGGAAACCGCAGGTGTTGACCAGCACCACGTCGGCGCCCGCATAGTCCTCGGCGAAGGCATAGCCGTCGGCGCGCAACCGGGTGAGGATGCGCTCGGAATCGACGAGCGCCTTGGGGCAGCCGAGGCTGACCATACCGATCTTCTTCTGATCGGGGAGGGTGAGGGGAGCGGAGGTCATTGCGGCGCGGCCCCTACACTGTGTCGGCCCCGCGCGCTAGGCTTGACCGCGGACCACCCGGCAGGGCATCGGGGTGAGCATGATCGCCAAGCTCTTCACCGACCACCCGCGCGCCATCGGCGAGACCTACACGCAGCACGCCCGCACCGCCTTCAGCTTCGGCTGGCGGATGACAGTCGGCGGGCTCGCCTGCATGGTCCACGCGGTGGTTCCCGGCCTGTTCGTCAAGACCGCGAGCCGCACCGTGGTCCAGCTCGATGCCGAGATGCGCGGCCGCAAGGCGACCCCGGCCGAGGAAGAGTTCGCCTACGTCATCTGAGCCTGCCCCCGCCCCGCTATCGCTCGCCCGCACGATGCGCTAGGATGCCGGGCGAGAGGAGATTGCGGCCGTGAACGACTTTGCCCTGTGGCCGGTGCTCGCGGGAGCGGCCGCCTTCTTCGCGGTCGGCGCGCTGTGGTACGGCCTCCTCTTCAGCAAGCCCTGGCAGCGCGCGGCGGGGCTTTCGAACACCCAGCTGCGCGAGGGCAACATGGCCGTGATCTTCGGCCTGACGCTCGCCTTCGAGCTGCTGATCGCGTTGGTGCTGTGGCACCTGCTGGAGAAAACCGATCCGAAGCCCTTAGTGGTGATGATGATGGCGGTCGGCTTTGCGGGAGGCGTGATGATCCCGGCGATCGGGATCAACTACCTCTACCTCAGAAAGCCGCTGGCGCTGTTCCTGATCGACGCCGGGCACTTCCTGTTCGGGATGGCGGCGATGGGCGGGGTGTTCGTTTGGCTCCGGGCGTAGGGCGAGAGGCAAAAAATACGCGCTGGATGAACGACCGTCTTCGGCAAGCGGCGATGCAGGCACGCGTAGCCACGTCGGCTCGGAGCGGCCTTCACGTTTCGACCGGGTGACGCTCCAGCCAGATATCGTTCTGCCAGTCGTCATAGCCCAGCAATTGGCCGAAACGACGCTCGTGCGCGTTGGTCCAGCGCCCGTAGTTCTCGATCAGCTCGAGCATTTCGTCGATGCGCCAGTATTCACCCCGCAGCGTATAGAAGACCCGGCGGTAATGCCAATCCGGTCGATCCGGCACCGGCACCTCGATGACGCGACGGTTGATCCGTCCCTCGGACACATGGCGTCCAAACATCCTGTGGTAGCGGATCATGCAGTCAGGCTCACGCCCGGCAATGTCGACGAACATCGCCATTGGCTTGATGCCCCGGAGCATCAGCCCCAACTCGCGATTCGTATGCACGAGATAAGGCAGGGCGCGGAGTTCGTCGGGCAGCATTGCTTCGCTTTATCCGTAACTTATCAAATTCGCTATGGGTGGCTGGCTATGCGGCGATTTTTCTCCACGAAGCACCAGAAGGTGCTTCCAGCGAAAGATCACCCCGCCTCGCTCGCGGCAGTCGGCACGATCTCGACCACCACGTCGCCGGGCTGGAGCATCTGGCACTCGTCCTCCCAGAAGCCGATCGGGCGGCCATCGCGGTAGACTCTGAGGCCCGTGCCGCCGCTTTGCAGTTCGGTGATCGGACGCCCGCATTCCGCCGCGCTCACCACCCGCTCGACCAGTTGCACCCGGCCGCCGACGCTGGCGAGGTCGGCGAGGTAATCGGCGATGTGCGCGCCCTTGACTGAGCCCGCCAGCAGCAGGCCGGTGAAGCGCACCGGGTTGATGACGTTGTTGGCGCCCGCCTGCCGCGCCAGCAGCTCGTTGTCGTCGGCGCGCACCACCACGCTGATGGGGACGTTGGGCGCGAGGTGGCGGACGGTCAGCACGATCAGGATCGAGGTGTCGTCGCGCCCGGCGCTGACCAGCACGCTGGTCGCCTCGGCGATGCGGACCGCCTTGAGGTTCTCGTCGCGGGTGGCGTCGGCGGCCATCACGTTGACGCCGAGCTTCTCGGCCTCGACGAGGCGCTCCTCCGACGGGTCGATCACCACGATGCAGCGCGGATCCACGCCGCGCTCGATCAGCTCGTGCACGCTCTGCGAGCCCGAGACGCCGTAGCCGAGCACCACGACATGATCGGTCAGCTGCTCCTGAATGCGGGCCATGCGCCATTTCTCCCAGCTGCGCTTGATGACGAAATCGTAGGCCGCGCCCACGAAGATGAACAGGACGGCGATGCGCACGGGCGTGACGATCACCGCCTCGATCAGCCGCGCGCGGTCACTCACCGGGGCGATGTCGCCGAAGCCGGTGGTGGTGACGCTGATCATGGTGAAATAGACCACGTCGAGGAAGCTGATGTGCCTGTCGACATTGTCGACCAGCCCGTCACGGTCCCACCAGTGGATCATGATGACCATGCCGAGCAGCAGGAAGGCGATCCCGGCGCGCAGGCCGAGGTCGCCCCACACGGGGAGCTTCACCTGCCGCCTGAGCGGGCGGAACTGGTCGGCGAGCAGCGCGCGGCGCTTGAACGGGTTGCGGCGCGCCGGTCCGGCCATCAGTCCGCGAACCGCTCGGCGAGGATGCCGATGGTCGAATAGTGGGTGAGGTCGAGCTGGAGCGGGGTGACCGCGACGAAGCCCTCCTCGATCGCTTCGAGGTCGGTGCCGTGGTCCAAGGTGTGCTCGATCTGGTCGAGCCCGAACCAGAAATAGCGGTAGCCGCGCGGATCGCGGCCCTCGACGATGGTGCCGCGCGAATAGTCGTGGAAGCCCTGCCGCACGACGCGGATGCCCTTGACCTCGTCGGCGGGGATGGCGGGGAAGTTGACGTTGATCAGCGTCCGGTCGGCCATCGGCGCGTCGATCAGGGGGGCGAGGACCTTCGGCCCCCATTCGAGCGCCGCGCCGAAGGGCACCTCGTCGCCCATGCCTTCGCGGGCATAGACCTGGCTGAAGGCGATGGCGCGGATCCCCGCCAGCGCGCCTTCGATCGCGGCCGAGACCGTGCCCGAATAGGTGATGTCGTCGGCAAGGTTGGCGCCCCGGTTGACGCCCGAAAGGATGATGTCGGGCGCATCGGGCATCACTTCGCGCAGGGCCATCATGACGGAGTCGGTGGGGGTGCCGGAGACCGCGAAACGCCGCTCGCCGTGTTTGTGCAGGCGCACGGGGCGGGTGAGGGTCAGCGAGTGGCCCGCGCCAGATTGCTCCTCGGTCGGGGCGCAGATCCAGATATCGTCGGAAAACTGGCGCGCGATCTGCTCCAGCACCTTGAGGCCGGGGGCGTGGATGCCGTCGTCATTGGTGAGGAGGATGCGCATTACGAGGCCGGTTCCAATCGGGTGACGCCGCCCATGTAGGGCAGCAGGGCGTCAGGCACGGTCACCGAGCCATCCACGTTCTGGTAGTTCTCGATCACCGCGACCAGCGTGCGGCCGACCGCGAGGCCGGAGCCGTTGAGGGTGTGGACGAACTCGGTCCGCTTCTCGCCCGCGACGCGGTAGCGGGTGTTCATGCGGCGGGCCTGGAAGTCGCCGGTGTTGGAGCACGAGCTGATCTCGCGGAAGGCGCCTTGCCCCGGGAGCCACACCTCGAGGTCGTAGGTCTTGCGCGCGCCGAAGCCCATGTCGCCGGTGCACAGCAGGAGTTTGCGGTAGGGCAGGGCGAGGCGCTCGAGAATGGTCTCGGCGGCGCGGGTCATGCGCTGGTGTTCGGCCTCGGAGTCCTCGGGGCGCACGATGCTGACCAGCTCGCACTTCTCGAACTGGTGCTGGCGGATGAACCCGCGGGTGTCCCGCCCCGCCGCGCCCGCCTCGGAGCGGAAGCACAGGGTGAGCGCGGTGAGGCGTATGGGAAGCGCGGCCTCGTCGAGCAGCTCGCCCATGACGCTGGCGGTGAGGGAGACTTCCGAGGTGGGGATGAGCCAGCGCCCGTTGGTGGTGCAGAAGCTGTCCTCGGCAAACTTGGGCAGCTTGTCGGTGCCGTACATGGCATCGTCGCCCACCAGCACCGGCGGGTTGCACTCCGCATAGCCGTGCTCGCCGGTCTGGACGTCGAGCATGAACTGGCCGAGCGCGCGGTGAAGGCGCGCCATGCCGCCCCGCAGGAAAGTGAAGCGCGCGCCCGAGAGCCTTGCGCCGGTCTCGAAATCCATGCCGAGGGCGGGGGCGATGTCGGCGTGTTCGCGGGGGGTGAAGTCGAAGGTGCGCTTCTCGCCCCATTCGCTTTCGACCCGGTTGTCCTCCTCGCCCGCGCCATCCGGCACGTCCGCGCCCGGCAGGTTGGGGATGATCTCGAGCGCCGCCTTCAATTGCCCCGCCAGTTCCTCGGCGCGGGCCTCCATCGCGGGCATCGCGTCCTTGAGCGCGGCGACCTCGGCCTTGATCGCCTCGGCCCCGTCCTTGTCGCCCTTGGCCATTGCCGCGCCGATCAGCTTGCTCGCCTCGTTGCGGCGCGATTGCGCGACCTGCACTTCGGTCACCGCGGCGCGGCGTTCCTCGTCCAACGCGATCAGAGATGCGGCCTGCGCGGGCAAGCCGCGGCGGGCGAGGCCAGCGTCGAAAGCTTCGGGATTCTCCCGGATAAGGCGAATGTCGTGCATGGCAGCGGCCTATGCCCGCTCCGCCAGCCCAAGGAAAGAGGGCTTGGGCGGCTCGGCAGGCTGCACTCTGGCTGCGATCTGCCGCGGAACCTGCACGGCCCTGCGCCGGTAGGTCAGGGCAAGGAGAACAGCATCATGCTCAAGAAGATCATCGGCGCCGCGATCGGGGCCAAGCTTGCCAAGAACTCGCCTGCTGTGGGCGGCGCAACCGGTGCGGCGCTGGGTGCGGCGGTGCCCTTCGTGCTTTCGCGCATCAGCCTGCCGACGATGGTGATGCTGGGCGTGGGCGGCTATTTTGCCAAGCGCTGGTTCGACCAGCAGCCGCAGCGGGAGGACACGCAGCCTGCCCCCGCGCTGCCCGCCCCGGCTCCCGCCACGAACCCCGTCCCAGTTCAGACCCACGATCTGCCCTGAGCGGAAAAGGGGCGGCGGTGGATAGCCAGAGGCCGCCGCCCCCTCGGGGAAAAATGGCTCAGAAGTTGACCTGAGCCGTCACGAACACCCGGCGCGGATCGCCGTAGAAGCCGGTCAGCGTGCCCTCGCGCCCGAGGGTGGGCACGAAGGGCGCGCCGCCCACGCCGCCCGCCACGAAGTTATAGCCGGCAACGATGTATTCCTTGTCGAACAGGTTCTTGCCGTGGACCCCGAGGCTGTAGCGCCCGTCGTCCGAGGTGTAGACGATGCTCGCATCGACCAGCACGAAGCCGTCCTGGTCGAGGAAGGGGTTGGGCACCTCGAACTGGCTCGCATCGGACCGCAGCGAAGCCTGGCCGATGAAGTCGACGATCCCGCCCGCCATCGGCAGGCCCAGATCGAAGCCCATGTGCGCGGTGATGTCGGGCGTGTTCTGGAACACGCGCTGGCTCGCCACGTCGCGGCCGAAATTGTCGATGAAGGTGTTGAACTTGGCATCGATGATGCCGAGCGACCAGTTCACCGTGAAGCGGCTGCCGTCACCCGCAAAGTCGCGGCCCACCAGCGCATTGCCTTCGAATTCGACCCCGTTGACGTCGGCATCGGCGGCGTTGGAGGTGATGCCGATGAAGCTCTCGTTCACCCCGTCGCCATTGGCGTCGAAGCCGACCGAGCCGGGGATCTGGACGTCCTTGTATTGTCCGAGGAAGCCGGCGAGGCTGATGTTGACGCGGTTGTCGAGCAGCGAGGCCTTCCAGCCGAGCTCGAAGCTGTCGACCGTTTCGGGGTCGAAGGCCATGAAGTCGTAGACCTCGGCCGGCGTGCAGGCCCCGCCGCGCGCGTTGCGGCACGCGGTGGTCTGGCCGCGCGGATCGAAGCCGCCGCCCTTGAAGCCCTGCGAATAGGTGAAATAGAGGTTGTGATCGGCATTCGGCTGCCAGCTGATCGAGGCGCGCGGGTTGAAGTCCTCGAAGGTCGCGCTGCCGGTGAAGTTGCTGGTCACCGCCGCGGCAACCCCGGTGCCGCCGAACAGGTTCGAGAACCCGCCGACGAAGGTCGTGCGCAGGATCCGGCTGTTGCGCTCGTCATTGGTGTAGCGCCCGCCGACCGAGACGCTGAGCGTGTCGGTGAGATCATAGGTGAAGTCGCCGAAGACCGACCAGGTCTTGGTGTTGACGTCGCCCAGCGTCTGGGCGGCCAGACCGTTGACCGTCGTGAACAGCGCCACGTCGAAGGCGGTGAAGGCGTTGGCATCGAGGTAGTAGAAGCCGAGCACACCCGAAAGGTTGTCGCTTTCGTAGAGCAGCTGCAGCTCCTCGCTGAACTGGTCGTTCTCGTAGATCGCCGGCACGTCGAGATCGACCGCGGGAAGGCTGTCGAAATCGATCGGGGTGGTCGACTGGTCCTCGCGGTAGCCGGTGATCGACTTGAAGGTCAGGGTGTCCGACAGCTCGATCGCGATGTTGAGCGCGCCGCCATAGGCCTCGACCTCCTGCTCGACGATGTTGAGCCCGGCGCGGGTGTCGAACACGTCGTCGAGCACCGGCGCGCCGCTCAGCAGACTGCGGATGAAGCGGTGGCCCTGGCGGGCTTCGGAGTTGTCCTTGACGTAATCGCCCGAAAGCCGCGCCTTGACGATGCCGCTCTCGAATTCGATCGTGCCGCGCGCGGCCCAGACATCCTTGTTGTAGTTTTCGGTCCCGAGCGTGAGGTTCTGGCCGAAGCCCCCGCGCGAAAGCCGCGCGCCGCTCGCGCCGATCTTGAGGCTGTCGCCGATCGGGGTCGAGGCGGTGACGATCAGGTCGGCCTGGTCGTAGGAGCCGTAGGTGCCGCGCACCTTGAGGCTGAGATCGTCGGGCAGGTCGGCGGTGACGTACTTGATCGCGCCGCCGATGGTGTTGCGCCCGTAGAGCGTGCCCTGCGGCCCGCGCAGCACTTCGATACGCTCGACATCGTAGACATCGAGCACCGCGGCCTGCGGGCGGTTGAGGTAGACGTCGTCGACATAGAGCCCCACGCCCGCCTCGAAGCCGGCGACCGGGTCCTGCTGGCCGACGCCGCGGATGAAGGCGGTGAGCGTGGTGTTGGTGCCGCGGCTCACTTCGAGCGTGAGGTTGGGCACCTGCTGGGCGACCGCGATGATGTCCTGCACGCCCTGCTTGGCCAGCGTTTCGCCCGAGATCGCGGTGACCGAGAGCGGCACGTCGATGAGCTTCTCCTCGCGGCGGCGGGCGGTGACGTAGATCACGCCTTCTTCCTCGGCGGCGGCATCGGCAGCCGCAACGGCATCATCGGTGTTGTCCTGCGCCATGGCGGGCGCACCAAAAGTGGCAAGTCCTGCGCAGCCGGCAAGCAACAGCGCACGGGTGCAAAGAATGGTCTTCATGATGTGGTTTTCCTCTCCAGGCCCTCTTATGGCGCCATTCGTATTGAAAGTTGAACCACCTTTCAAGTTTAGACTTGTGCAGACCCCTTGCGCGGCCTACCGAAAGCGCCGAGGGAGAGGCAGATGGGCAACACTCGCGAAGCTGCGGCGACGCTCGCCGGGGATGCGTCGCCTGACGCCAAGACGCCGCGTACCGAGCGCGGGCGGCGCACCTTGCGCAAGCTGCTCGATGCGGCCGCGGAGGAGTTCGGCGAGAAGGGCTTTCACGAGGCTTCGGTCAGCTCGATCACCCGCCGCGCCGGCATGGCGCTGGGCAGCTTCTACACCTATTTCGACAGCAAGGACGCGCTGTTCCGCGCGCTCGTCGCCGACATGAGCGAGAAGGTGCGCACCTCCGCGCGCTCGGCGCTCAGCGAAGGCATGGGCGCGCTCGAGATCGAACGCGCGGCGCTTGCGGCGTTCCTGCGCTTCGCGGCCGAGCACAAGGAAATCTACCGCATCATCGACGAGGCCGAGTTCGTCGATCCGGCCAGCTACCGCGCGCACTACGAGACGATCGCCGCGCGGATCGCCGACCGCCTGCGCGCAGGCGCGGCGGCAGGCGAATTCCGCGACGGGCTGGGCGAGCTCGAAGCCTGGGCGATGATGGGGATGAACGTCTTCGTCGGCCTGCGCTACGTGGTGTGGGCTGACGGCAAGGAGCTTTCGCCCGAAGCGGTTGCGGCGGGCGTCAACCGGCTGCTGGCGGAAGGCCTGCTGCGGCGCTAAGGCTTGGGCGATGATCCTCGCCGTCCACGCCATTCCCGAGGCCGATCGCCTTGCCGCTCTCCATGAACGCATCGCGCTGCTCGAATGGCGCGACGGGCGCGAGACCGCAGGCTCGGTCGCGCGCGAGGTCAAGCGCAACGAGCAGGCGGTGCTGGATTCCACCGCCGGCCGATCCCTGACCGACGAGATCTCTCGGATTCTGTGGGACAACTCGGTGATCCGCGCCGCCGCCCAGCCGCGCCGCCTGTCGCATCTCCTGATCAGCCGGACCGGCGAGGGCGGGGCCTACGGCCAGCATGTCGACAATGCGCTGATGGGCACGGGCGAGCGGCGGGTGCGGACCGACCTCTCCTTCACGCTCTTTCTCACCCCGCCCGGCGATTATGACGGCGGCGAGCTGGTGATCCACACCGCCGGCGTCACCCAGACGGTCAAGGGCGAGACGGGGCTGCTGGTGCTCTACCCCTCGGGCTCGATCCACGAGGTGCGGCCCGTCACGCGCGGCACGCGGATCGTGTGCGTCGGGTGGATCGAGAGCATGATCGCGGACAACGCCCAGCGCGAGATGCTGTTCGATCTCGAAAACCTGCGCGCCACACTGCGCCCCAAATTGCCCAGCCAGTCGCCCGAACTGCTGACGCTCGACAAGACCATCGCCAACCTATTGCGGATGTGGGCTCGGCCCTGAGGACTTTGGCGCGGTTTGGGGCGCGGGCTTGGGGGCGCCCGCCTGCTTGCGCTTGACGGTGAAGTACAGGATCAGGCCCACCCCGATGACGCTCGGCCCGGCCCAGATCGCAGGGTTGAACACCTCCTCGGGCACGAGCCGGATCAGCCCGACCGAAAGGAAGGCGGTATAGGCCGAAATGCCCATGCCGATGAGGGCGCGGAAATGCTCGCCCACGTGGGTGCCCCGCGGGAAATCCTCGGCACGCCAGATGTAGCGCTGCTGGATCAGCATGGCGACGATCCCGATGACAGCGACCAGAATCATCAGCGGATGGCCGACCAGCCAGCCATACCACCCGCACCACGCGCCGCTCGCGATCACCGCCGCGATCACCGCCTGATAGCGGGGCGCACGCAAGGCGCGGCGGTCGCGATTGTGCTTCACCACGCCAAGACCATAGTCGACGAAGCCGATCGTCAGCACGCCGAGATAGAGCATCATCCACCCGAACAGCCCGTCGAACAGCGCGCGGTCGGTGACTTCGGGGTGGCGGTGTTCGGGCCCGTAGAGCGACAGGAACGCCATAGCGATGGCCAGCGCCCCCGCTCCCAGAAAGCCGTAGCACGCTGCCCGGCCCCACTTGCGGTGCGCCTTCGCACCTTTCTTGGTGACGATCGGCCCCCAGAACGCCGTCAGCCCCACCGCGCCGGTGGCGACATGGAGCACGACAAGCGCGTGGAACAGCGTCATGCCCGCCAGCATGACACAATCGGTGTCAATCCGCTAGGACAGTATCACCGCACCCGCGAGGGCGCGACCAGCACCGCGTTGGCGATCATCAGGTCGAGCCCTTCGAGGAAGCCGCGGGTCGCGGGATCGTGAGCGAAGCCGATCACCAGCCCGCGGCCCGTGGGCTGGGCCATGAGGTAGGGCTTGTAGGCCATCTGCCGCCGGTTCTCGTCCCACACATAGCCGCTGGCGATGAGGTTGCCCGCCGCGGCGAAGCGCACCGCGTTGACGCCCTTGTCGCGCCCCAGCGGCGTGAAGATCTGCGTCCCCGTCGCCAGCACCACCGCGCCGTCATCGTAACCGGCGGAGAGGAAGTGGTCGGGCTCGCCCACCACGTTGAGCAGCGCGCCCGGCAGCGTGTCGGGGAGCGCGGCGGGATCCTTGATCGCCTCGCGGTAGGCGGCGTCATTGGCGATTTCGGCGGCCTCGGCGAGCTCGCCCTTGTCGCCCCCGGTCTCGCCCGGATCGCGGCCCAGCGCCGCCTCGCGCTTGACCGCGAGCAGGGCATTGTCGCCGCCGCTGAAGGTCTCGAGGCTGTCGCCCACCGCCACCAGCACCCCGCCGCGCTGGACGAAGGCGCGCAAGTTGCGCTGCCCGCCATCGCCAAGCTGTGCCGCAGGGTTGCCTTCGGGCACCAGCACCACATCGTAATCGCTGAGGTCGGCGCGGGCGAGGCGGGTTGTGCGGATCGGGGTCACGGGGAGCCCGATGCGCTGTTCGAGCACATAGCGCAGCGCGCCTGCGGAAAGCTGGTCGATCCCGTCGTCCCACGCCACCGCCACGCGGGGCAGGGTGAGGCGGACGAAATGCTCGCTGCCGAGGTTGGGCCCGCTGTCGACCCAGCCATTGTCGAGCGCGACGGTCGCCGCGCCGATCTCGCCTGCGAGCGCGGCGAGGCGGGCCATTTTCTCGGGCGTGTTGCTGCCTGCCGGGAAGACCACGGTGCCGCGCGGGAACTGGCGGCCACCGGCGGCGAAGGCCTTGTCGGTGACGCGGCCCTCGATCCCCTCGCGCAGGGCGAGGGTGACAAGCCGCGCCTGCCCGCTATCGGTCCACGGCACGGCTATGGCGAAGGCGCCGCTGCCTTCGGCCTTGGGCGCGATCGGTGCTTCGGCTGCCATGGCATCGCCACTGACGGCAGCATTGCACAGTGCCACGTCGACTCCCGCCATCGGCCCCACCGCCCATGCGGTCACGTCGTAAAGCTCGTGCGGCAGGTCGACCGAGCGGCGGCGCTCCTGTTCGGCCAGGAAATCGGGCGGCAGCGGCGTGTCGCGGTCGAGCAGGCTGCGGATCAGCCGCGCGGCGGGCTGGGCCTGGGGCACGGCGAGGTAGCCGGCGGGATAGGACTTGCCGCAGACGCTCGCGCTACCCTCGCGCCGCAGCACGGTGATGCCCTGCGCGGCCAGACGCCGCCCGAGGCGCTCGGCATTCCAGCGCCGCTTGCCGAGGTCGATCACATAGCTGCCCTTGCCCGCCGCACCGCCAGCATTGCCCGCGCGGTAGGCGGCGAAGTCCGCGAGGAACCTGGCCGCATTGTCGGCCACCGCCTCTGCCGTGGCGAGGCTGGTCGAGAAGTGGTTGGCGACCCCGTCGGCATAGGTCAGCTCGGTCCCGTCCCGCCGCTTGAACACCAGCCCGCGCGCCGAGCCCTGTTCGTAGGTGCTGCCGATCGCGCCTTGGTGCGCGTTCCAGGTGTCGCCATAGCCGGGGTAGAACAGGTCATAGACTTCGCGCGTGAAGAACGGCTCGCCGCGCGCGTCGAAGGCGGCGGCGTTGTAGCGGCCGATCAGCTCGTAGGCGCGGATCTGCGCGGGCGTGAGGTTGGGGCTGAACGGCTGGGCCGCCGGAGTGAAGAAGTAGGTCTCGTCCCCGCCCATTTCGTGGAGGTCAACCACCACCACCGGGTTCCACTGCCGGATCGCGGCGACCTTGCCGCGGGTCTCGGGCTGGGAGAGGGTGAACCAGTCGCGGTTCAGGTCGAACATGTAGTGGTTGACCCGGCCCGAGGGCCAGGGTTCGTCATGCTCGGCCGCCTGCCGGTCGGCATTGGGGGCGATCCCGGTCGAGGCGAGGAAGTTGTTCACGAAGCGCGCCCGCCCGTCGGGGTTCTGCATCGGGTCGATGACGACGATCGTGCTGGCCATGATCTTGGCCGCCTTCGCGTCATCCTGCGCGGCGAGCAGGTGGTAGGCTGTCATCAGCGCGGCGTCGGTCGAGGAGATCTCGTTGCCGTGGACACCGTATTGCAGCCAGGTCACCGGGAGCGCGGTGCCATTCCCCGCGCGCCCGGCGGCAATTGTCGCAAGGTCAGCGCGGATCGCATCGAGCTTCGCCATATTGGCCGGGGCCGAAAGCACCAGATAGTAGAGGGGCCGCCCCTCCCAGCTTGTCGCATATTGTACCAGCCGCGTCCGGTCGGGCGCGGCGGCGGCGAGCGTTTTGAGGTAGGCATAGGCCTGATCGGGCGAGGTGATCCGCGCGCCCGGGGCATGTCCGACAGTCGCGGTCAGCGTCGGGATGGCGGGATCGAACTGCCCTTCGGCAAAGGACTGCGCCGCAGCGGGCGAGGCCAGCGCGAACATCGCGAGGAGCATGAGGCTCCAGCCCCGGATCGTGTCACGCATCGTCTGTCCGTCCCTGTTTGGCCGCAAGAAGCAAGGTTGACGGCCTTGCCGCGAACAGAGCCGCGCGGTCAAGCAGGGAGGGGCGAATGACGAAGCCGGGCTGCTTCCTGCGGGCCGGCAAAGGACCGCTTCAGGACGGCTGATCCCCCGGCCGGGCCGCAACGGCGGCGGCATCGGCCAGCATCGCCGCGAAGGGCGCGTCCACCTGGCAATCGATCACGAGATGCACCCGCGCGGCGCTCCCGTGGTTATCGACACTGTGCGTGTCGGACAGGCGCAGATACCACGCCTCGCCCGGCTGCATATGGACCTGCGAGCCGTTGAGCCAGAAGGCGACATCGGGGTTGGAGGTGACCGGGACATGCAGACGCGCCTGGCCCAACGCAGCGTCGAGATCGTGATCCCTGTGCGGTTTGATCCGCGATCCCGGGTCGAGCCGCATCAGGCGCACCGACTGGAGCGGGCATGCGAAAGCGCCAAGCACCTCCTGCAGATAGGGCGCGCGCTTGAGCCATGGGGTTTCCTCGAAGGCGCTGGCCGAGGGATCGGACACCGCCATCATGATCGGATGCGTCGCCCCGGCCTTGCAGCGCAGCGGCAGGATGCTCCAGCCGCCGTCAAAATTCTGGGTGACAAAATGAGCGATCCAGTCGGCCTCGGGGATCCGGGCCACTTCGTCCGCCATGCGCGCCGCATCGAAGTCCAGCGGCAGGCGCAGGCGATCGGGCAGATCGGCAAGCGTCGCGCAGTCGGGGGCGGGGTCAGAGCGCATGATCGGGTGTTGTTCTCCGGCGGCCGGTCGGGTTAGACCGGGCCATGAATTATGGATCAAGCGCTTCGGCCTATCAACCGGCCTTGCCCGATCCTGCGGCGCTGGCCGCCTTGCGCAATGCTCTTTCCGCAGCGCCGAAGGAACTCGACCGCATCGCCGGGCTGGCACGGGCCGAAGCGATCGCGGCCCTGTGTGCCTTTTCGGCGCGGTGCGGGATAGCGCTTGCCGAAGGCGCGTTGATCGAGGCGCTGCGCCCCGATGCGGCAGGGGACGCCCGGCCCGCATGGCACGGTGCTGTTGCCGATGGGCGGCTCTCGCATTTCTGGCTCCCCGTCGGCCTTGTCACCGAGGGCGCGCAGGTGCTGGTCGAATGGGCGCATTACGGCGCCGCACCCTTCGATGCGCCGTTCTTCGACGATCACCTGCGCCGAGCCCGCAATCACCCGATATCGCGGCTTTTCCGCTGGCGCACGCGGCTGGGCGAATTGACAGGGCTCGCCCCTGAGGCTGGGCCGGTTCTCGATGGACTGGTGCTGCACATGTCGCGCTGCGGCTCGACGATGGTGGCACAGGCGCTCGCCGCGATGCCGGGGCATGTCGTCCTGTCCGAGCCTGCGCCCTTCGACGACCTGCTGCAATTCTGCGCGGCGCGCGCCGATATTGCTCTCGAGACACGCATTGCCCTCATGCGCGGCATGGTCGGAGCGCTCGCCGGCGGGCGGGGCGGGGCGGTGCGCCGCCGGCTCCTCAAGGCCGATAGCTGGCACACCGGTGCCCTGCCGCTGCTGCGCGCTGCCTTTCCCGACACCCCGTGGGTGTTCCTCTACCGCGACCCGCAAGCGGTGTTGCTATCCCACGAGCGGATGCCGGGCCTGCTGACGCTGCCGGGTCCGCAGGCAGCCCTCGTCGGGGTCGATGAACCGTCCGCAGTGCCGGGGCTCGACCTCACGGCGCGAGTCCTGGCAGCGACGTGCCACAAGGCCGCCGACCATGCCGGCGTCGGCGGGGGGATATTCGTCGACTATGCCGAAATGCCCGGGGCGATCGACGCGCGCATCCTGCCGCATTTCGGGATAGATCCCGACCCGCAAGAGCGGGCCGCGATGGCAGGCGCGCTGTCCCGCGATGCGAAGGAGCCCTTCAAGCCATTCGATCCGCAAGAACGCGCCGCGCGGCTGAGCGCCTCGCCCGAGGTCATCGCGGCGAGCGAGCGGCATCTTGCCGCTGCGGTTGCGCGGCTGCGTGGGCTCAACCCGCATGCCTCGGGTCTGTGCAAGTCGCTGAAATGAAGCATGCTGGCGCATATGCCCAAGCTGCTCTAAGGGGGCGTGCTGGAGCAAGGGCTGACACGATGGCGAAACGACCTGCCGATATCCGGGCAACCGCCAGTGCATCGAGCGGTCTGACACCGATGCGCTCCGGCCGACCGATGCGGCCGCGATGAAGGCGGCTTTCCTCCGGGCCCGGGCGCGGCCCTTCCTGCCCGAGCTTGCCCTCATCAGTGCGCTTTCGGCGCTCGGCGCGCTGGCCAGTCTCGCCGTGCCGTGGCTGGCGGGGTCCTTCCTGGGCGGCATGGTCGGAGGGCAGGTGCCGGAGAACCCCGGCGTGACGGTCAGCTTGCTGGTTCTGGCATTGATCGCGCTTGCGGTGCTCAACGTCCTGGTCCAGATCGTGTCCGAACTGGCATCCGGCCGCATCCTTGCCGGTCTCCGGCGCGACACCCACGACCATCTGATGGCGCTGGGAATAGCATTCCACGATGGATCACAGTCCGGCGACCTTCTGTCGCTGGCGACCAATGATGCCACGCAGCTCAGCGGGTTTCTGACGCGCACGTTGGCAACCGTGCCCTCGCTGGTCCTGACGGCGGCCGGTGCGCTGGTGCTGTTGTTCGTGCTCGATCCGGTGACGACCCTGGCCTTGCCGATCCTGCTGGCGGTCTTCCTGCTGATGATGAAGCTGAGCGGGCGACGCCTGCGCACTCTGGCTGTAGAGGCGCGCCAGGCCGATATGCGGCTGTTTTCGCTGGCGCGGCGCAACCTCGATCTCCTGCCCGCGATCAAGGCCTTCGGCACCGAACCTGCTCGCCGGAGCGCCTATGATGCGGCTTGCGAGGAATCGCGGCGGCTCGCTTTGCGGCGGGCGCGGGTGGCCGCGTTGCTCAGCCCGCTGGCGTCTCTGCTGGCGGGTCTCACGGCGATCGGCATTCTGGTGATCGGAAGCGATCAGGTCGCTGCGGGCACGCGCACCCCGGCCGACCTTTTCGCGTTCCTCCTCTACGCTGCCCTGCTGACCCGCCCGGCGAGCGGCCTGGCGGATTTCTACGGCGCTCTCCAGACAGCACGCGGCAACATGGCCCGGCTTGAAGCGGTCTTCGGTCAGCCCGGCGAGCCAGGTTATGCCGGACGGACGGTGGTTGACAGGGCAAAGGGCGCCATCGCGTTCGAGGCGGTCGACTTTGCCTACAAGGGGCGCGCGCCGGTGATTGCCGGCCTCGATCTTGCCATTGCGGCGGGAGAGGTGGTGGCGCTGACCGGGTCGAACGGGATCGGCAAGTCCACGCTGATCCGGCTGCTTCTGCGCTTCTACGATCCGCAGGGCGGGCGCATCACGCTGGACGGTGAGGATATTGCCGGGCTTCAGGTGCAATCCTTGCGGCGCCAGTTCGGCTATGTTCCGCAGCGTCCCCTGCTGATGGACGACACGGTGCGGGAGAACATCGTCTTCGATGCCGAGGATCGCTCACCGGAACGCATCGAGCGCGCCGCGCGCCTCTCTCAGGCGTGGGAGTTCATCCAGCGGCTGCCGCAGGGGCTCGACACGGTGATCGGCGATAACGGGGTGCGATTGTCGGGCGGGCAGCAGCAGCGCATTGCGCTTGCCCGGGCGCTGTATCGCGATCCGCCGATCTACATCTTCGACGAAGCCACCAGCATGTACGACCTGGAGGGCGAAGCCGCCTTCGTCGAATCGGCGATTGCCGCGCTCAAGGACCGCACGGTCATCATCATCACCCATCGGCCGGCAAGCCTGGCGATGGCCGACCGGATCATCGATCTCGATCAGGCCAGGGTGGCCGGTCCCGTCGCGGTCTGCGGGTAGGGCGGGCGCACCCCACCGTTCCGGTCCGGCTGCTCTGCCTCAGCGCTTCAGCCAGAAAGACAGGCGGACCGCGTCGGCGATCCGCGCGCGGCCTTCGGAACCCATGGCGTAGGACAGGGCCGCGCCGAGGCCCGGCTCGCCGCTCTGGTCGGCGCCATCGGCCTGCCCTGCCGCCGTCCGGCGCCGGATCATCGCGCCGATCTGCGCCGGTCAGCGGTGCGCAGGGAGGCGCAGCAACTGCGCGGGCCAGCCGACAGCCGAACGGAACGCGGTATCGACCAGCATCAGCCGCCGTGCGACATCGAGTTCGGCTTCGCGGAGGTCGGTGGGTGCATGACCCTGCCAGTCGACAGCCAATCCGCAATACCTGAGAACACCGGGAATAAAAGGGGCCACGGATCGGCCGGTAGCACCGGATTAAA
>NZ_LSKQ01000314.1 GCF_001557115.1 Erythrobacter sp. CCH5-A1
GCAGCTCGTTGGCGACCGACTCCGTCGCATACTGACTGCCCGGTGCGGAATAGGTCCGGAATCCTTCTCCGGAACGAGGCAGCACCGAGTTGACGGGACCACCACCAGAGGCCCCTCCCCCGCCAATGCCGAGCAGATCTCCGGCCTGGTCTGCTTTATTCGAAATCCATCCTTTTGCATCTTCGAGATAGTTCTCTGCGCCCTTGATGACGGGAGCCACGAGCCGCGGTTGCCAGCCTGTCGATGCGAGAAGGCTGTTCTCCGGCTGACGCAAGGCCTGCTGTGCGTAAGTGACGAACTCCTGCGTCTCGTCTTGGCTAAGCGAATAGCCGCGCGATGCAGCTTCGCTGAAGTCCTGACTGTGCCGCTCATAGGCCTCTTGAGTCCGTGAGGCCTCATTCGAATAGGTGCGCGTGTCGGCCAAACTGGCCGAATAGCGATCGGAAAGGGATTTCAGCTCACTGTCGGAACTGGAGCTCGTGGCGCGCGTGAAGTCCTCTCGCGCCTGCCTTGCCTGCGTCGAATTCGACTCCTTGTAGGCGTAATCGGCGACCCGCGAGAGAGCCTGATCAGCAGTAAGCGTCTCCCCGG
>NZ_LSKQ01000315.1 GCF_001557115.1 Erythrobacter sp. CCH5-A1
TCCGATCCTGCTGCCCCCATGGCGATGCCGACCGTAGCACTCGCCATGGCCGGTGCATCATTGACGCCGTCGCCAACCATCGCGACCCTGTCTTCACCCGCGAGCTTCTTGATCGCGACAACCTTGTCCTCCGGCATGAGATCGCCCCATGCTTCATCAATCCCGACGTCCTTGGCGATGGCTTCGGCAACCTTTTGATGATCCCCCGAGATCATGATCATCCGGGTGATGCCCAACTCACGCAAGCGGAGCAGCGCGGATTTGGCCGCTTCGCGAGGTGTATCAAGCAGGCCGATCGCGCCGAGGTCACGATTCCCTTTTCGGACCAGCATCGTCGTTCGTCCGTTTTCGCGCAGTGACGCTATCGCGTCCTGTGCCTCCTGCCCCAGCGCCGGAATTGCGTCCTTACCGAACATTTCGGATTTGCCGATCCACACCGTCTCGCCGTCCACGGTCGCGGTAACACCCCGGCCGGTAAGACTCTTGAGATCGGCGGCATGGGGCAGGGCGCGCGCCCCCAGACGTGCGCTACCATCCCTGACGATCGCCTGGGCCAGTGGATGATCGCTCAATGCTTCGACAGCGACCGCAGTCGCAAGCAGTTCACTTTCATCAGTGCCACCGAGAGGGACGATGTCGGTAATGCGCGGGCGGCCTTCGGTCAAAGTGCCGGTCTTGTCGAATGCTATTGCCTTGAGGGAACCTAGATTTTCCAAGGGTGCGCCGCCCTTGATAAGTACACCGCCGCGCGCTGCGCGCGCCACACCCGATAGAACCGCGCTTGGCGTCGCAATGGCAAGCGCGCAGGGGCTCGCCGCAACCAGCACCGCCATCGCGCGGTAGAAGCTGTCGCGGAACGGCTCGTCGATAACGGTCCAGGCAAACAGCAACACGACCGACATAATCAGGACAGCGGCGACGAAGACCCTTTCGAAACGGTCGGTAAAGCGCTGCGTCGGGGATTTTTGCGTCTCCGCTTCGCTCACCATCTTCACGACTTTCGCGAGCGCGCTTTCACTGGAGCGGCGGGTCACCTCAATCTCGATCGCGCCGCTGCCATTGATCGTTCCGGCAAATACCCGGCTTTGCGGATCAACCATATCGGGCTTGGCGCGTGCCGCGACCACGTCGGCTACCGGTATCTTGTCGACCGGGATGCTTTCGCCGGTGACGGGCGCTTGGTTGATCGCACTCGTTCCCTTCAGGACGAAGCCGTCGGCGGGCAAGCGCTCGTTCGGACGCACGATGACGATGTCGCCGACTACCATTTGTCCGACGTCGATTTCGCTGGTCGCCCCATCGCGGCGCACCGTTGCGGTCTCAGGGGCGAGCTTCGCCAGGGCTTCAATTGCCTTCTTGGCACGGCCCATGGCATAGTGCTCCAGCGCATGTCCGAGACTGAACAGGAACAGGAGTAGTGCGCCTTCGGCCCACGCCCCCAAGGCGGCTGCCCCGGCGGCGGCGACCAGCATCAGGGTGTCGATCTCGAACTTCTTCAACCGAAGATTATCAATCGCCTCGCGCAGCGTGAAGAAACCACCGAAAAAATAGGCTGCCATATAGCAGGCGGTCGGGAGCCAAGCGGGCGGACCGGCTATCAGCTTCTCAATTGCAAAGCCGATCCCCAGCAGCGCGCCGCAGGCGAGGGCAAAGATCAGTTCAGTGTTGGGGCCCAGAAAATTAGCGTGGCTGTGATCGTGACCATCACCGGAGCTATGCCGTTCCTCAGCCGCACCATGGCTACCAGCCCCATGATCATGACCGGCATGGTCATCGGCACTGACCCGCTTTTCGATGCCAACCTTGAGTTTGCGAAGGGCCGAAAGCACTTCCTCTTCGGTGGTCTCGCGGCGATCATATTCGACCCGCACAGACCCACCTGAACTGGCGCTGGCCTGTACCACGCCGGGCAAGGCGCACAGCGCATCGCTGATCGTTCGAGCGCGACGCTCGTGGTTGATCCCCGTCGCTTGCCAGATTGCATGACCATAGCGCTCGGTGATTTCAGCGCCGGCCGCGCGCACGATTTCGCGCAAACGCGGCAATGGCAGCTTGGCAGCGTCGAAATGGATGCACAGCGCTGCTGGCGTATCGTCGTCGACACAGATGACATGCGCCCGCTCGACGCCTTCGCGCTTCGTCAGCGTTGCTACGAGACGATCGAGACATGCGTCAGCTGCGTCGGGAAGGTCGGGCAATAGTACCGGAATGTCGAGTTCGAGCTTGTCATTCATGACGACCTCCCTTCGTTGTATCGGGTTCGGTGCGTGCGTCGCGCAGGATTTCGAAGCCGCCCTTGATGGCGATGAGGGCGGTAGCGAAACCGACGAGCAAGTCCGGCCAGTTCGTACCCAGCCAGAACACCAGCACGCCGGCAATCAGGATGCCGCCGTTGGAGATGAAGTCGTTGAAGCTGAAAGTGGTCGCGGCCCGGAGATTGACGTCCGGTTCCTTGATGCGTTGAAGCAGCCGAAGGCAGAGGTAGTTTACCGCGCCAGCAATCGCGGACATCACCAGAGACTGTTTAAAATTTTGTGCTCGGCCGTGGTAACTGCTTTCAGAGGAGACCC
>NZ_LSKQ01000032.1 GCF_001557115.1 Erythrobacter sp. CCH5-A1
CGGTAGCACCTCGGCAAACAGCAGCTGGATCAACTGGCTGCCGTGCGGGGTGGACCAGTCCTGCGCCAGTTCGGCGATGATCGTGTTGGTTGCGGTGAAGGACACGCCGGCCCGCTCCATACGCTTGCGGGCGGCGTATTCCGAAAGCTCGAAGGGGGAGCCCGAAATGTCGAGCACCGCCTGGACCTCGTAGCCTTCCTCGACGGCGCTGATCGCGGGGTAGATGAGGCACACGTCGGTGGTCACCCCGCCCATGATCAGCTGGCGCCGTCCGGTGGCTTCCACCGCGCCCTTGAAGGCGGGATCGTTCCAGGCATTGACGATCCCCTCGCGCTTGATGCGGGCCGCGAAGGCCTCGGGCAGGATCTCGGCGAGTTCGGGTATCAGCGGTCCTTGCAGGCGGTCCTCTTGGCTCGAGGTCAGGATAACGGGCAGGCCGAGCATGCGCGCCGCCTTCGCAAGTGCCAGGGTCTTGGCGCGCACTTCGTCAAGATCGAGGTTCCTGATGAGCTGCATGGTGCCGATCTGGTGGTCGATCAGCAGCAGGGCACTTTGGTCGGCGGTGAAAGGCATGGCGTCGGCGTCCGTAGTGGCGAAGGTGGTAGCAGGATCAGGACTGGGGCGGGGGCTGGCTTGGCGCGGGGCTTTCCCACCCGCCGCCTAGCGCGCGGAACACGCTCACCTGTGCGGCGGCGCGGGCGCCGGCGGCCTCGGCGAAGGCGGCCTCGGCGGCGCGCCATTCGCGCTGGACCTGGATCAGCCGCAGGGCATCGTCGCTCCCCGCCTTGTAGCGCAGTTCGGTGAGCCGCGCGGTCTCGCGCGCGGCGTCGGCCGCCTCGCGCAGGCGCGCTTCGGCCGCGAGCGCGCCGGCCAGCCGCGCAAGCGCCTGCTCGGTCTCCTGCAGCGCGCCGAGCACCGCGGCATCGAAGCGGGCGAGCGCGGCCTCGGTGTCGGCCCTCGCGGCGCGCACCTGTGCGCGCGCGGCGCCGTTGAAGGGGAAGTTCCAGCTGATCGCCGGGCCGAACGAGAAGCCGAAACTCGCCGAAGAGCCGAGATCGCCGGGCCGCGCCGCGCCGAGCGAGGGGGTGCCGAGCAGCCTGATCTGGGGGTAGAGCGCCGCCACCGCCACGCCCACGCGCTCGGTATCACGGGCGAGGCTGCGTTCGGCAACGCGGATGTCGGGGCGGCGGGCGAGCAGCGCCTGCCCGTCGCCCACCGGCAATGGTGCGGCAAGCCCTGGCACGGCAGCGCAGGCAGCGGCGTCTTGCGAAACGTCCTCGGGCGCGTCGCCGGTCAGGAAGGCGAGCGCGTAGAGCGAAGCGCGCCGCTCGGCCACCAGCTGCGGCAGCGCCGCCTCGGCCTGGGCAAGGAGGGTGCGCGCGGCGGCAACATCGCGGGCGTCGGCATAGCCGGCCTTGCGGCTCGTATCGATGAGTGCGAGCGAGCGTCGGGAGAGCGCGACGGTCTCCTCGGCGGTCCGCACCCTGATCGCGAGCGCGCAGCCCTCGGCATAGGTCCGCGCGGTTTCGGCCGCTACCGCGACCCGCGCGGCATCGACCTGTGCCTGCGCGGCCTGGGCATCGGCGATGGCCGCGCGCACCGCACGGCTGGCGCCGCCGAACAGGTCGACCTCGTAGCTCGCGTCGATCCCGGTGGTGAAGAAATCGGTGGTGACGACGGGCACATTGCCGATCGCGTTGAACACCTGCCCGCCGAAGCGCTGGCGGACATACTGGGCGTTGAGGGTGGTCGAGGGGAGCTGGCCCGCGCGGGCTTCCGAAACGAGAGCGCGGGCGCGCTGGAGGTTGGCGGCCGCGACGCGCAGGTCGGTGTTGCGCTCGAGGGCGCGGGTGACGAGGCCGTCGAGCACCGGATCGCCGAACAACCGCCACCATTGCGGCGGGAGCGGGGTGGGGGTGGTGGTCGCCGCGTCGGCCGCGATCAGGCGCGGAGCCGGGC
>NZ_LSKQ01000316.1 GCF_001557115.1 Erythrobacter sp. CCH5-A1
ACCCCCACCCCGGTGCGCGCGAGGAACAAGGTCCAGAACCCCGTCGCCATGCCGCAGGCCGCAGTCATCAGGCTCCAGAAGCTGATCGCGGCGGCGACGATGGTCTTGCGGATCGAGCGGTCGGCAAGCCGCGCGGCGGGAAAGCCCGCCAGCACATAGATCACCGAGAAGGCCGCTCCGCCCAGCAGGCCCAGCTCGGTGTCGCTGAGGCTGAAGGCCGCCTTGATGTCCTGCACCAGAATCGAGAACACCAGCCGGTCGGCGACGCTGAACGCGCTCGTCAGCGTCAGCAATCCAAGCACATACCATCGGTATGCGCCGGGTTTGCGATCCTCAGTGATGGGGCCCTCAGTGATGGGGCCTCGCCCAAAGGCCATTGTCGACCGGGATGGTCAACCCGTTGAGGAAGCGCGCCTCGTCCGAGGCAAGGAACAGCACGCAGCCCGCCACATCCTTGGGAGCCCCAAGCGCATCCGCGGCGAGCGGCCCCTCGGGGATCTCCATCGGCGTCTGCCCGCCGCGGCCCGAGATGCCCATCACCATCGGTGTCTCGATCCCGCCGGGCGCGAGCGCGTTGACGCGGATGCCGTAGCCCTTGTCCTGAAAGTCGATCGCAAGGCTGCGGGTCATCCCCGCGATCCCCGCCTTGCACGCCGCATAGGCCGGGATGTTGCCATAGCCCATCAGCGCCGCGGTCGAGGCCATGTTGATGATCGACGAGCCCCCGCCGCCGACCGTTTGGTGGCGGTGCTTCATCAGCGGCACGGCATATTTGCACCCGAGGAAGGTGCCGACCACATGGATGTCGAGATGCAGCCGGAAGTGGGCGAGCGAGCAATCCTCGATGCTCTCGAAGATCACGTTGCCGGCATTGTTGACGAGGATGTCGAGCCCGCCGTGGCGTTCCTCGACCGCGCGCATCACCTCGATCCATTGCTCCTCGCTGGTGACGTCGAGCGCCATGGCATCGCCGCCGATGGAATCGGCGACCTGATGGGCAAGCTCCACCTCGCGGTCGGTGACGATCACCTTGGCGCCCTCGCGCGCCAGCGCCTCGCAATCGGCCTTGCCCAGACCCATCGCCCCGCCTGTCACGAGCGCCACCTTGCCCGCTACCCGTCCCGCCATCTGCTCTCTCCCAAAAGCTTGTTTTCTGTAAGGCAGCCTATCGGGCGGGGGCGCGCCCGCCACTGTCGAAAGCGCGAGGGCGTGGCGGCGGGCCGCAGGTGTATTCTCCCGGGCCGAGGGAGAGCCGAGGATGATGGACGCGGGCGAAGTCGAACGGTTGAAGGCGCTGATGGAATGGGAGGGCCGCCGCACCGCGCCACCCGAAGGCTTCCCCGCGCTCCCCGACATGCCCGCCGGGCGCTATACCAGCGCGGAATACTTCGCGCTCGAACAGCAATATGTGTTCCGCAAGTCCTGGCTGTTCGCGGGCCACCTCGACGAAATCCCCGAGCCCGGCTGCTACATGCGCTGGCACAATGCCGGCGATCCCATCGTCATCGTCCACGGCATGGACGGGGTGGTGCGCGCCTTCCACAACACCTGCCGCCACCGCGGCGCGCCGGTCGTCACCGAAGACCGCGGCAAATCGAGCCGATTGATGTGCGGCTACCACAACTGGACCTACAAGACCGACGGAAGCCTCGTGGGCGTGCCCGAGCGGCGCGACTTCCCGGCGGATTTCGACCTTTCCTGCCGGGGCCTGCTGCCGGTGCGCTGCGAGCTGTTCGGCAAGGTGATCTTCGTCAACTTCGACATGGAGGCGATGCCGCTCATCGACTGGCTCGGGCCGATTGCCCGCGAGTGGGAGGAGTTCGCCTTCGACCGCATCAGGCTGGCAGCGCGCCATTCCTTCGAGCTCCAGTGCAACTGGAAGGTCGCGATGGAGGCCAACATGGAGGTCTACCATGTGCCCTTCATCCACCCCAACACGGTCGCGCCGCTGGTCGATTCGACGCGCAACTACAACACAATGTATCCCAATGGCCACGCCCGGATGCTCGCCCCGCCGCCGCGCCAGACCGACCGCGCGCACGTGCGCGCGATCGACAGCCCGCCCGGCTGGCAGCAGATCGAAACCGTGGGCGAGCTGGGACGCACCTGCACGCAGAGCTACACCCTGTTCCCCAACTGGGTCAGCCCGCTGAGCAACTACTTCGTGCCGCCGCTGCTGTTCTGGCCGACCTCGCTCGGCACCACGCGGCTCGAACTGGTGACGATGGCACTGGACTGGGGGGACGAACCCGCGCCGGACCTGTGGACCGTGCCCGACGCCTCGCAACCGGGCGGTCGGCAGATGAGCGCGATCATCCTCGAGGACACCCAGTTCGGCGAGGCGATCCAGCATTCGATGCAGGGCTCGGCCTTCCGCTCGGTGCCGCTGTCCTATCAGGAGGCGCGCATCTATGCCTTCCACCAGAGCCTCGATGCGATGATCGGCCGCGACAATGTGCCGCCGCATTTACGGGTCGAACCGGTGATCGGGCCCGAGTGGGTGTGGCCCAACGATCCGCGCCGCGACCAGCTCGCGCGCGAGGCCGGGCTCGCCCGCGAGGCCGCGGAATGACGCTACGGAATCTTGCTTTGGCGGAGCGTTGTGACGTTTTTGTCGCAGTTTGGACCGGTCACTATCGCTTTTGCTGATGGCGCGCGCGCGGGGGCAACATACACCTGCAAGCGTACCCGAGGGCTTTGCCCGAAGGCGTGAGGAGATGCGCTGCGGGTTGGGGAAGAACAGGGCACGCGGGGAAGCTGCGGCCCGATGGGGAGAGAGGACCATGAACACTTTTCGTGCCCGAATTGCATCCGGCGCCCGCGCCGCCGACCTGCGCCGCGCCTTGCTGTGCGGGGCCGCGCTGAGCGGTATCGCCGCCATGCCCACCACCGCCTTCGCGCAGGATGCCGCCGACGGCGCGACCGCGGAGGACGATGTTCCGGTGATCATCGTTCAGGCCCGCCGCCAGAACGAAACCTTGCAGGAAGTCCCCGTCACCGTCACCGCCATCGGCGGCGAGACGCTCACCAACTACGGCATCGACAATGTCGCGGACGTAACCAGCCGGGTGCCGACGCTCAATGTGCAGGTCGGCGGTTCGGGCTCGGGCGGGCAGCTCAGCCTGCGCGGCGTCGGCTCGTCGAACATCTCGGCCGCCTTCGATTCGGCCGTGGCGCTCGATTTCGACGGCATCGTCGCCTCCAGCATGCGCCTCGTCCAGTCGGGCTTCTTCGATGTCGAGCAGATCGACGTGCTGCGCGGGCCCCAGTCGCTGTTCTTCGGCAAGTCGGCAACCGCCGGCGTGCTCTCGATCCGCACCGCCAACCCTACCTCGACCTGGCAGGTCGGCGCGCGCGGCAGCTACGAGTTCGAAGAGAAGGGCTATCTCGTTTCGGGCTTCATCTCGGGCCCGATCACCGACACGCTGGGCATCCGTGTCGCCGCGCAGTTCAACGATATCGAAGAATTCCAGCTGCTTCAGGCGAACACCCCGGCGGTCAACCAGGAACGCGGCCTCACCGAATTCATCGGCCGCGTGACGCTCGACTGGAACCCGCTCGACACCTTCCGGGCCAACCTGAAGGTCCAGTACACGCGCAACGAGAATGACGGTGCGATCGGCACCGCGGAAATCTTCTGCGGCGCCAACGGCACCCCCGATCCGGTGGTGCTGCTGGGCGGAGGGCTCTCGATCCCGGCGGGCTATGACTGCAACGCCTTCGACCAGCGCTACTACCTGTCCGATGCTGCCGTGCCGCTGCAGGCGGGCGTGCCGACGCCCTCGAAGGCGGCCGGTCGCAACGGCGTGCCTTTCGGCGAAAGCGAAATCTGGTTCGGCCGTCTGCAGTTCGACCTCGATCTCAGCGAGGCGCTCACGCTCACCTCGGTGACCGGTCTGCTCAACCTCGATGCGGTCGATTTCGATTGCTACGCCTATGGCGGTTTCCTGACGGCGCCGGGCAGCACCGTCCGCCTGCCGGGCGCCGCGGGTTGTTCGGACCCGCGCAACGCGCTCGAACAGTACAGCCAGGAAATCCGCCTCGCCTCGGACTTCGACGGGCCGATCAACTTCATGCTCGGCGCCTTCTACGAAGACCGCACCTTCATCTTCGACACCGCCCAGCAGGGGGTGAACATCTCGTTCCTCGGGCGCGACCCGGTGACCGGCTTCACCTACGACTGGGACAAGACCCACACCACCAAGACCGAAGCCCTGTCGTTCTTCGGCAGCCTGACCTGGGAGCTCACCGAGGCGCTCGAACTGTCGGGCGGCGTGCGCTGGACCGACGAACAGAAGGTCCAGACTATCGCGGTCCCGTACCTGCACACCTTCCTGCAGGGGCCGGGCTTCGTGCGGCCGGGCTTCTTCTCGGGTCCCATCAACTTTGCCGACGACAACTTCTCGCCCGAAGTCACGCTGCGCTACAAGGCGAGCGAGGACGTCAACCTGTTCGCCTCGTTCAAGACCGGCTTCAAGTCGGGCGGGATCGACAACTCGGCGCTGCCGTCCAACAGCCTCAGCCAGGCGGCGCTGTCGGGTGACTTCAGCTCGCTGATCTTCCAGTCGGAAAAGGCCAAGGGCGGCGAAGTGGGCCTGAAGTCGCAGTGGTCCAACCGCGACATCACCTTCAACGCCACCGCCTACTACTACGTGTTCGAGGATCTGCAGGTGCAGAACTTCAACGCGGTGACGATCCAGTTCGTCACCAGCAACGCGGGCGAGCTGACCACCAAGGGCGTCGATATCGAAGCCGGCTGGCGCACCCCGATCGACGGGCTGAATCTCTCGGCCAACCTCAGCTACCTCGATGCGCAATACACCGCCCAGTTCCTCCAGCCGGGCGGCCAGGGCGGGGTGATCGACCTCGACGGGCGGCGCGGCAGCCAGGCGCCCGAATGGGCGGGCAACATCGCCGCCGACTGGACCGTGCCGCTGTCCGACAACCTCCAGCTGTTCCTGTCGGGCAACGCTGCCTACAATGACGGCTACATCACCGACGAGACCTCGTTGAATGACTACGTCCAACCGAGCTTCTGGCTGCTTGATGCCAACATCTCGGTCGGCCACCCCGACGGCAAGTGGAAGCTCTCGCTGATCGCGCAGAACCTCACCGACAAGATCTTCGTCATCACCAGCGGCGGGCGTCCGTTCCTGCCCAGCGGCCTCGATGCCCAGGGCCGCCCGCGCGGCGACGATCTGGTGCTGACCCAGAACCGTGGCCGTCAGGTCTTCGCGGAAGTCAGCTTCCGGTTCTGATCCAACCGAACCCAGGGGGGACGGGGGGCGGGCCAGCGATGGCCTGCCCCCTTTTCTTTGGCCCCTTTGTGTGTGGCCCTCTCCCAAAAGTGAGCATTGCTGCAGCGCCCCCGAGCGCGGATGATCGCGCCATCTGGGAGGATGCCAATGTCACGCGAAACTCTGGTCGCCATGACCCGCAATCTGGTCGCCCACGGCGCGGCCGAAACGATGGAATATGCCGATGAGGTCGTGCGCATTCCCGCCAGCGCCTACACCGACGAGGCGGTGTTCGAGACCGAGAAGAAGCAGATCTTCCGCCGCCTGCCGCTGATGGTCGCGCCCAGTTGCGAGCTGCCCAACCCGGGCGACTTCAAGGCGATGGACATCTGCGGCGTGCCGCTGCTGCTCTCGCGCCAGAAGGACGGAAGCATGGGCGCCTTCCTCAACATGTGCACCCACCGCGGCAACCCGCTCGCCGCCGGCTGCGGCAATGCCAGCCGCTTCACCTGCGGCTATCACGGCTGGACCTTCAAGGCCGATGGCGACCTGATCGGCGTCGCATCCCCGCAGGACTTCGGCAAGATCGACAAGAGCCAGCACTGCCTCACCAAGTTCCCGGTGTACGAGAACGCAGGCCTGATCTGGGTGACGCTCGATCCCAATTCCAAGCTCAGCATCGCCGATTACCTGTGCGGCTATGACGAACTCTTGAAGGCCTTCGAATTCGAGGGCTGGACGCTGTTCTCGCAGCGCACGTTGGCGGGGCCGAACTGGAAGACGGCCTATGACGGCTATCTCGATTTCTACCACCTGCCGGTGCTCCACAAGGACACCTTCGGGGCGGATTTCTACAACCGCGCCAACTACTTCGCCTTTGGCCCGCACCAGCGCCTCTCGACCCCGTCGAAATTCGCGATCAAGGTGCAGGGGGACGACGACCAGGCGCTCGATCTGGAAGCGATGAGCGACGAGGATCTGCCGCAGGAGGTGCTGGTGCAGGGCGTGTGGACGATTTTCCCGCACATCTCGATCGCCAGCTTTTACGGCGGCGGCCAGCGCGGGGCGATGATCAGCCAGCTCTTCCCCGGCGCGACGGTGGGCGAGAGCTACACCACCCAGTTCTACGTCATGGAAAACCAGCCCGAGACCCCCGAACAGGTCCAGGCCGCGCACGACCAGTTCAATTTCCTCGAGATCGTGGTGCGCGACGAGGACTATGCGACGGGCAAGCGCCAGCAGCAGGCCTTGGCGTCAGGCCTGATGAAAGAGGTGCTGTTCGGGCGCAACGAGAAGGGCGGACAGGTCTTCCACCAATGGGTCGAGCGACTGGTGAACGCCAGCGACGACGATCTGGTCGAGATTTTCGCGCAGGAGCAGCGGCAGGCGGCGGAGTAGGGGGTTCGGACGCTGCATGAGGAGCGGCTGCTTTCGGGGTTCCCGGAGTTCGGTCTGAATGACCGGAAGTGGGTGGAAACGCGAATGGCAGCCTTTGGGCGACAGAACGCGATAGCTGAAGTTGATCGCAGCCGAATAATGCGTCGCCTATCGACCCAAACCCGGTCGCCGTTGACCGCTCGAGCAGACGTCCGGATTTGCCAAATGCGGACACCACGAAAGCGGACACCACCTTGATCAGGTATCAAGAGAGCATAGGTCGCTTGCACGCTTTCCGGGTCCCGAACAGCAAAAAAGATGGTGCACACCTTTGGATTGGCTTGAAGTCAGGCGAATCTACGTCAATTCCTCCAGGCCGACCAGGTTTGACCGGCCGTTCGTTCCTTCCGCGCGCAGCACTTAGATCCCCATACGCCCGATTGAGGCGCCGCCGTCGACGAACAGGGTCTGTCCGGTGATAAATCCCGCTTCCTCCGACAGCAGGAAGCCTGCCGCCGCCGCGATTTCTTCCGGCTGGCCGAAGCGGCCCATAGGCACGGCGGAGAGGTAGCGCGCCTCGCCGGGGCTGCCCGGAGGGTTGTTCTGGCGGAACAGCTCGGTCTCGGTCGGGCCGGGGGCGACCGCGTTGACGGTGATCCCGCTGCCTGCAAGCTCGAGCGCCCAACTGCGTGCGAAGCTGACCAGTGCGGCCTTGGCTGCGGCATAGGCGGTGCGCTCGGGCGCGCCGAGCACTACCAGGCTGGCGATGTTGACGATCCGCCCCCAACCGCGCGCCCGCATGCCGGGCAGGAGCGCCTGCGCGGCGAGAAGCGCCGGGTGGAGGTTTAGCCGTAGCACATCGTCCAGCGTGTCGAGGTCGATCGCCCCCAAGGCCTGCGGGCGGACGAGGCCGACATTGTTGACGACTCCGTCGAAGGCATATTGCTCCGCCAGCGCGGCCAATCCCGCCGCGCTTGCGCCGCTGTCGGCAAGATCGAGCGGGACGAGCGTGCCTGGAAAGCCGGGATCGTAGGCAGTGCGGGCGATTCCCACCACGCGGTGCCCGGCCCCGGCAAGCCGCTCTGCCAGCGCCCGGCCGATCCCCTTGCTGGCACCCGTGACGAGGAACTTGCGGGGGGCGGCCATCACGCGGCCACCGCTGCTGCCGCGCGGCGGATGGCAGGGAGCATGTCGACCGGTTCAGGACGGCGGGTGTAGTCGGGGTTGACCTCGGCATAGGCGATCACGCCATCGGCACCGATCACGAAGCGGCCGGGCATGGGCAGGGTCCAGCTCTCGTCACCGTTGAACAGCGGGAGCATGTTGCCGAGCGACTTGTAGAGATCGACCAGATAGCCGGGCAGCGCGAACCTGAGGCCGAAGGCGGCGGCAACGGTGTTGCCGGCATCGGAGAGGATCGGGAAGCCGAGCGCATTCTCGCGCACCGACTTGCGGCTGTTGACGCGGTTCTGCGGAGAAATCGCGACCAGCCGCGCACCTGCCGCCTCGAAGCTCTCGCGCGCGCCTTCGAGCGCTTGCAGCTCCATGTTGCAATAGGGGCACCACACGCCGCGATAGAAGCTCACCACCAGCGGGCCCTGCGCGAGGAGATCGGCCGAGGCGACGGGCGTGCCATCGGGGGCTTCGAGCGTGAAGTCGGGTGCGCGGTCGCCGGCCTTCAACGTGCGTCCGGCGGCACCGGAAGCGATCAGCTCGGCGGTCGCCCGCTCCATCAGTTCGCGCACTTCGGGCGGGCGGGCGGCGCGGAATTCGGCCTTGAAGGCATCGAGACGGTCTTGCAGGCTCATGGCAGATCTCCTTCGGGGTAAGGGGTCAGGCGGCGGGGACGAGGGCTTCGACCCGCGCAATGGCGCGTTTTACGGCCGGGCGGCTCTCGGTGGCGGCGACCCAGCGGCTGAGGTTGGGCAGGCCGGAGATGTCGACCTCGGCAAAGGCGCGGCGCCACAGCCAGCCGAAATGGGCGATGTCGGCGATCGTGAAGCTGTCGCCGGCAACGAATTCGTGCCGCGAAAGCGCCAGATCGAGCATCCCGGCGGTGCGCGCGGCCTCGGCCTCGAAGCGGGTGATGGCGAGCGGCTGGGGCTCGGCGGCCTGCTTCTTGAAGAACCCGGCCTGGCCGAAGGCGGGGCCGAGGCCCGAGGCGTGGAAAAACAGCTGCTCGAACACCCGCGCACGAGCCTCGCCGCTCGCGGGCAGCAGCTTGCCGGTCTTCTCGGCGAGGTAGACGAGGATAGCCGCACTCTCGGTCAGCACCAGCGGGCCATCGACCAGCACCGGCACCTTGGCATTGGGGTTCAATGCCACGAATTCCGGCACCTTCTGCTCGCCCTTGCGCACGTTGACGCCGTTGAGGGTGTAATCGAGCCCGAGCTCTTCCAGCGCGATGGGCACCTTGACGCTGTTGGGCGTGGCGAATGCATAGATTTCGATCATGGTCGTGCTCCTCTGGTCAGCGATGGAAGATGCGGTGGGCGATGGGGGCTGCGGCAACGAGGATCGCGGCGGTGATGCTGCCGGTGATCTGCAAGGTATAGGCAGCGTCCTGAATGGCCTGTCGCATCATGTCCGGTGGTTCCTTGTGTTCGGCAGCGCCGCTTGCGCCAGCTTCTGACAAGACAGATGCCCATTTCCCGCGCGACAGGGCAGAGCGCCCGTGGCACTATGATCTATTCCAGGGGGGAATGAAGATGGACCGCTTCCATGCAATGGCGACCTTCGTGCGG
>NZ_LSKQ01000317.1 GCF_001557115.1 Erythrobacter sp. CCH5-A1
ATCAGCACCCCTTGGGAATCCCACATCGATTCAGTCTAAACAGGACAGACTCTAGCTGCCGTGCATGATGAGACTGTTCTTATTGTTACGATAGATCGCTATGCCTGCGGCAGAGCGTAATCAGGCCTGAAGCCGAGCGGCAGCTCTACCAGCGCGCCGGGCGCCGCTACCAAGTCCTGCAGAAGGTCGCGATCTTCAAAAGCCCGGAAGCGTATGCTTGTTGCGCTCGTGGTGCTTTTTCATGAAGCCGTAGAACCGTTTCGAGTAGTTCCTTGGCAACTCATGCGGATTGCTGTTCAAAAAGGAATCGAATTGCCGCATCAGCACATCGAGATCCCAACCAGGACATTCAGCACGGATGGCCTGATAGATTTCGGGGTCAAGAGTGTCCTGCGCCCCCCCTCCCCTTCGTCGTGACTGAGATTGGCTTGCATTGCTGTCCAATGCCGCTGATGCATCGGCTTGCTGTTCGGGGCGCAAGCTCGCGCTCGTTGTTGCAAGGAGCTTGCGCACGAGGGCAGGATCAACGAATTCCTGCGGAGGGCTGACCTTGGCTGCCTTTTCGAGGGTTGCGCGCTGAATGCGCTGGGCTCTGCTCTCCGTGGTGACAGAGCCACTGCCCTCGGTTTTTTCAGAAAGTTTTTCGAGATGGCGACGCATCACCATCTTTAGCTTTGGGCGCGGCGTCTCCGCTCCAATGACCTCCAGACTGATATCCGGTAGGTTGTTAGCTCGCGCCAATTCAAGAATCTTGTTCTTGAACGAGGGTAGGGAGCTTTCGCTGCCGCTTTTCTGATGAAGAGTTTCGAAGCCAATCGTGAAACCTTCTGGCCCATTGCCACCAGCGTGCTTGCGAGCTGCGCGGTAGAGCCATTTCCCAAGTCCGCTCGTTATCTCGAAATACAAAGGCGAAATCGCAAGGACATTTCGCTTGTCCATGACCCCGTCGAAGAACCATTTGGAAAGCGTGATTTCCATCCCAAGCGAACGCTGGGTTCGCTCATCAACGAGATGAGTATAGCTATCGATCCACGAAAATGTGGTCTCGCGGGATTTGGAGTTTGCTCGGATGTTCGTCTTGATCGTCGTGGCCTGAAGACGATCAAGCGCTGCGATCAGTCGCTCATAGGCGCGCCCGCTTACACCCCAGCAGATTCGCTTGAGAAGATCGCCAGGTTGAACACGAATGGTCGGCGACAGGTCGTTGTCACCCCGCTCGCGCAATTCGTTGAGGTGAGACGCCAGATAGATCATGATATCTGCATCCCAGATGGTCGCCATCCCATAGGCTGGGTTGGCTGATACATGGACGGTGACCGACTTGTCCGGACTGAGGTACTCAATGGGTTTCAGGCGCTTCTTCTTCGAAAGGCTGAAGAAAGGACGCTGCATGGTCTCCTGATAGTCCCGCAGCGAGATGTCGCTGAAATCAGGCAGCGTGAAGAACATCTCGAACTGCACCCGGCGACCGGAGGAGGACTGATCTTTCTCGCTCACGTTCTTCGCCTAGTAAATCTGCCGCTGTCCCACATGTGGGACAAGTGTGCTAAACATATGAAATAAAACGATAAAAGCCACATTTTCAGAGTGGTAAAGGCATGGCCATAGGTGGGTCCGAAACCCTCCTTCATGGGGCAGGCCTTTTTAGAATCTTCGCCTTCTCAATCAGAGGGCGCAATGCATCGAGGATTTCGTCAGCGCTCAAATCAGTGGGGTTGATCGTTATCGTGAGCCCTCGTGCACGATCCTTTTCGATGACACCAATGGACGATCCTGCGGCTTCGATTACGGCTTTCTGGGCACGGCCAGGCCTGCCCGAAACTGCCTTGAGCAGACGGACAACAACCTGAGGGCCAGAAATTGGCTCTTCGTCTCCGGATTGCCGGAAACTTTGCTCCGCAGCGATCTGCTTCGCTGCTTCCTCCATCCTAGGGCGCAGCGATGGGTTGCGTATGGCTGGAAGAAGCTTGTCACCGTACCGCACCTGAAGTTCCATTGGCGACGCAAATGCGCTTACGATTGTTTGCGGGATCTCTGTCAGGCCGATGTACCGGGCGAGCGTAGATTTCGAGATCTTTACGCGTTCAGCAAGCCGGGCCTGAAGGCCATCGTAATAAGTATCGACTGCTGCCTTGTAGTTCAAACCGCGCTCTAAATCTGAGATATCTTCCCTCTCGCGGTTCTCGATATCAGCAAGGCGGAACGCAGCTTCGTCATCGAGATCTTCGATAATCGCGACGAGCTCGATATCCGGGTAGTGATTGGCGTTGAGCCACGCGACGGCCCAGTGGCGCCTTGTGCCAATGATCAGTTCGTACTGCAGCTCACCTTGCTGTTTCCGGCGCACGACTACTGGGATGCGGTTCCCGTTTTCTGCTTGGATCGATTCAATCAGAGATCGCAAACGGGGTTCGGTGAGCTGTTCGTAATCACGGGCGTTTCCCGGCCAGATCGAACATTCTGCAGGTTTGAGCCGGATGGTCGGGCGCTTGACCATCCGCGCTGCTTCCGTGAAGCCTTCAAGCCGACGTGTTGTGAAATTGCGCGATGCGGTTGCCCCTGCAGCGTCCTTCGCTTCAGAGACGGAAGGCTGGTCAGGGGCAGGGGAGGCGAGGGCCTCGCCAATCAATGAACGACGGCTCACGCTGCAACACTCCCTGCCGTGTCAGATGACCGTCTCGAAATGCTCTTCGACGGCCACTGCTCATGTATTTCGTTCAGAACTTCTCCGAAGACTGCGTTGAGATTGTCCCGGCAACGCTGGTAAGTTGCGTGCGCAGCTGAAGGCTTGCTTTCATAGATCGACCGGAATGCTTGAGTGGCATTCTTGATTTCCTCAGAAGCTAGGATCGGCTGATTCAGCAGGAAATTGGCATATGTGGCCTTCATCATCTTCCACATGTCGGCTTCACCTGGCTTGCTGGGGGTGTAGGCCGAGCAGACGACGCGAATGAACCCGTAATCAACAGGCGTTCCGTGATCCTCGAGGATCTCGATATTCTCGGCGATGGTGTCCATGAAATGGATGGTTGAAAGATAGTCGAGCTGCCTTGCCGGAACCGGGATAAGCATACCTGTTGCGGCGGCCATCACATTGAGGCCCAGGAACCCCATAGCCGGCGGAGGATCGAGCAAGACGACGTCGAAGTCCTTGATGATGCTGTCGATGCCAATACGGAGACGCTGAAGTCCCTCGCGCACTGCTTGTCCGCCCTCCGTCAACGTTGCCGTGAGGTCCCACTCTGCATCCTGCAGGCCAAGGCTTGACGGCACTATTTTGATTGTAGGCCAAGCGGTTTCTCGGATTGCCTTCCTGAAATCATCGAATGTGCTGCGAGGCGACAGGAAGTTTCCTAAAGTCTCCTCTTCATCGATAAGTGCTTCGGGCTGGATGTCGAACATAGTTGTCGTTGACGCCTGCGGATCGCAGTCGATCACGAGAACGCTATATCCGTTCAGTGCGAGAAAATCGGCGAAATGCTTGGTAATCGTACTCTTGCCGACGCCGCCCTTGAAATTCTGCACGGCTACTACGACCGCATTCTCATGGGCTAGCTTGCCCGGATGAATGTTCAGCGCCTTGCGAATATGAGTAAGGTCTTCGAGCGTGTAATAGCGACGGCCATTGTTAAGCTGCTTCGGAGGCGCGAGACGTCCCTCCTTCTCTGCCTTGGCAAGCGCTTCAGGCGTTCTTCCGACCAATTCCGCTGCCGCCGTAGGCCCAAACGTGATATCCAGGACCTTGCGTTCATCAGGTTTGAACACCACAGCTTTGACCCGATCGCGCATCATTTCGCAGGATCTGGTCATATTTCGCAGTGTGTTCACGGTGTAGGACATGCGTCTGCCTTTCGATGAATCGCAGTTCTGCGACCCAGTTCGTGTTTTATGATCATTTTCGGCGGTAGAAGTCAAACCGATATCTTCGGGATGGTGCCGGTCCCGAATCCTCGTCGCTGCCGGGCACCCCTTGTCGCATAGCCCGTAGTGATCACGGGCTCATAAACCCGAGGCGAGAGGGAAGGGGGAAGGCCTGATGCGGTTCAGCATCAGGAGCAGACCGTGACCGACCTTTTTGAACAATCCA
>NZ_LSKQ01000318.1 GCF_001557115.1 Erythrobacter sp. CCH5-A1
AGCTGACCTCGGAACGAATGAAGCCAATCCTTGAGCATTGCGTGTGGGGGCCCCCCAACCCGTCAACAGAAGGAACCGGTCAATGCGATCTTGACAAGGCCCGGATCATACAAATCGATCTTCATCAACACTTTGATGCCATCGACTTCGAAGCTTGCAAAGTCCCGTTCGGGTGAATCTGCTTGGAAAGTGCAGTGCCGCATGGCTCCGATCAGTCGCGCCTGTGCGAAGATGGCGTCGGCCGGTTTGTCGCCGGCGAGCTCCGCATGGAGGCCGGATGTGACCACGATCCTTGATGAACGGTCGAGACCGTGTCGCGCCCGGTCGTTGAGCCGCGCGATCCGTTCGGTGCGATCGGCAGGCGTAGTATCCAAGATATCAGTCTTCATTTGCATCCTCCCTTGCGTGAAAGCGATCGAGCCATTCGCCCATGGCCGGGCGTTCTTTCTCTGGTTGCTCCGCTGCCCTTTCCTGAAAGCGGACAAGGTCCGCCGGTGCGGCGTCGATGATCCTGTCGATCTCGGCCTCCCTGAGGAGGCCTTCGGCCCGGATGAAATCGGTCATCCGACCCGGTTTCGTTTTGGTCGACTTGCGCCAGAGGCCTTCGACAGTTCTTAGCCGCGGCGCTGCGCGAGCTTCGATCAGCACGATGGTGCGCAGCCATCGCTCTGGAAGAGCACGAACCTCATCGGGCTTCATTGCCGTGCAGAACACGCACGAAGATTTCGGCGGCACTGGCAGGCCGGCGCGCTCGATCCTTGCGGCACAGGCCTCGCGGTCCCATCCCCAATCGCGCAGCGGATAGCGGTTGTCGAACAGTGGGTCTTCAATTGTTCGAGCATGTGCATATCGCTGCCCGTCCCGCGCCCCTTCGTCATAGCCGATGTAGCGTGTGACCTTGAGCCCGGCGGCCCATGCGATGCGCGCCGGCTCCCATGTCTTCACGAATGCCTCTTGTGGGGCCGCCTTGTATTTGAGGCTGCAACTTGATCGCCCGAAAGCGATCGAGGGCAGACAGCCGTTCGTCAGCAGGGATTCCGTGAGATCGCGGTAGGGTGGCCAGTTCTTGAAGCGCTTGGCCTCGTAGCGGACAACCTCGTAGCGAATGCTCCGCTCGGCCATCCACCGTCGCATCATGTCCTGATAGGCGTAGGTCTCGGGTTTCTCGGCGCCTGTGTCGGCAGTCAGCACCAGATCGGGTGTCTCACCTCTTTCATGAAGTTCGATGAGAAGCGCGGTGCTGTCGACGCCCATGCCGTAGCACAGCACTCTGGGCGCGGCGGTCACTCCTGCTGCCCTGCGGGCGACAACGTCACCGCGATCGCGCGTGCTGGATCGACGGTGATCGTGACGTTGCGATCCTTGGGCAGCACCCAGAGGATCCCTGCGATCGTGTCGCGGACGCGTGATGCGATGGCCTCGTCCGCCCCCAGAAGCACGTCAGCTGCGAGCTCGCGGGCGTCGCGCATGAAGTGCTCGTGCTGGGTTTCCCAGGAATCGGCGTCGCTGTCATCGCTCGCACAGAAGCAGACGTCCTCGATGAGGTCGGCGAGGACCTCGGGTGTCAGCGTGTCGTTGGGAACCAAGGCGATGCGGATCTGGTCGACCCCGCTGTACCAGCCATCCTCGTTGACGCTGAAAGCCACGTCGGCCTCGCAGGTGTACTCCTTCTCGCACTGGGTCGGCTGATGGTAGATGCAGTAGCGCAGCTCGATCCGGTCCGCTTCGATGTGGTCGCCAAGCGAGGGAAAGCTGCCGTTTTCCGCGACGATGTGCCGCGCTTCGCCCTTGTCGATGTAGAAGCGGACGTTCCCGAGCCGGTGGAGGCGGTCGTACCAGGCATATCCGGCATATTCGTCGTGGCTTTCCACGAGGGCGTGCCGGCACATGTTGTGGCGCAGCGCGCGCCCGACCGCTTGTCCGATGTCGGGTTCAAAGTCGTCGACACGGATTGCGTGGCCGTCGCAGGTTTTTTCCTTGTAGTCGACCTTGAGCTGGTCCTGTTCGGCGACTCGCGGATGCCACACGGGAAGAACCGCTTCGGCTTCTCCCATTTCGACCCCAAGGTCGCGCGCCTCCTTCCAGTCGTCGAAACTCAGCCGGTGCGTTTCCTTCGCTGCGATTGCCTCGAAGATCGTCCGCCGTGCGGCGGCGAGAAGCGCAGTCAGGCCCTCGTTTTCGACGAACTCCTTGCGCGCCGGGAGGACCAGAGCAAGGTCCGGCGTCGCGCCGATGTCGAGACGCGCGTGATAGTGCTTGCCGCCAAGCGTTTCGGAGACCCCCGCGAGTTTGCGCTTCAGCAGCAGTCCGTGGAAATTGACCGTCGGGTCGGCATGGTATTGATGGCCCTCGAAAACCCCGATCCAGCTCCCGTTCCAGTGTGCGACGTGTATGGCCTTGGCGAGGAAGTCCTCCCGCGGAACCTCGCAGCCGTTGGCGATGACCGGGAGCGGGTAGAATTTGCAGACATCCTTGATGATTCGTGCAGCGCATTGTCCTGTCAGCCCGGGCATGAAAAACCGGATCGTCGTCCCGATTTCGACGTCCACTTCGCGGACCGCGATGTCCTGGTCGCCCGTCCAGCCATCGGCCGGAATGCTCGCTGTCCAACCTTTGGGTGAGCCAGCGGAGCGTGAGATAATGGCGGTTTCCTTTCCGGCCAGGCTGAACACGCCCATTCCGGCAGGATCCTCGGTTGCCGCGATCTCGACGCCCCAGCCTGAGTCCCCGAGCGCCAGCATCTGCGCCGGGTCGGCGATGCCACTGCCGTTGTCGCTCACAGTGACGGTGGTGCCTAGCTCGGTAGTTTCGTGAACAATGCCGATCCACGAAGCATTGGCTCTGCGGCTGTTCTGCAGCAGTTCGTTGAGGATGTCCTCGATGGTGCCGTTGAATAGCCGCGTCACTTTGGTGATCGTCTGCGGGCTCACAGAAGGACGGATGGTCGTGTGGATCATGGTCAGCGCTCCTTGTCGATCAATCTCGATCGCGCCTTCCCTCCCCCTCCCCTTTCTCGAGCTTCAGGATGTCTTGCAGAGTCAGTTTGATCTCGCGGACCGGGCGCCTTCCGAACCGGAATTCGTGGTTGGTCGCGAATTTCGAGACGCTTATCGGGTTTCGGCCGAGTGCTTCGGCAAGGTCGGCGATCGCGATCCCATGGTCATGGGCAATCCGCAGTGCCTTTAGTTCCTCTCTTGACCACGGGCGTATGTAGCCGTGGATCAGCCCGAGCACGTTGGCCCGCGTGTACACTGCCGCCTTGGTGCGCCCCATGCGTTTGGCGAGCTCCGCTCCGGACATCTTGCCGTAGTGTTCACGAAGATATTGCAGCTCCTCGTCGCTCCAGTCCGGTCCGCCCCTGAACCCGTTGGCCATGGCGTGCGATCCTCGCAGACCGAGATGATCGGCGCGCCAGCGGATCGAGCACTGCGATCGTCCCAGGCGAAATCTGAGCGGCGTCAGGCTCGCTCCAGTCTGGTAGGCCTTGCGCAGCAGTTCGTCCTCTTCAGGCAGCCACGCTTTACCCCACCCTCGCCCGTAGCCGGCCTTGCGCAGGCGTGGCTGGAATCCGGCCTTGCTGCGCAGCGGGAAACCTTCGTGGGCGAGCTGTTCACGAATGTCCGAATAAGGCCTTCCTGTCTCGGCCAGCTCCAGCGCGCGGGCCAGTTCTTCGTCGCTCCATCCGCGCGGTTTCGCCGGATGGCGCAGGCCGATTGTTGAGGCGCGAGACGCGGTTCCTGAAACGGGCTTTCCGATTAGTGCAGCAATCTGGGCTACCGGCAGGCCTTGACGATAGCCTTCAGCGAGCTGGGCGTCTTCCCATTCGGTCCACTCCGGAGGATTGCCTTCCGTGAGTCCTAGCGCGCCTGCCCGGGCGTAAACAGCGGTGCAGCCACGGCCGAGATATTGGGCCAGCGTGGCAGTCGGTTCGATCCCGTATCGGCGTCGGAGTTCTGCATCGTCCGTCTCGGTCCAGAGCCTCGTGCTGTTGCGCCTCAGCCCGAGTGCGCAAATCTTCGACCGCACGCCGTGGACCGGTCGCGCCAGTGTCTCGGCGATCGCTTCAATGCTGGCGTCTGCGGAGAACATTGTCCGCAGCTCCAGCACTTCGCCAGGGCTCCACGCGGATGCACGGAATGGCATTTCGCCGAGCGGCCTGGTCGCGACAAACACCTGCTGAGGCCCGGCTCGTGCGATGAGTTCGACCACCGCAAAGTCTGCATCATGCGAGGGCGACAAGATCGACATGGCTGTTCTTCTGGCGCATCCGTGCGCTGAGACGGGCAATGCGGGTCGTATCGCGGTGCGTTGTTTCGATCGCTCCAAGGGCCGACAAGGTGTCGAGGGCGGCATGGACGCACGCGGCCTCCTGGCCTGTATGTTCGCAGATTTCAGCGCAGGTCGTGGCATTTGGGGATATGCGCGCCAGTGCCTGAAGGGTCGTCACCGCGAGCGCCGCAGTTGGATCCAGCAAGAAGCTGTCCAGCGCTCTCGTGCCGCGCAGCATGATGCTTTTGCCCTTCGGCTCTGCCGCGATTGCCTCCATGCATTCGAGATCGAGCAGACGCCGGGCCTCTTCAGCGCTGTGATCCGCGCATCCTACGAGTTCGGGCGTAGCTCCGACGTGGCGCGTGATGGTCGGATCGATCTTGGCCAGTGTGGCTGTCCCAACCAGGGCAGGCCCGAGCGCGTAGAATTCACCGGGTGCGAGAGAGCGCAGCCGCTCGGCCTCGCGTGTGCCGAATCCGAGAAAGTCTGCTGCGCGCTGTACGTCGCGGTCGAACACGTTGAGGCCGACAAGGAAGTTCAGGAGTTCGCTGGTCACCGATGCGCTCAGCTTGGCGAGGCGCTGAGTGGCAACGATTGTTGCCAGGCCGCGTTTCCTGCCACGGGAGCACAGGTCTGTCAGCGCCGCAACTCCTGTCCGGCGCGTCTCGGCGTCGCGCGCGCTCCCGGCGACATGGGGCGCGAGCAGATGGCCTTCGTCGATGCACACCAGCATGGTGTTGGGCCATACTTCCGCAGGTGCGCTCATGAGTCCTGCAAAGAACGCGGCGGCTTTGACGATCCGTTCTTCCGGATCGAGGTCGGAGAGATCGACGTGCAGCGCAATCCGGTGTTCGCGTGCCCTGAGGGCCGCGGAGGTCATGCCCTCGCAGGTCAGCGACGAGCCTTGAATTCGCGCTGCGCCGATGTGGTCGGCAAGGTTGGCAAACTCGCCTTCGGGATCGACGATCACGGTCGTGATGTATTCGAAGGCCTCCTCGACGATCCGTCGCAGGGTCGCGCTCTTTCCGGCGCCGCTCGAGCCTTGGATGAGGAGCCTCCCGGCCAGCAGCCGGTCGAGATCGAGTTCGAGCGTGTGCCCGTCATAGCGTCCTATCGGGACGCGGTTGGCGGAGGTTTGTTCAGTTTGGTCCATGGCGAATTCCTTCAAGTGACAATCAGGCTGCTTCTTTTCGCGCCGCGTGAAGTTCGGCGAAACGCGTTCGGACAGCGGTGGCATCGGGCCATCGATTTCGAAGGCTGTGTCTCCTAAGCAGTTCGTTGCGCACCGCTGCGATGTTCTGCGCTTCGGCAAGGCTCGGAATGCGCGGCGGCCATCCTCGCTTGAAACGCAGGTCCGCCGGAAGGCTTGCTTCAAGCGTTCGACGGTGCGCAGCGAGCTCTCGCGCGCGCCTCGATGAGGCGATTTCCTCGACGCTCAGCAGACCCGGTGCGATGTCTGCGAGCCATCGGTTCGGCTGAAAAGCGAAGGCAGAGACGTTTTCGAGCGCCACGATCCGGCGGAAGGTGTCATGATTTCCCTGGCAGGCCGCGGATACGGCGAGGTTTCGCAGGCCTGCAAGGACGCAGAAGCTGCAGCTGAGCCGTGTTGCGCCCATCTGATAGGCTTCGTGCAGCGCGACTCCTTCCGCTTCATGCCACGCGAACACTTGCGCCGCAGTCCAGTCGATGGCCGGGTGCCAGGTGATCATCTGTGTTCCGGCCCGGTTTCCCTTGGCTGCAAAGCGGGTATCGGCTTTGCTGATCGGCTCGACGCTGCGAGCGCGGCTTTCTTCTTTTCGGATGCCGACGACCGAGATGATCGTTTGGCCTGCGAACGCTCGCCGAAGATGGCTTCCGATTGGTGCCACCTTGGTTTCGCTCGTGCAGTAGCGCAGCTTGGCCGAGGACCATGGGCTGACCAGCTGGTAGGTGGCGAGGTTCTCATAGCGCTCGAGCGAGCTTTTCCAGCGCTGTTCCCATCGGCTGATGAGCCCGCCGGCCTTTCGCCGCACGACTGTCAGCGGCACGCCGAGGTGCTCGGCAGTTTGTTCGACCACCTGCGCTGTCGATCGCCACTCGATCATGCCGAGATCGGCGTGTATCGCCGAACGCATCTCGCGTGGGTGCCCGACCATGTCGAGCCACCGTGATGCGGCGAAGGCAGCGGCTGCTGAATCCTTCCCGCCCGAGAGGCTGAACACGACGCGCGCGCCCTCGGCGATCGCGGTGCGCACGCGTGCATCGACGGCTGTCGCTGGCGCTGCCGGGCTCATGCGATCCTCTTGGGGCGCAGGCTTTCGGGCGTGGGGATAATCTCGTGCGCAATGTCGCGCAGCACTGTCACATCTTGGCGCTGCGCGTAGGCGATCTTGTCGACCAGAGCGCAGACTTCTTCGTCGTCATACCGGGCCCGGCCGAGGTGATCGACGTTCGCGACCTTGCGCGCGATGACGCCGGTCTTGCCCTCCGGGACCCAGTCGGCCCAGTCGCCCCAAGCTGCGGTGACGCAGAACTCGCCGATGGCATCCAGATAGGCTCTGCGGATCCGCAGGACAGGAGAATCGTTCGTCGGGACCTTTTCACCGGTGTGCGCGGCGTAGCGGTCGGGATGCCAGCACCGCGCAGTGTCCCTTGCCAGCTGCAGAAAAGATGCACTGAAGGTTTTCGCAGTGGCAAGTTCGCTTTCGAAGGCCAATACAGGGAGCGACCAGTCGCAGTCTTCCTCGTAGTAGCCGCTTTCGATCTTTAGTGCCTCCGGCATCGCTGCCTGACGCTGATCCGACAGCATGATGCCGCCGTGGCTCGCCGTCATGACGGACCAGATGCCGGGGGCGATCTGGTCGGCCTGCTGGATGTCGCCCCACAGCGATGTCAGGGGCCTCGGGCTGTTCGGGAAATGGGTCATGTGCGAACTCCTCCAATGCGATGGTTCGCTCCCCCCCCTTCCCCCTTCCCTTTATCCGAGCAGTCGCCGCGTCTCGGCCACGATCGTGGACGGATCGGTATCTTCCAGTGGCAGCGATATGACCGGCCCTGCTTCTCCAAGACGTTCGCGCTCGATCGCGCGCAGCTCACGGTAATGGGGATCGTCCGATTGCAGGATCTGGAGCGCGTAGCGCAGTTCCTCGCCGGTGTTCTCGTCAAGCAACGCAACGAGAAAGTCCGGGCGTGCCGCGCCGCTCGGAAGATCGAGATCGAAGAGGATTTTTTTCGCTGCCATGCGGATGCCGCGGCGCCGCAGGTCGTATTGTGCTCGCTGGAGCGCCTTCAGCACCTCGCGGTCGTGATCGCGCTCGGTCGGCACGAACTGGTTCCCGGTGAATACCGGCTGCGCATAGGCGCGTAGCGCGCGGTATCCTTCCCTGCGGCTGTGTTCCCCGACGACCGCGAGCACGAGGAACGGCGGCTCGACCTCGGCGCGGATGATCCCGGTATGCTGAATGCGGTTGCGTATCTCGATCGTCCCGAGCCCGGTGACGATCTCTGTCGAGGTGATTTCGCTTGCCTCGAGAAGGAGGAAGGCCTGCGGCGCAAATTCCTCCGGCCATGTCTCGGCCGCGCTGCGCAGGCGAGCATGGACCCTGCGGCGCTCGAAGTCGATGGCGGTGGTGTAGAGATGATCCGAGAGCTTGATCCCCGGTGCGATTTCCAGGCCTCGCGCTGCATCCTTGAGATAGCGCATTTCCGCGCTGATCGATGCCTGCCGTGCGCCGGATGGCGGGAGCTCGCGCAGCACGTTGGCGCCGGCACGCTCGATGAGGAGCCACAGCAGCTTGCCGAGCCGCGGGATCGCGACGTGGCGCGAGCGGTCATCGGGTTCGGTATCCACCGGTTTCTGCGCAAGCTTCTCGGGCGCTTTCTGGTGCGCGCTGAACAGCCCCTTGGGTAAATCAATTGTGTAAAGGCTATCCTTCGCCGTCTCGCGGATCCGGGGAGGTGCTTGCGGCAGATAGAAGGGACAACTCGGATCGTGCAGCGGCCGGGAGGTCAGCCTGCGCAGATAGTAGGTTTCCTGGAAGCTGAGGTAGGCCGCGCTCATGAGCGGCGGCGCGCGCTTCTCGCCAAGGCAATCGCAGGCGATCCACTTGTTGTTTTCGCGTGCCGTGGAGACGAGCGATACCGACGCGCGGTGATCAGCTTCGCTGCCGCGGCCGGTATACCAGCGCACGAGTGCGGACTTCAGCGTTTCGCTGATCGCAACTCGCCCTGTCAGGCCTGTCGTGTCCTTGCCTATCAGCCACATCTGCGAAGATACCTTGACCCCGCTTGCTGTTCACCTTATGTTCATCTCATAGGAGATGGCTTCATGATGAACAAGGTTTTCGATATCGGCAAATTCGATCTCGACGTGACATTGCGCGATTCTGCGCTTGATCCGGAATGCCGCCCAACCAAGCGTCTCCTTGCCAATGCCTCGCTCGGGGTGGAGCCTTTCGACGCCTACTATTCGGCTCGCGAACTCTATGAGACGCTCGAAGGGGTGTTCGAAGGTCTCCCCAACGCCAAGAAGCGCCTCACGCAGGTCCTCTCCTGCCAATGCGACGATTATCAGCGGTGTCTCTATTACGTTCTTGCCGGGCGCGGCGTTGTGCAGATGCTCGAAGATCTCGAGTGGCTTCTCTCCATTCTTGCGCCTCGCCTGAAGACCTCTGCCGAGCTCCTTCGTAGCGGTGAGCGTCCATGGCCGATGATCAATCCCTACGTGGCCGCGGCTCCTGATGGCGTCGTGCCTGCTCGCAATGCTCCCTTCACTGAAGGTCCGTCCTGGTATCTCGATCCGGGTCTCGGTGGCATCGTCGGCGACGGTTAAGTCTCTTTGGTCGCTTCGCACGCGACCGTGAATTCGGCCGCGGCAGCTTCGTCGCTGTCTCCGAACACGGCGACCGTCAGCCTGCAATTTTCGCGGCGCAGCTTCACCGACAGACCATCGACCCCGATCCACAGGGTCCTGTCGCCGTTGCCGCGCCATTCGATGTCGGGAACTTCACCGTCCTGTTCGAGCACCGCATTGTCGATTGCTGTCATCGGCAGAATGAGGGTCATGCCGAGGTCGGTGCCTTCAGGACTGTTGTCGAGATATTCCTCGATCTCTTCAGCAGTCCCGACTTCTTCCGGTAGATCGATGACCATGCACCCGTCGAGTCCGATGTAGGTCCCAGTCCCTGGATGGTAGATGATCTTGGCCATAGTTTGCCTTTCTTACTTCGTTCCGGGCTGCCTGTGCGTCCTCAGAGCACGACGACCTGGAGTTCCATCTGGTCGGCCTTGCCGCAGGCCACCCGCATCACTCTCAGCGGTTGCAGCGCGCTTCCGGTTCTGAAGACTGCATGCCCCTCACCCGTTTCCTCACTCATCCTGAGCGCGAGCCGCTCGGCATTGGCCCGTCCGCACAGGAGGTCGCGGCGCGGATCGAATCTTGGCATATCCATGGTGCCGACCTTTTCTGTTATGCCGCAGGAAAGAAGGTTCGCACGGCTCGTGCAGGCTTCACCACTTCGAAGCGGCGTTCCATGAGGCGGCTTATCTTGAACCGGCCGCCGCCCGCCGGCGGGGTGAGTTCGATCCGCGAGCCTTGCTTCACCACGCGAAATTCCGAGTGCTCGCTGCCGTCGGTGAACGTCATGGGTTCGGGCAGGCGGATGATGTCGCCATCGGCCAGCTTGCGCTCTTTCAGTCGCAGGTTGCGATAGCAACGGTTGCGCCAGTCGAGCGCATGGGGATGTGATGTCGGCCCGAGGCAGTCGAGCACGCTGCGCGGACACCCTGCCTCATAGGGTCCGCTGTTCTCGTCCAGTCGGGTAGGATTGGTGCTGCTCATGGAGTCAGCCCTGATCCCCCCGCCGAACCGCACGTGCAGCTTTCACCGCATGCGGCTCTCCACTGTGACGAACCATCACTTTGCCGTAGATCGGGCAGGCGGCCTCTGTGAGTATCCCAGTGGCATTGCTCGCACAGGACCACCGTCCTGCGGGCGCGTGCCACCTTCATTCTCACGACAAAACCGCGGTGCGAAACATCGGCCATCCCCCGGATATGGTGCACCTGACACGGAACATCGGATCGACCGCAAGCCTCGCATTGCTTGGCATTCTGACGATCAACCCAGTCCGTACGTGAGTGGGTGAACACCTGCGTCCAAGGCTGGATATCAATCCTGGACGAGGTGGCCGGATCACGTTTCAGATGAGCCAGTTTCCAGACTTTGACCGATCGGGGCTGGCCATCGACGTCGTAGCCGATGGTGAATTCCTGCCCCGTCCTCATGCGGGCCACGACCGCTCGCACATTGGTTTTGTGCTTGCTGGCCAAGGTCTTGAACAAGCTCCACCGCTGGAGAAACTCAAGCCTGTTCAGCTTGAAGCTCACATCCTTGGCGAGAGCATAGTAGTTCGCAAAACCCCGCAATTCGGCGTTGTAAGCTAGGACGATCTCAACGTCGCTGCAGCTGAGCAGCAGGCTACGATGACGCGGCTTCAACACCGACAGATCACCATAACCTTTTGCAGAAGCGAACGCGTGGACCTTCTCCCAAGGGACATGCAGCTGCATCACTTCCGACGGCGGCCTACGAAGGAAGCTGACGGAACCTTGTCGGCTCCGGACAACCCGTTGGCGTGTCGTATATGTGCGGACCTCATATCCAAGGAAGGCGGCTCCATCGCTCGCCTTGCGGATACCGCTTTTCTCCTCGGACACCGTGAGCGCCAGCGCCTCGGTCAGGAATGCCCTGACTTCGGCGAACACGCTTCGTGCATCCTCCTTGCTACCGATAACCCCAATCATGAAGTCGTCCGCGTAGCGACAGTAACGAAGTCGGCGATAACCGGGGTCCATCGCGTCTCTCGACGGGATGGACCGCTTTTGCGGCAGTAAGGTTTGGATTTTGGCCAAGGAGGCCGCAACCTTCACCTCGTCGACATTGTCTTTGGCCCGCAGCATGGTGACGCGCTTCCGTTGTTTCTGGATGCGCCCAGCCAGTCGCCCATATTCCGGGTTCGTGGCACGGACCTTCCCCCTCTCGAAAGCCGCGATCCGTTCCGCCATGAACATATCGAGTTCATGGAGGTAGATGTTGGCCAAGATTGGAGAGACGATACCGCCCTGCGGAGTGCCGCTGTAGGTCCGGGTGTGAACCCGGTCTTCCATAACACCCGCCTTAAGCATGCTGCCGATCAAGCCGATGAATTTCTCGTCATCGATCCTTTTCCGCAACAGCCGCAGGAGGATGTCGTGGTCGATGTTCTCGAAGAACCCCGCGACATCCACATCTACGAGCCATTTCACCCCCGTCCATACGGCTTTGACGTGTTCAAGCGCCGTATGACACGACCGGCCCGGCCGGAATCCATGGGAGGCGTTCGAGAACACCGGTTCATAGATCCGTTCGAGCAGTTGCCGCGCCACTTCCTGAACGAGGCGGTCGTCGCGCGTGGGAATGCCCAGCGGACGCCGTTTGCCCTTGCCTTTCGGGATAAACACCCGACGCACTGGTTTGGGATCATAGGTCCCTGCCGCCACGCTGGCGATAATCGGGTCGAGGTCTTCCGGTCCGAAGTCCGCGAAGGTCTCGCCGTCAATACCCGGCGTCATCGCACCCTTGTTGGATCCGATCTTCTGGAGCCCCTCCTCCCAAAGGAGGCGAGACCCCATCAGACGATAGAGTCCATTCACCCTTTTGCCCGACGCAACGAGCGCCGGAATGGCCTCCAACCGGCCTTTCACAGTTTCTGGCAGCATCAGCACACCCCATGATCGGTGGTTGAAGAATCACAGCTGCCGCCCTTCCCCCGGTCTTCCCCGCTTTCGGCCCGATCGCTCGAGACCTTATACAGTTGCACCGCCGCCTCCGAAGAGGTCGATGTCCCGGGCATTACCCCGGGCATTTGAGTAATATGGCGGCTCCGTACCCATGCAGGCCGGCAGAAGCCGCCTGTTTAGGGCATCCCGTAGTTACGCTGAATGGAGATGCGGCGCGGTTAGGTGTCCCGTTCGTCCACTAAACCCCTCGACGAGAGGCGCACCGGATGGGCTGAGAAACAGGCGGCCAAGACATGAGACCGCTGTCATCATCCGGACCTGGCGTGACAGTCGCTTTCGCCAGTATCGCTATATAGATTGCTGCAGACTGGGATTTAAGCAGTGTAGCCTTCACCATACGCACCTTGCCCTGACCGTCATCGCCTCCATTTGCGACTAAGAGCCTGATCCGAAATTAAGTTGAGTGGTGTCAGCGGGTTAGCTTGACGCC
>NZ_LSKQ01000319.1 GCF_001557115.1 Erythrobacter sp. CCH5-A1
CGCTCTGATGTCCGCTGTCAACGCTCAGGGTGCGCGGCATCAGCCGTTCGGCGGAGAACGGTGCCAATGCATCCGCGCACAGGTGGAGGTGGGGCCTGAGAGACGTCGGTGATCAAGCTCTGATACGCGGGTTGGCTACCGCATTACCGATTTTGCGTCCGGGGCTGATCCGATCTTACAACGGGCGTCGGCGATGCCGGCCACAAAGCGCATGACGGATGTTCCCCTGCCGTGGCCCCACCCCCGCCTGTGCGCGGGGCTTTTGGGCAGCCTCAGGCTGTTTGCACCTCCCGCGCAACTGCCCACATGAAGCCAGCCAGCTCGCGTGCGACCGCCGTGCATACCACGGTCGTCTTCTTGCCGTTCGCGCTGAGCGTGCGATACCGCCCGGTCAGACGGCTCTGCGCCTTCCAGGCGATCTCGCGGACCTTCGGTGTGGTCTGTTCGAGGAGATATAGCTTCTTTGCACCCACCCGGGGCGGGTGACGATAGGTCCACGCACTCTCGACCAGCATATGTCGAACGCGGCTGTTGCCAGCCTTGGTAATGCCGCCGCGCCGGATCGTGTCGCCGGTGGACCGTTCGCTTGGCACCAGGCCGAGATAACCCATCAGCTGCCCGGGATTGTCGAAGCGTCGTACGTCCCCGACCTCGGTGGCGAAGGTTACTGCGACGATCAGATCGACACCGCGTAGTGCCTGAAGAGCCCGGACGACGGGTGCCAGTGACCAGCTTGGCAGGAACTCAACGATCGCAGCTTCAATGCGGTCGATCCTTTCCTTCGATATCCGGACTGCATCGACGAGTTCCTGCAATGCGATCTGATGGGCAGGATGCTCAAAGCGCTGTTCCTGAAGCCAACGTAGATACCGCATCGACCAGCTCTTCTTCCGCGGATAGATCCGGCCATGCTTCAGCATGAAGGCGCTGACCTGCTGGCGATGAACACGCTGCGCTTGCACTGCAGCCGATCGCGCGCGAACGAGGTCGCGCATCGCTTCATGCCCCTCGTCGGGAACCCAGACCGGCGTCAGCTCG
>NZ_LSKQ01000320.1 GCF_001557115.1 Erythrobacter sp. CCH5-A1
TGTCAACACCGGGATAAAAACGGGCCAGGCACCGGTTTAAAAAGGGGCCAGTTGGGTTGAATAAAAAGCCCCATGGTTGAGGCTGGACAGCATCGGCAGCGGGGAAGCGGCTGTAGCGGAGCGGAAGCCGATTTCCCGCTGCCGATGGCCGCCTTTTGTCAGATCATTTTGCCTCCCCCTTGTCCTTCTGGCGCTTGCGGCTGCTGGTGAGGCGGAAGCTGTCACCATTCATCTCGAGGATGTGCACGTGGTGGGTCAGGCGGTCGAGCAGGGCGCCAGTCAAGCGCTCGGACCCGAACACCGATGTCCATTCATCGAAGGGCAGATTGCTGGTGATCAGCGTGCTGCCGCGTTCATACCGCTGGCTGAGCACCTCGAACAGCAATTCACCGCCCACTGCGGTGAAGGGCACATAGCCCAGCTCGTCGAGGATCAGCAGTTTCACCGAGGCCAGATGCTTTTGCAGGCTGCGCAGTCGCCGTTCGTCGCGCGCCTCCATCAAGTCATGGACCAGCGCCGCAGCGGTGGTGAAGGCCACGCTGTGCCCCTTCTGGCAAGCGGCCAGTCCCAGCGCGAGGGCGGTGTGGGTCTTGCCGGTACCGCTGGGGCCCAGCGCAATGACATTGCGCTGCCGCTCGATCCATTCTCCGCGCGCCAGTTCCAGCACCAGCGCCTTGTTCAGTGATGGCTGGGCTGCAAAGTCGAAGGTGTCAAAACTCTTGGTATGCGGGAACCTGGCCATGCGGATGCGACGCTCGACCATCCGGCGTTCACGGTCGATGCGCTCCAGTTCGCACAGGCGCAGCAGATAGCGCGGGTAATCGGCCCGATCCTGCGCGGCCTCAAACGCGACCTTCTCATATTCGCGCGCGAAGGATGGCAGCTTGAGTGCTTTGAGGTGGTTTGCCAGCAGCACGGCGGGCGGCACGCTGGTTGGTTCTGCCTCGATGGCCGGCAGCGGCATCATGGGATCGCTCATGCCGCCACTCCTGTCGCCAGGGTGCCGGACTGCGAGAGCAGGCCCATATAACTGCGCGGGTCAGTGCGCCCAACATGGGCGCGTGGCAAGTGCGGGTAAAATTGCAGATCGAGGCGTGGCACGCGCTGCTCAAGTCGGGCCAGCGCGATCATCTTGACTGCATCAAAGCTGATCGCCCCCATCTCCAGCGCGCGGGCCACCGCCCATTCCACCAAGGGTTGCTCAAAGCGCTCGCATAGCCGCAGCACCTGGATGAACTCGCGCCGTCCTTCCTTGCCACTGCGGGCCTCCATCAACCGGCGAATGCGATGCATCGGTTCGGCCAGCACCCAGCCATCGAGCGGCGCCGCCTGATCAAGGGCACGCGGCTTTTGCTCCAACAGCGCCAGATAATGCAGCGGGTTGGCGATGAAGTCCTCACGCTCATAACTGCGCGGGTGCACCGCGATCTGCTCCCCGCCGCAGATGATGGAAACCCGGTCGACATAGCCTTTGATCACAACCTCTTGGTGGGCATAGGCCGTTGGCACCGAGTAATCATTAGTGCGATAGCGCACCAGCGCCATCGACGAGGCCCGCCCCGTCACCATATGGCAGGGATCAAATGGCACCGTAGGCAGTGGCATGAAGGCCGTCAGATCAGCCACCAGCCTGTCCCCGATGCTGTGCTCATGCCCACGCAAGATGGCCTGCCTGCGCTCCACGCATTGTTCGAGGAAGCGCGCGTTCAGCGCATCAAAGCTGGGCGCCTCCGGCCTTGGCACCATGAAATGGCGCCGGGAGTAGCCGACCAGCCCCTCAACCTTGCCTTTGTCATTGCCCTTTCCCGGGCGGCCAAACTTGTCCGCAAACAGGTAATGGCTTTGCAGCGTGGCGAACATCCGGCTGCGCTCGCGCGTCCCGTCGCCCAGGATCTGCGCCACCGCAAGCTTGGTGTTATCATACAGGATCGACTGCGGGACGCCGCCAAAGAAGGCGAAGGCGGCCACATGTCCTTCACAAAAGGCCTCGGCCACCTCGGCAGGATAGGCCTTGATGAACGGCGCATCGCTGTGCGGCAGATCCATGCAGAAATAGTGGAACCGCACCAGCTTGCCGTCGATGATCCCGTCCGCCTCGCCGAAATCTACCTGTGCGTGCCCCGGCTTGTGGCTCAGGGGTATGAACACCTCGCGGCTGCGCAGCTTGGCCCCCGCCACATAATCGCGGACAATGGTGATGCCACCGGTGAAACCATGCTCATCGCGCAAACGCTCGAAAATGCGGGCGGCAGTGTGTCGCTGCTTGCTGTGCACCTTGCGGTCATCCACCAGGATCTGGTCGATGATCTCGGTATATTCCGCCAGCTTGCGGCTGTAGGTTTGCCCACTCCGGCCATGCGCCCCCGGTTCCGGGAAGCACAGCATCTTGTCTACGGTCTTGCGGTTGATCCCAAAATACCGGGCAGCAGCGCGACGGCTCATCCCGTCAATCAGCACGGCGCGGCGGACCTTCTGATAAAGCTCCACTCTCTTCATCCTCCACCCCCGCACAAAAGCAGGGGTCTAGCAGGACTGGCCCATTTTTAATCCGGTGCTACCGGCCGATCCGTGGCCCCTTTTATTCCCGGTGTTCTCA
>NZ_LSKQ01000321.1 GCF_001557115.1 Erythrobacter sp. CCH5-A1
TGCGGACCGTGCAAGAGGCAAAGGTGTCTTCGTAGATTTTCGCAAGCTTTGCGCTGGTCGTGAACCAGTCCGGCATGATCGCAACGATCCGCCCCCCCTTCCCTAGCCGCGTGATGGCAGCGCGCAGATGACGCACCGCTGCGAACTCGTCTGCCCCTCGTCCCATTGACCGCGAGAATGGCGGGTTCATCAGGATCAGGCTTGGCTGCACAGCAGCGTCGAGATGAGATGCCAGCATGGCTCCATCGATCCCCGTTGTGGTGGCCTGGGGGAACAGCAGAGCCAGCTTCTCCCGCCTGCGCGGATCGATCTCATTGAGATGCAATGCGCGGACATCGGGCAAAGTTGCCACCAGAGCGCCATGTCCGGCGCTCGGCTCAAGAACGATATCGGTTGCAAGCGGCTGCGCCAAAATCACGGATAGCGCTGCGAGGTCTGCGGGCGTCGAGAATTGCTGATACCTGATCTGGTCTTCACTTCTGACCGTATGTGTCGGCAGTGCCTCGATAAGCG
>NZ_LSKQ01000322.1 GCF_001557115.1 Erythrobacter sp. CCH5-A1
CTCGCTCATGCGACCTGAAGGTCGCGTCGCTGCGGGCGGCCGGTCGGCCTTGCGGACCCTGCGGGTCCGAGGCCTGCCCCTCGGAGGCTGTTGCCTGGGAGGGAAGCGCTTATGGCACCCGAGGGCACCATAGACGCCAAAAGGGCCGCCCTTGCGGGTCAGCCCTGTTGACTTGTGAATGGGTCAACCCCGCTTCCACTGGTCGCAATGCCTGGCGACGACCTACTCTTCCAACGCTTGAGCGTTAGTACCATCAGCGCTGTCTGGTTTCACGGCCGAGTTCGAGATGGGATCGGGTGGGTCACAGACGCTATGGCCACCAAGCAATGGGACCAGTGGATGCGGGTTTCAAATCGATGCACACTCATGGGTATGAGTGGTTGAGGGCGTATCTGGCTGGAGTATTCTCCACCAACGTAGCCTGCAAAGGCAGGGCTGACGTTGATAGTGCAGACTCTCAAGCGCGATATGAACTATTAGGACCGGTTAGCTCCATACATTACTGCACTTCCACACCCGGCCTATCAACGTGATGGTCTATCACGGTTCAAAGATACCTAATCTCAAGGGAGGCTTCCCGCTTAGATGCTTTCAGCGGTTATCCCGTCCGTGCATAGCTACCCTGCGGCACCCTTGGCAGGATGACAGGTACACCAGAGGCACGTTCACCCCGGTCCTCTCGTACTAGGGGCAACTCCTTTCAAGTATCGACGCCCACGGCAGATAGGGACCAAACTGTCTCGCGACGTTCTGAACCCAGCTCACGTACCACTTTAATTGGCGAACAGCCAAACCCTTGGGACCTGCTCCAGCCCCAGGATGTGATGAGCCGACATCGAGGTGCCAAACGATTCCGTCGATATGAGCTCTTGGGAATCATCAGCCTGTTATCCCCGGCGTACCTTTTATCCGTTGAGCGATGGCCCTTCCACGAGGGACCACCGGATCACTATGACCGACTTTCGTCTCTGCTCGACTCGTCAGTCTCGCAGTCAGGCAGGCTTATGCCATTGCACTCTAACAGACGGTTTCCAACCGTCCTGAGCCTACCATCGCGCGCCTCCGTTACTCTTTAGGAGGCGACCGCCCCAGTCAAACTACCCGCCACAGAGGGTCCCAACACCGGATAACGGTGCGTGGTTAGACATCAGAAAACAGCAGGGTGGTATTTCACCTATGGCTCCACGACAGCTGGCGCCGTCGCTTCAAAGCCTCCCACCTATGCTACACAACTCTTTCCTAATGCCACTCTGAAGCTGCAGTAAAGGTGCACGGGGTCTTTCCGTCTAACCGCGGGTACTCCGCATCTTCACGGAGAATTCAATTTCGCTGAGCATATCCTGGAGACAGTGGGGAAGTCGTTACGCCATTCGTGCAGGTCGGAACTTACCCGACAAGGAATTTCGCTACCTTAGGACCGTTATAGTTACGGCCGCCGTTTACTCGGGCTTCAATTCGGAGCTTGCACTCCTCCTCTTAACCTTCGAGCACCGGGCAGGCGTCAGACCCTATACGTCGTCTTGAAGCCGACTTAGCAGAGTCCTGTGTTTTTGATAAACAGTCGCTACCCCCTGGCCTGTGCCCCCCACCAAAAGTTGCCTTAAGATGGGGCCTCCTTCTTCCGAAGGTACGGAGGCAATTTGCCGAGTTCCTTCAGGATACTTCTCTCAAGCGCCTTGGTATACTCTACCTGACCACCTGTGTCGGTTTCGGGTACGGTCTATACGGTGGGGCTATTTCCTGGAACCTCTTCACCGCCCCTCCAATCCAATAAGGAGGAACAATTTACGAGATCCGTCACACACCACCAGGCCCACGAATATTAACGTGGTTCCCATCGACTACCCCCTTCGGGCTCGTCTTAGGGGCCGGCTCACCCTACGCTGATTAGCATTGCGTAGGAACCCTTGGTCTTTCGGCGACAGGGTATCTCACCCTGTTAGTCGCTACTCATGTCAGCATTCGCACTTCCGATACGTCCAGAGTCGGTTACCCTTCTCCTTCACTCGCTTACGGAACGCTCCGCTACCGCTGCAGTAAACTGCAACCCTAAGCTTCGGTGCATATCTTTAGCCCCGTTACATCTTCGCCGCAGGAACCCTTATTTAGACCAGTGAGCTGTTACGCTTTCTTTAAAGGATGGCTGCTTCTAAGCCAACCTCCTGGTTGTTTTGGGATTCCCACATGCTTTCCCACTTAGATATGACTTGGGGACCTTAGCTGTAGGTTAGGGCTGTTTCCCTTTTGACGACGGACCTTAGCACCCGCCGTCTGTCTGCCAGACAAGACTCGATGGTATTCGGAGTTTGGTTAGGTTTGGTACCGCTCGCGCAGCCCTAGCCCATCCAGTGCTCTACCCCCATCGGCATACATCTGACGCTCTACCTCAATAGATTTCGCGGAGAACCAGCTATTTCCCGGCTTGATTGGCCTTTCACCCCTAAACACAAGTCATCCGAGCATTTTTCAACATGCAACGGTTCGATCCTCCAGTGCGTGTTACCGCACCTTCAATCTGCTCATGCCTAGATCGCCGGGTTTCGGGTCTAATCCAACATACTCAGTCGCCCTATTCAGACTCGCTTTCGCTTCGCCTACACCTAACGGCTTAAGCTCGCATGCTAGATTAAGTCACTGACCCATTATGCAAGAGGTACGCTGTCACCCCCTATGGGGCTCCAACTGCTTGTAAGCATCCGGTTTCAGGTACTGTTTCACTCCCCTAATCGGGGTGCTTTTCACCTTTCCCTCACGGTACTGTGTTCGCTATCGGTCATGTACGAGTATTTAGGCTTGGAGGGTGGTCCCCCCATGTTCAGACAGGATTACACGTGTCCCGCCCTACTCTGGTCCTTCTTCATCACTTTCGCATACGGGACTGTCACCCGCTATGGTCACACTTTCCAGAGTGTTCTGCTAGTTGAAAAGAAGGCACTGGCCTGGTCCCGGTTCGCTCGCCACTACTACGGGAATCTCTGTTGATGTCTTTTCCTCCGGGTACTGAGATGTTTCAGTTCCCCGGGTTCGCTTCACCAAGCCTATATATTCAGCTCGGTGATACCTTATCCACCTCGCCCGGCATCCCCGAAAGGATACTGGAAGAAATGGTGAAGGTGGGTTTCCCCATTCGGAAATCGCCGGATCAAAGTTTGCTCACAACTCCCCGACGCTTATCGCAGCGTGCCACGTCCTTCATCGCCTGTACATGCCAAGGCATCCACCAAATGCTCTTACCTCACGCTTGAGAATCCACACCATCAACGTCAGGCCTGCATAAAAGCCTGTACGCTTGAAGATGGTGGGAGAATTATCTCAGCCAGATAATCAATTTGATTGATTTGTGATGCATGATTGCCCGCCCAGGCCGAAGCCTGTTCGATACAATCCATGCGCCACGGCATCGATTTAAAAACCCATTCACAATGTCAAAGATCGGCGACGCTGACTAATCAGCACGATCGCCTGACCCGCTAGAAGCGGGATCCGGTTTCGTTTCATCTATCGGAACATGATGTACCTGGTGGAGCCTATCGGGATCGAACCGATGACCTGATGCTTGCAAAGCAACCGCTCTCCCAGCTGAGCTAAGGCCCCTTGAGGTAATGGTGGGCCTGAGAGGATTCGAACCTCTGACCTCACCCTTATCAGGGGTGCGCTCTAACCAACTGAGCTACAGGCCCACACCACTGCCGCCGGCGGCCATTCCCGAAGGAACAGGCTGCCGCGAGGGGCGTGAGCCGGCTCAGGCACACAGCACGCGAGAAGCGCGCTGTATTCCGATTGATGAAAGGACATGAGGACGACGGCAATGTTCTTTGGAAGACCGCGAAGCACTTCCGATGGCTAGCACCGGCGCTTTCGCAAGTATCCTTAGAAAGGAGGTGATCCAGCCGCAGGTTCCCCTACGGCTACCTTGTTACGACTTCACCCCAGTCGCTGAACCCACCGTGGTCAGCTGCCTCCTTGCGGTTAGCGCACTGCCTTCGGGTGAATCCAACTCCCATGGTGTGACGGGCGGTGTGTACAAGGCCTGGGAACGTATTCACCGCGGCATGCTGATCCGCGATTACTAGCGATTCCGCCTTCATGCCCTCGAGTTGCAGAGGACAATCCGAACTGAGACATCTTTTGGAGATTAGCGCATCCTTGCGGAATAGCTGCCCACTGTAGATGCCATTGTAGCACGTGTGTAGCCCAGCCTGTAAGGGCCATGAGGACTTGACGTCATCCCCACCTTCCTCCGGCTTATCACCGGCAGTTTCCTTAAAGTGCCCAACTTAATGATGGCAACTAAGGACGAGGGTTGCGCTCGTTGCGGGACTTAACCCAACATCTCACGACACGAGCTGACGACAGCCATGCAGCACCTGTCACTAGGTCCCCGAAGGGAAGAAATCTGTCTCCAGAAGTCGTCCTAGGATGTCAAAGGCTGGTAAGGTTCTGCGCGTTGCTTCGAATTAAACCACATGCTCCACCGCTTGTGCAGGCCCCCGTCAATTCCTTTGAGTTTTAATCTTGCGACCGTACTCCCCAGGCGGATAACTTAATGCGTTAGCTGCGCCACCCAAGTTCCATGAACCCGGACAGCTAGTTATCATCGTTTACGGCGTGGACTACCAGGGTATCTAATCCTGTTTGCTCCCCACGCTTTCGCACCTCAGCGTCAATACTTGTCCAGCGAGTCGCCTTCGCCACTGGTGTTCTTCCGAATATCTACGAATTTCACCTCTACACTCGGAATTCCACTCGCCTCTCCAAGATTCTAGCTTCCCAGTTTCAAGGGCAGTTCCGGGGTTGAGCCCCGGGATTTCACCCCTGACTTAAAAAGCCGCCTACGTGCGCTTTACGCCCAGTAATTCCGAACAACGCTAGCTCCCTCCGTATTACCGCGGCTGCTGGCACGGAGTTAGCCGGAGCTTATTCTCCCGATACTGTCATTATCATCTCGGGTAAAAGAGCTTTACAACCCTAAGGCCTTCATCACTCACGCGGCATTGCTGGATCAGGCTTTCGCCCATTGTCCAATATTCCCCACTGCTGCCTCCCGTAGGAGTCTGGGCCGTGTCTCAGTCCCAGTGTGGCTGATCATCCTCTCAGACCAGCTATGGATCGTCGCCTTGGTAGGCCTTTACCCCACCAACTAGCTAATCCAACGCGGGCCCATCCAAAGGCGATAAATCTTTGGTCCGAAGACATTATCCGGTATTAGCTCAAATTTCTCTGAGTTATTCCGAACCTAAGGGCAGGTTCCCACGCGTTACGCACCCGTGCGCCACTAGACCCGAAGGTCTCGTTCGACTTGCATGTGTTAGGCATGCCGCCAGCGTTCGTTCTGAGCCAGGATCAAACTCTCAAGTTGTGTCACACACCAATCAGGCATGGGGAAAACCCCATCCGCCAGACTGGCATGAGCTGCAAGGAGCCGATACCTGCACTGTCAAACGTAATGGATACGAATGAACATGCTTGCCATCCGGGCAGGCGTGGAGCCTGCGATCGGATGTGGCGATCGGCTTGAGTTAACCGGTTACCGGAGCCTTGAGGTCCCCGGACCGGGCGCCGTCGCCCACATGTCCCTTCATCAAAAACCAACGATGTCAAAGAGCCGCCAGACAGTAATAGCGGACAGCGCTTGGTTCCCCGATTTACACCGGGGGACCGGCTATCCGAATTTGTTGGCGACCGAAGCGTTGTTGCGGTGGCGGTGGAAGCCGTCAGCGCCGCGTCGGTGGAGCCCATCTATGAGCGCTTCCTGATTCGGTCAACGGCTTTTTGCAATTTTATTTCAGAGACGCGCAAGAACCGCAGAATTCCGCCGTTTTTTCCCTATTTCCGGCCCCAAACAAGCCCTCCGGAGAGGGTGAATCGCCCCCCTCGGACCGCCGAATCCGGGTGAATCGGGTCCTGAATCACCCCTTTTGTCACCCCATGTGGTCCGATGGATCGACGCTGCGGCCCGGAACTGTCCGCGAATCCCTCCATGGCGTGACCCCGACTCGCCCTCCCCGTGATTCGCCCCTGTTGGGTGCCGCGCCGCATGGTGATAGTGTCACGCGCGCCGGACCACAGCGTCCCGCCGCCCGGGAGAGATACCATGATCGCGCGATCCGTCCTTGCCGCTGCCCTGCTCGTGGGCGGCCTGCCCGCCTCAGCCGAGCCGGCAACCCCCACTCCGCTCCCGGCGCCTGCCACCCAAGGCATCGTCGATCCGGCGGCCGAGACCCTCGCGCTCGAACAGGAGCGCCACAGCCGCTTCACGCTTCCCGTGCTGGTCGAGGGCAACGGGCCGTTCGCCTTCCTGATCGACACCGGCAGCGAGGCGACCGCGATCACGCACGAGATCCGCGACCTCGCCAAACTCTCCCCTGCAGGCACGGCAACGCTGATCGGCATGGCGAGCCGCCGCCAGGTCGAGCTCGCCAATGTCCGGCGCATTACCTTTGGCACCAACAGCTACACCAACTTCGCCGCGCCCGTGCTCGAGCGCGCCAATGTCGGTGCGGACGGGATCATCGGGCTCGACGCGCTGCAGGATTACCGGGTGCTCATCGACTTCCGCAAGGCGACCATCAGTGTCGAGGACACCGCCACGAAGGAAGGCCGCGGGTTCGAGATCGTGGTGCGGGCGAAGAACCGGCTCGGCCAGCTGCTGATCACAGATGCGGAGGTCGAAGGCGTGCGCACCGCGGTCATCATCGACACCGGCGCGCAGGCGAGCCTCGGCAACCTTGCCCTGCGCGAACGCATCCGCGCCCGCCGCGCGCAATCGGTCGTCACCACCGACGTCAACGGCGTCGACATCATCGGCGAACTCGCCGTGGTGAACCGGCTCAGCATCGAAGGCCTGTCGCTGCGGGACGTGCCGCTGACCTTCGCCGATGCGCCCGCCTTCGAGGCGCTCGGGCTCAACGACCAGCCGGTGCTGTCGATCGGGATGCAGCATCTTGCCCTGTTCGACCGGGTCGCGATCGATTTCGACCGCAAGCGTATCGCCTTCGACGTCCCTGCCGACGTCGCCGCCGCCATGCGCGAGGCGCAGCGCGGCGGGGTCTCCCGCGCGCGCTTCTGACGCGCCCTAATCAGCGGCGCGCCTTGCGGTAAGGGCGTGCGAGGCCCACATCCCGGGCCATGCCGCCCGAAACCGCCCCTGCCGCCGACCCCGCCAATAAGAAGACTCGCGCGCGCGACGTCGAAGGCTGGCCGACGCTGAAGCGATTCCTGCCCTATCTCTGGCCCAGGGATAACCCGGGGCTTCGCGCCCGCATCGCCATCGCGATGGGGCTGGTGCTGGCGGGCAAGGCGGTCACGCTGGCGCTGCCCTTCGCCTACAAGGGCGCGGTCGATGCGATGAGCGGTACCGCGCGCGAGGGGGTGACGGTCGCGCTCGCGCTGGTCGCCGCCTATGCGCTGGGGCGCTTCACTTCGGTCGCCTTCGACAACCTGCGCAACATCGCCTTCGAGCGGGTCGGCCAGATCGCGACGCTGCACCTGGCCGAGGATGTGTTCCACCGCCTGCACCGCCTGAGCCTCAGGTTCCACCTCGCCCGGCGCACCGGCGAGGTCACCAAGATCATCGAGCGCGGGACCAAGAGCATCGACCAGATGCTCTATTTCCTCCTCTTCAATATCGCGCCGACCATCATCGAGCTGATCGCTGTGGGCGTGATCTTCTACCTCAATTTCGGGATCGAGCTGGTCGCGGCGACAGCGCTGACAGTGGTCGCCTATGTCTGGGTCACCCGCGCGATCACCGAATGGCGCACCAAGCTGCGGCGCGAGATGAACGATCTCGACGGCAAGGCGCTCTACCGCGCGGTGGATTCGCTGCTCAATTACGAGACGGTGAAATATTTCGGTGCCGAGCACCGCGAGGAGGCGCGCTACTCGCAGGCCGCGCGCGCCTATGCAGAGGCGGCAATCAGGTCCGAGAATTCGGTGGGCCTGCTCAACATGGCGCAAGGCGCGATCACCAATGCGCTGGTCGCGGGCGCGATGGCCTATACGGTGTGGGGGTGGAGCAAGGGCCAGCTTACCGTGGGCGATCTGGTGCTGGTGAACACCTACCTGATCCAGCTGTTCCGCCCATTGGACGTGCTCGGCTGGGTCTATCGCACCATCCGCCAGGGGCTCATCGACATGGCCGAGATGTTCCGCCTGATCGACACCGATATCGAGGTGAAGGACAAGCCGGGCGCGCCCGCGCTGATCATCCGCAAGCCGACGGTGGTCTTCGACAATGTCACCTTCGGCTATGATCCGGGCCGGACGATCTTGAACGGCCTCAGCTTCGAGGTGCCCGCCGGCTCGACCACGGCGATTGTCGGCCCCTCGGGTGCGGGCAAGAGCACCATCGGGCGGCTGCTGTTCCGCTTCTACGATCCGCTGTCGGGCCGCGTGCTGGTGGGGGGCGAGGATATCGCCACCGTCACGCAGGAAAGCGTGCGCGCGGCGATCGGCATCGTTCCGCAGGATTCGGTGCTGTTCAATGAGGACCTCGCCTACAATATCGCCTACGGGGCGGAGGGCGCGGATCAGGCCTTGGTCGAGCAGGCCGCGCGCGATGCCGCGCTCACCCCGCTGATCGACCGCCTGCCCGATCGCTTCGCCACGATGGTGGGCGAGCGCGGGTTGAAGCTCTCGGGCGGGGAGAAGCAGCGCGTCGCCATCGCCCGGACGCTGGTGAAGAACCCGCCGATCCTGCTGCTCGACGAGGCGACCAGCGCCTTGGACACCCGCACCGAGCAGGAGATCCTCGCCACGCTGCGCCGGATCGCTAAGGGCCGCACCACCATCGCCATCGCGCACCGGTTGTCGACCATCGCGGACGCGGACAACATCCTCGTGATGGACCACGGCCGTCTGGTCGAAAGCGGCGACCACACCGGGTTGATCGCGCGCGGCGGGCTCTATGCCGAGATGTGGAATCGCCAGGCGAGCGAGCGGCGCGAGGATGATCTGGCGGCCGAGGCGGCGGAGTAGGCGGCTCAGCCGGGGAAGCGGTCGAACTTCGGCAGCTCGTGCAGCGTTGCGACCCAGGCGGGCGCATCGGCCATCTGGATCAGCGCGACTGGAGGGAAGGCTTCGGGATCGTCGAGCGTTCCGATCTGGACGTCGACGATGCCCGGCAGCACATCCTCGTTGATATAATAGAGCCCCGTCCCGCAGGCGCCGCAGAAGTGCCGCTCGGTGCCGGGCGAGGAGCGGTAGATGGCGGGCTCCCCTGCGACCAGCCGGAAGGCCCCGCCCGGCACCGCCAGCCAGCCCACCCCGTGCGCGCCAGCACAGCGGCGGCAGTCCGCACAGTGGCACACCGAGGCGCGGGTCGGCGCGTCGTCGAATTCGTAGACGCAAGCGCCGCAGTGGCAGCGACCGGTGGGCATCGGGAGGCTCCTTCCTGTGCAGCGCTGCGTCCGGCGATCGGCCCGCTTGGCTTGGGGCTTGCGCGAAGCTAGGCTGTCTCTTGGGCGCGATCAATCGCCCGATGGCGCGGGGTCCGGCGATGGCCTTGCGCGCTCGGGGCGCCGGCACACAAGGGGAAGTTTGAGGATGCTTCGTTCCACTCTGATCGGCACGCTGCTTGCCGCCACCGCCATGCCACTCGCCGCGCAGGAAGCGCCCGCCGCGCCCGCGCCCGCCGTTCCGATCCCGGCCGCGCTCACGGCCGAGGACATGCCCGCCATCCCCCTCGCGCTGGTCGACGACGTGCGCCCCTATCTCGAAGCGCGCGGCGCGGGCTTCGCCGGCTGGGACCCCAAGACCCGCGCCGTCCTCATCAGCACCCGCTTCGCCAATGTCAGCCAGCTCCACCGCGTCGCCATGCCGCTCGGCGCGCGCACCCAGATCAGCTTCGAGGCCGAGACCGTGCGCGGCTCCTACGCCCCGGTGAAGGGCGACGTCATCGTCGTCTCCAAGGACAAGGGCGGTGACGAGTACTTCCAGCTCCACACCCTCAAGGACGGCCGCCTCACCCTGCTGACCGACGGCAAGAGCCGCAACGAGATCAACGCCTGGAGCGCCGACGGCAGCCTGATCGGCTTCAGCTCCACCCGCCGCAACGGCGTGGATGCCGACCTCTACGTCATGGACCCTCGCGACCCCGCCTCCTCGCGGATGGTGTGGGAAAGCAAGGGCGGCGGCTGGGCGATCGCGGCTTTCTCGGTCGACAACAAGACCGCCTATGTCGCCGACTACCGCTCGGTCGAGGATGTCGACCTCTACAGCCTCGACCTTGCCACCGGCGCGCTCGCGCCCATCGGCGATCCCAAGGCCAAGGTCAGCACCTCCGGCCTCGAGGTCGCGCCCGACGGCACCTTGTGGGTGACCACCGACCGCGACTCCGACTTCCAGCGCCTCGGCAAGCTCGATCCCAGGACCGGCGCCTTCACCCCCGTCACCAAGGAGGCCTGGGACGTCGACGGTTTCGACATCTCCGAAGACGGCAAGACCATCGTCTACGAGGTCAACGAGGCCGGCTCCGACCGGATGCGCCTGCTCGACGTCGCGACCGGCAAGGTCACCCCTGTCGACGCCCTCCCCGCCGGCCAGATCGGCGGCCTGCAGTTCGCACCCTGGGGCGAGATCGGCTTCTCCTTCTCCAGCGCCAAGAGCGCGGCGGACGTCTGGAGCCTCGACCCCAAGACCATGCAGCTCACCCGCTGGACCCAGTCCGAGACCGGCGGGCTCGACCCTTCGGTCAACGTCGAACCGCGCATCGTCAAGACGAAGAGCTTCGACGGGCTTGAGGTCTCGGGCCTGCTTTACCTGCCCGACCCCGCCAAGTTCCCGGGCAAGCGCCCGCTCATCGTCGACGTCCACGGCGGGCCCGAAGGCCAGAGCACCGCAGGCTTCATGGGCTCTGACAACTACTACCTCAACGAGCTCGGCGTCGGCGTCTTCTTCCCCAACGTGCGCGGCTCGACCGGCTACGGCAAGCGCTTCGTCAGCCTCGACAACGGCCCCTTCAAGCGCGAGGACTCGGTCAAGGACATGGCCGCCCTCATCGACGCCGTGCGCGCCGATCCAGCGGTCGATCCCGCCAAGATCGGCCTCACCGGCGGCTCATACGGCGGCTACATGTGCTATGCCGCCGCCGTCCAACTGAAGGACAAGCTCACCGCCACCACCTGCATCGTCGCGATCAGCAACTTCGTCTCCTTCCTCGAGAATACCAACCCCTACCGCCAGGACCTGCGCCGTGTGGAATACGGCGACGAGCGCGACCCCAAGCAGCGCGCCAAACTGACCGAGATCAGCCCGCTCACCCGCGTCGGCGAGATCACCAAGCCGATGTTCGTCATCACCGGCGCGAACGACCCGCGCGTGCCCAAGTCCGAAGCCGACCAGATGGTCGCCGCAATCCGCGCGAACGGCGGCGAGGCATGGCACCTCGTCGCGGCCGACGAAGGCCATGGCTTCCGCAAGAAGGCCAATGCCGACTACGCCTTCCTCGCGCAGCTGGTGTTCTGGAAGCGCTACCTGCTGGGCGAGTGAGCGCGTCTCGCCGGCCGTGTTGGAGACACATGAGACACTGTCCAGAGCCGGAAAACACCCCGCCCCGCCAGCGTCTGCAAAAGGCACGGTGAGGGCGGGATTCTGGCGCATGCAGGCACGCTGTCAGGCGCGGGGGGAGTAGGAAAGCGGGATTTGTCCAACAGCGAGCGCCTGCACATGGAGGCGCGCAAGAAGTCGGAAAAGTCCCGCGGCGTGGCCGCGCATCGGTTCACGCGAAGACGCGAAGATGTTACCCAAGGCGGCGGCCAGCGAGGCCCTCTTCGCGTCCTCGCGTGAGACGAAGAAGGCCGCTGCCGCAGCAGCGACGGGTCAGAACGTAAGCGGGCGGCGCTTGCCGAATTGCGGCGTCGAGGACGTGCCGTTGCGCGCCCTATCGAGCGCGGCCGCAATGCTCGCCAGATCGCCGTTCGGCCCGCCGATCAGCAGCTCGTTGATCGCGAACTTGCCGAAGACCCCGAAGGGGCCGGTTGCGTGGAAGGTGATGCTGTCGGCCGCCTCCTCGCCCTGCCCCGCGCCGACGCGGCTGATCTCGCTCCAGTCCGCGCGGTAGGACTTCACCATCCCGTGATAGACGAGGCCGGTCGGCAGGATCGTCACCAGCCGCGGCGCGGCGAGATAGCGCAAGCCGTGCGCCATCACGATCAGGCCCACCGGGACGAGGAAGAGACCCTCCACATAACTCTCGATGTGCAGGTAATAGCCAAACGCCGCCAGCGCCCCGCCGAATGCGAACAGGAAGGCAAGCGCCCCGCGCGAATAATGCACCACGAAGGGCTCGGGTGCGCCGGGATGGTTTGCTTGGGCCATATTACTGTCCGTCGTCATTGCTGCCTGTCTCAGGCCCGAGTTAACCCGGAGGAGGTTAAGTCGAGGTAAAATCGAGGCAATTTCCCGCTCTTCGATCTGTACCTGAACGCACGCACGCCAGCGGCCACGCACCGGACCCCGAGGCCGTCAGGCCGAGGAGCCCTCTCCAGCGGCCGCGTCCGTGCTCAGCGCTGCAAGCGCTCGCACGGCCTCCTCGCCCCGCGCCCACGGCACGAAGAGGTGATCGTGGTGGAACCCCGCGACGACATTGCAGGCGATTCCCCGCTCGGCGAGCGCGCCCGCGACCGCCGCGGTCAGCCCCACGCCGTCCAAGGCGGAGTGAACCATCAGGGTGATGCGCGCGAAATCCCCGGCGGGGTCGGGCAGGATCGCGGTGGTGCCCTCGTCCTCGCGGATGATCGCAAAGGCCTCATCCGGGGCGGCGCCATCCACCACCACGAAGGCCCAAGCCTGTGCGTCAAGCAGCGGGGCCATGCCCGCGAGCATTGCTTGCGTATCGGTGACCGGAACGCTTGCTCCCCCTCCCTTGAGGGAGGGGGTTGGGGGGTGGGTGTTCGACGCTTCTGGCGCAGAGCCCCCATCCCCAACCCCTTCCCCGAGGGGAAGGGGCTTTCTTGGGACACTACCGCTCAAAGGATATACTTCGAAAGGTCGGTGTTCCCCGCCAGCCCCGCCAGCCGCGCTTCCACGTAAGCGGCGTCGATGGTGATCGTCTCGCCCACGTGATCCTCGGCCTCGAAGCTGATGTCCTCGAGCAGCCGCTCCATCACCGTCTGCAAGCGCCGCGCGCCGATGTTCTCGACCGTGGCGTTCACCTGCGCGGCGATGGCGGCGATCGCGGGGATTGCGTCCTCGGCGAAGTCGAGCGTCACCTTTTCGGTCGCCAGCAGCGCGGTGTATTGCGCGACGAGATTGGCGCGGGTTTCGGAGAGGATCCGCACGAAATCCGCCTCGGTCAGCGCGCGCAGCTCGACCCGGATCGGCAGGCGGCCCTGCAATTCGGGGAGCATGTCGCTGGGCTTGGCCACGTGAAACGCACCGCTCGCGATGAACAGCACGTGGTCGGTCTTCATCGGGCCGTATTTGGTGGCGACCGTGGTGCCCTCGATCAGCGGCAGCAGGTCGCGCTGCACGCCCTCGCGCGACACCGAGCCGCCGCGCACATCGCTGACCGCGATCTTGTCGATCTCGTCGAGGAAGACGATCCCGTTGGTCTCGGCATTGAGGAGCGCCGCGCGCGCGACATCGTCCTGGTCGAGCCGCTTGTCGGCCTCTTCCTCGACCAGCTTGTCCCACGCATCGGGCACGCGCAGCTTCTGGCGGCGGGTGTTCTTTCGGCCGAGCGCCTTGCCCATCATGTCGGAGAGGTCGATCATCCCGATCTGCCCGCCCATCTGGCCCATGTCGAAGGGCGCGGCCGGGGTGTCGCGCACCTCGATCTCGACCTCGACATCGTTCATCGCGTTCTGGACGATCCGCTGGCGGAAGCTCTCGCGGGTGGCCTCGGAGGCATTGTCGCCGACCAGCGCGGTCAGCAGGCGGTCCATCGCGGCTTCGGACGCGGCTTCGCGCACCTTTTCGCGGCGGCGTTCCTTCTCGAGCCGGATGGCTTCCTCGACAAGGTCGCGGGCGATCTGTTCGACATCGCGGCCGACATAGCCGACTTCGGTGAACTTGGTCGCCTCGACCTTGATGAAGGGGGCCTCGGCGAGCTTCGCCAGCCGCCGGCTGATCTCGGTCTTGCCGCAGCCGGTGGGGCCAATCATCAGGATGTTCTTGGGCGTCACCTCGTCGCGCAGCTCGCTGCCGAGCCGCTGGCGGCGCCAGCGGTTGCGCAGCGCCACGGCGACCGCGCGCTTGGCCTCGGCCTGGCCGATGATGTGTTCGTCCAATGCGGCGACGATCGCCTTGGGGGTGAGGTTGTCCATGATCTTTCCGGAGAGGGGAGAGAAGGTCAGACGGCCTCGACCGTCAGATTGCCGTTGGTGAAGACGCAGATCTCGGCCGCGACGGCCATCGCCTTGCGCGCGATGGTCTCGGCGTCCTGCTCGTAATCCGCCAGCGCCCGCGCGGCGGCGAGCGCGAAGTTGCCGCCCGAGCCGATCGCGGCGATCTCGCCGATGGGCTCGAGCACATCGCCATTGCCGGTCAGCACAAGCAGCGTGTCCTTGTCGGCGACGATCATCAGCGCTTCGAGATTGCGCAGATACTTGTCGGTGCGCCAATCCTTGGCAAGCTCCACGCTCGCGCGCATCAGCTGGCCGGAATATTGCTCGAGCTTCTTCTCGAGCCGCTCGAACAGGGTGAAGGCATCGGCGGTCGCACCGGCGAAGCCCGCGATCACGCTGCCGTCGCCGATCCGGCGCACCTTGCGGGCGTTGGGCTTCATCACGGTGTTGCCCATCGACACCTGACCGTCCCCGGCGATGACGGTGGTGCCATTGCGGCGGACGCCGATGATGGTGGTGCCGTGCCATTGCACGAGACCGTGGGCGGAAGGGTCTGCTGTCATGCCCGCCAATATGGAGCGCGGGCGAAAGCGTTCAAGCGGGAGCCGCGTGCCGGCCTACTGGCCGTTGGGCCCGCCGCCTGCCGCACCGCCCGGAAGGCCTGCCCCGCCGACCTGGCCGATATTGCCGAACAGGTCCTCGAGGAAGGTCCGCTCGCGGCCCAGCACCGGGGTCTTGTCGCCATTCGGGTCGAGATAGACCACCTGGTCCACCCCGCTGCGCTTGACCTCGCTCACCCGGCCATTGGCATCGAAGGTCACCGCCAGCACCGCATGCTGGCGGATGCGCGGACGGTTGAAGGGGCGCTGGCCGGTAATAGACGAGACGTAGTACCACGTCGGCGTGCCGAACTGGCTGGTGAAGGTCGGGCGGCCCAATGTGCCTTCCACCGACTGGCGGTTGTCGATCTTCGGCTGGATCAGCGTGGTGAGCGTCGGATCCTCGATATAGCCGCGCGATTCGCGGATCGAGGCGCAGCCGGGCAGCAAAGCCGCCGCCAGCAGCACCGCCGCTGCGATCGGGGCCTTGTTCATCGCGCCTGCTTTCATCATTCGGATCAAACCTTGTCGTCCTGTCTCGCGGCGCGCCCACCCACGCACTTGCCCCTCACGCGAGGTGCTTTAAGGGGCTAGGCGTCCGCTTGCAATCAGCCTTATGGGAAAGCCGTGGGCGGGCGCGCTTGAACCCGTGTTGAACAGGCGGCCTTGAACGCATCCGCCACTCGTGCGTTAGCGTAAGCATGCGGTGGCTCCGTTTGCCCTGACCGATCCTGCCCGCCCCGTGAAAGGCTGCTAGAAAATGTCCTTCCTCTCCCGCCTGCTCGGCACCGCCCCGGACCCGCGCGAGGGCGTGCGCCCGCTGTGGCACCGCGTGATCGAGCTGGCGCGCGATTCTGTCTACTACACCGAATGCGGCGTAGCGGATTCGGTCGCGGGGCGTTTCGACATGATCTGCGCGGTCCTGAGCACCGTGATGGTGCGGATCGAGGCCTCGCAGCTGCGCGCCGAAAGTGCGCTGCTGGCCGAACTCTTCGTCGAGGACATGGACGGGCAGCTGCGCGAATTCGGCGTCAACGACGTGGTCGTGGGCAAGCGCATCGGCAAGCTGATGAGCGTGCTCGGCGGGCGGCTCGGGGCCTATCGCAGCGCGCTCAATGGGGGCGACCTCGAAAAGCTCACCGCCGCCATCTCGCGCAACGTGACCTTTGCCGCGGGCGCGGATGAAGCCAAAAGCGCACGCGCCGTCGCCGATCGGCTGATGAAGCTGTTCGAGCGGCTGGGGCGCTTTTCCGATGCCGAAATGCTGAAAGCGAGCGCGATCTGGTGAGCGGCGCGCTGCCCCCGTCCGAGCTCAGCCGGATGATCAAGGCCCGCCCGCTGCCGGCCGCGCCGGTGGTGATCGAGGCGACGCCGGAAGAGCGCGCCGCGCTCGCACTGCGCTTCGGGCTCGGCGCGGTCGATGCCCTGCGCGCCGAGGTGTCGCTCGAACAGCGCCCCCGCGCGATCCGCGCGACCGGGCGGCTCCAGGCGTCGATCCAGCAGCCCTGCGCGATCAGCGGCGAGGATTTCCCGGTGACGATCGACGAGCCCATCGACCTGCGCTTCGTCGACGAGGGGCAGCGCCCCGCCACCGAGGCCGAAGAGATCGAACTCGAAGCCGACGATTGCGACGAGATCGGCTTTTCGGGCGAAATGTTCGACCTCGGCGAGGCGGTGGCGCAGACCCTCGGCCTCGCGATCGACCCCTATGCCGAAGGGCCGAACGCCGACGCCGCGCGCAAGGCCGCGGGGATCGTGCAGGAGGGCGAACAGCTGGGGCCGCTCGCCGATCTGCTGGCGGGGCTGAAGAAGGGTTGAGCCCTGCAAGCCGGGGCGAGGCGGCCTCGTCGGGACGTTTTCAGCCGGGCTCCCGCCTACAAGCCTAATCCACCCGCGCGCGCGGGAAATGCTGGACGGCGGTCGGTATCTCCACCCAGGGGTGGCGCGATTCTTCCCACACCGACCGGATCGGTTGCATCATGTGCGGATCGTCGAACAGACCAATCGGCACGCCGGTGAGGGTAGGGTTCTTGGTGCCCCGCATATAAACCGTTGTGCCGCAGCGAGGGCAGAAGAACTGGCTGAAGGTGCCTCCGCTATCGGTCGGCCGGTCGAACTGCGTCGCATCGCCGGTGATCGCCACGTCCTCGTGCGGCCAGTATGCGGCTTCTCCGAAAGGCGAGCTCGAGCGCTTCTGGCACGCCCGGCAATGGCACGCGACCACCGCGATCGTTGGCCCGGGCACCACAGCCGCGAGCTGTCCGCACTGACACGATGCCTTCATTTGCGCGGCCCCCGCGTCAGAACGGAATGTCGTCGTCGAGATCGTCGTAGCCGCCGCCCGCAGGCGCGCCGCCGCCGCCGAAGCCGCCGCCCGACGAACCGCCGCCCTGATCCCAGCCGCCGCCGCCGCCCGAGCGCCCGCCGCCGTAGCTTCCGCCGCCACCGCCGCCACCCATGCCGCCGCCGCCCTGCGCGCCGTCAAGCATGGTGAGCGTGCCGCCGAGGCCCTGGATCACGATCTCGGTCGAATAGCGGTCCTGCCCGTTCTGGTCCTGCCACTTGCGGGTCTGGAGCTTGCCCTCAACGAAGACCTTGCTGCCCTTCTTGAGATAGCGCTCGACCACGCTGACGAGGCCTTCGGAGAAGATCGCGACGGTGTGCCACTCGGTCTTTTCCTTGCGCTCGCCGGTCTGGCGGTCCTTCCACGTCTCGGACGTGGCGATGCGCAGGTTGGCGACCTTGCCGCCGTTGTTGAAGGTGCGGATTTCCGGGTCGGCGCCCAGATTGCCGATCAGCATGACCTTGTTGAGCGAACCCGCCATCGAAATGTCCTTCCCGTCAATGTCTTGATCCCCGGCGCCGCAGGATGCGCCGCGAATCTGTCACAGGCAATAGGGAAGCGGCCCGCTCCGCGCGAGCCGTGGCTGAAGGTTAATCCACCAGTTCGGTCGGGTTTACCGCGCCGGGTAGCGCAGCCGCCCCAGAAACCGCGTCAGGCTCGGCAGTTCGCGGTCCTTGTTGAGGAACTGCGCCTTGACCTTCTCGAACTTCATCACCCCGTCGATCCGGCGGTCGAGGAAGGCGTAGGTGTCGGCCTTGCCCTCGCTGTCGTCGTTGACGAACACCGCGAGCGTCGCGCTGTAGATGCCCGCCAGAATGGCGCGCTTGGTGTAGTGGTTGTAATCCGTGGCCGTATCGCCCGCGAGCCGCCACATGATGTCGGCCGAATGCCAACCGAGCCTCAAGGCGCGGGCCGCGTTCTGCGGCTGCGCCATCACCGCCAGCGCGCGGCGCACCGCCTCGTCGATATGCGCGACCGCTTCCAGCCGGAAAGCGACCAGCGTGCGGATGCGCTCGCGGATCTTGAGGGTGGCGAGGCGTTCGGCGGGCCATTCGGCCTCCATTGCCTGATCGACCGAAGCGATCCACGCCGCGATCATGTCCATCGGCTTCGCGCCCGGGAACGCGAGCCGGGCCACGTCCACATCGGCCCCCGCCATCTCGGCGGCGGCGATCAGGGCGGTCTCGTTCCAGCCATCGAAGATGGCCGAGGCGGCGATATCGGGCGCGAGCGCGATGCGCAGCTCGTCGAGGGTCAGGTCTGCAAAATCGGTCATGTCAGAAAGAAGGCCCGTATTCTTTCTTGGTTCCCGCAGCGGCGCGTTTGGCGTCGGCATCGGCGAAGACCTGCTTGAGAATGTCGTTCCCGTTCATCAGCTCCATGTAGTTGCGCGCCGAGCGGCCCGAATTGTCGTTGCGATCCGGGTCCGCACCCTTTTCGAGCAGCAGCCGCGCCAATTCGACATTGCGCGCATGGACCGCGGTGATCAGCGGGGTCTCGCCGGTCTGGTCGGCGATGTCGATGCTCGCCCCGCCCTTGATCAGCGCGGCGACGCCATCGTTGAAACCGAGCGCGGTCGCCAGCTGGAGCGGGGTTGCGCCCTTCTTGTTGCGCAGATTGGGATCGGCCCCCTTCTGGAGCAGGAAGCGCACCCACAACGTGTCCGAGCGCGCGACCGCGATGTGCAGGCCGGTATCGCCGCTTGTGATGTCGCGGGTGTTGACGACCTGGGTGCCGGGCTTCGAGAGCATCTCGGTCGCCTTGTCCCCGTCGCTCTCCTTGACCGCTTCGAGGAACTGGTAGCCTTCGGACTGGAACTGCGCGGCAGCGGGCAGGGCGAGCGCAAAGGCACTGGCAATCGCTCCGATCCGCCCTAACTTGCGCAAAACACCATGAGCCACGGTTTGATCCTTTCGCATTACCTGCCACACCTTGCCATGTGGGACGGCGCGGGCGGGCATGGCCGCAGCGCCTTTCTCGAAAAGCCAGTTAGCAGAGCATGAACCGCATCAACAAGCCTTCCGCCATCGCTTCCCTCGCAATCGCGCTGTCGCTGGCGCTCGCCGGGTGCGGGAGCGCGGACGCCCCGGCGGGCGAGCCTCCGCTGGCGGGCGCGGCGATCGGCGGGGATTTCACGCTGACGAACAGCAAGGGCCGGGCGGTGCGCTGGGGCGATTTCGCGGGCAAGTACCGCATCGTCTATTTCGGCTACACCTTCTGCCCCGATGTCTGCCCGACCGACATGCAGCGCGTGGCGCAGGGATTGAAGGAGCTGGAGGCGAGCGATCCGGCCAAGGCGGGCAAAATCGTCCCCATCTTCATCACCGTCGATCCGGCGCGCGACAATGAGGCCGTGGTGGGCGAATTCGCCGCCGCCTTCTCGCCCGATATTATCGGCCTGACCGGCACGCCCGAGCAGATCGACGCCGCGGCCAAGGCCTTCAAGGTGTTCTACGCCAAGGGCGAGGCCCAGCCGGGCGGGGGCTATCTCGTCGACCATTCGAACGTCGTCTACCTGTTCGGCCCCGACGGCGCGCCGATCGCCACGCTCCCGACCGACCAGGGCGGCAAGGCGGTCGCGGCGGAACTCGCGCGATGGGTGAACTGAGGGAGCGCTTCTGGGAGCTGCCGCTGGGCGAGCTCACAAGGCCCGAATGGGAAGCGCTGTGCGACGGCTGCGGGCGCTGCTGCCTCCACAAGCTGGAAGACGAAGACACCGGCGAGGTGGTCGACACCAACATCGCTTGCCGCCTGCTCGATACGAAGACCGCGCAGTGCTCGGACTATCGCAACCGCAAGGCTTTCGTCCCCGATTGCCTGCGGCTGACCTTGCGGATCGTCGAGCAGGTGAGCTGGCTCCCGCAGACCTGCGCCTACCGCCTGCGTGCCGACGGGCGCCCGCTGCCGGGCTGGCACTACCTCATCTCGGGCGACCGCGAGGCGGTGCGCCGCGCCGGGGTCTCGATCATCGGCAGGGTGGTGAGCGAGGTCGATGCGGGGCCGATCGAGCATCACATCACCGAATGGCCCGCCGCCCGGCGCGATTGGGGGGCGGAGGCATGATCGACTGGCTGCGCGGCGCCTCGGCACGCCATCCGCTCGATCCGCTGATCGACATCGGCGGGCGGCAGGTGCCGATTGTCCTCAAACGCATGAAGACTGCGCGGCGGCTCACGCTGCGGCTCGCGCCCGATGGCTCGGAGGTGCGCATTACCCTGCCCGCCTGGGCCGAGGGGCGCGAGGCGATTGCCTTTGCCCATGCGCGCGCGGGATGGCTCAGCGAGCAGATGGCGCGCGTGCCCAGGCGCGCCGCGCCCGAGCCGGGAGGCGAGGTGCTCTACCGCGGCGCGCGGCTGCGGCTGGCATGGGACCCGCGCGCGTCGCGCACGCCGGTGGTCGAAGGCGATTGCCTGCGCATTGGCGGGCCGCAAGCGGGGATCGAGGCGCGCCTCAAGCGCTGGCTCGAGCGCGAGGCGCTGCGCCTCGCCGAGGCCGACATGCACGACTATTGCGCCGCCGCCGGCCTCGCGCCGGTCGCCATCGGGCTGACGCGGGCCCAGCGCCGCTGGGGCTCGTGCTCGGACCGGCAGCGCATCCGCATCAACTGGCGGCTGGTGCAGGCACCCGACCGGGTGCGCCGCTCGGTGGTGGCGCACGAGGTCGCGCACCTCGTCCACTTCGACCACTCGCCCGCCTTCCACGCCCTGCTGCGGCAAATCTTCGAGGGCGAGATCGCCGATGCGGACCGCTGGCTGAAGGACCACGGCCGCGGGCTCTACGCGAGCTTCGGGTAGGCCCGCCTCAGCCCCCTTCCCCCATTCTCTCCAGCGCCCTATATTGGCGCGATGCGCATCCTCCCCTCCCGCTTCAATCCCACCGGCGGCATCGCCGATTTCTGGAACGAGATCCGCCGGCCCCAGCCCTATCGCTGGCCGATCCTGTTCGTCTCGATCCTGCCGGCCGCCCTGATGATCTGGTGGGGCGTCAACAGCACCCAGTATGGCGAACCCGAGCGGCCGACCATCGAATACATTACCACCTACGCCGACGGGCGCAGCGATGCCGAGATCATGGCCGAGAACCGCGCCAATCAGGAGATCAAGGACCTGCGCGCGGCCGAGGAAGAGCGCATCGCTGAGCAGAAGCGCGAGATCTACAAGCAGCTCGGCCGGGCATCGGGCCTGGATGTCGAGGAAATCGAGCGCAAGGCCAAAGCCGAGCGTGCGGCCGAGGAGGCCGCCGCCGCAAAGCGCCGCGCCGAGATCGAGGCCAGGGCCAAGGCGGCAGCCAGCGAAAGCGCCGGGCAATAGCCGCCAGCCAGCCGCCTTCCGATCACGACTGGATGGCCGCCGCCGCGCGGCTGGCGGCGCGCGCGCGTCCGCTCAGCCGCCCCAATCCGGGCGTCGCCGCGCTGGTGGTCGCCGAGGGCCGCGTGATCGCGCGCGGCTGGACGCAAGTCGGAGGCCGCCCCCATGCCGAAGCGGTGGCGCTCGCCGGCCTTGCACCCGAAACACTGGCCCGCGCCACGCTCTACGTGACGCTCGAGCCCTGCGCCCACCAGTCGGAGCGCGGCCCCGCCTGCGCCGACCTGATCCTTGCCGCGAGGCCCGCGCGCGTGGTCATTGGCCAGCTGGACCCCGACCCGCGCACCGCCGGGCAGAGCATGGCGCGGCTCTCAGCGGCGGGGATCGCGGTGACGGTGCTCGGCGATCCCGCCTCTGCCGCCAGCCTAGCGGGCTTCCTCACCCGCCAACACCTCGCCCGCCCGTGGGTGACCCTGAAGCTCGCGACTTCACTCGACGGCTGCATCGCGCTCGCCGATGGCACCAGCCGGTGGATCACCGGCGAGGCCGCGCGCGCCCATGTCCATGCCCAGCGGGCGCGCCATGACGCGATCCTCGTGGGCGGCGGGACCTGGCGGGCGGACAGGCCGCGGCTCGACGTGCGCTTGCCGGGGCTGGAGGCACGCTCGCCGCGCCGCGTGGTGCTGACCCGAGGGCCTGCGCCCGAGGGCACCACCGCCCTCTCCGCGCCCGAGGCCATCGGCGCCCTCGAAGGCGTGAACTATCTCTATGTCGAAGGCGGGGCGCAGACCGCCGCGGCCTTCCTCGCCGCCGACCTCGTCGACGAGTTCCACTTCTACACCGCCCCGATCCTGATCGGCGAGGGCCTGCGCGCGCTCGGCCCGCTGGGCCTCGCGGAACTCGGCGGGGCGCATGGCCGCTGGGCCCTCGGCGAACGCCGCCAGCTTGGCAGCGACGCCTTCGCGGCCTATCTGCGCACCCGATAGCTCTCGCAAGGAAACGCCCCCCATGTTTACCGGCATCGTCACCGCCATCGGCACCATCGCCGCCGCCGAGCAGCGCGGCGACCTGCGGCTGCGCATCACCGCCCCGCTCGATCCGGCGCGGATCGACATCGGCGCTTCGATCGCGTGCTCGGGCGTGTGCCTCACCGTGGTCGAGCGCGGCGGCACGGCGGGCGATGCATGGTTCGACGTCGACCTCTCGGGCGAGACCGTCAGCCGCACCGTACCGGGGATGTGGGCGGCGGGCGCGCAGCTCAACATCGAGCCCTCGCTGCGGCTCGGCGACGAGCTCGGCGGGCACATCGTCACCGGCCATGTCGATTCGGTCGGCGAGGTGGTGAAGGTCTCTCAGGATGGCGACAGCTGGCACATCGCGATCCGCGCCCGCGCCGAGATGGCGCCCTTCATCGCCGAGAAGGGCTCGATCACGGTCAACGGCGTCTCGCTCACGGTCAACGACGTGCGCGACCGGCCCGACGGCACCTGCGATTTCCTGCTCAACATCATCCCCCACACCGCCGCGGTAACGACGCTGGGTGCGCTGAAAGAGGGGGACGCGGTCAACCTCGAGATTGACGTGCTCGCGCGCTACTTGAAGCGCATGCAGAACCTCGCCGCGGCGCGGTGAGGTGCTGCGGGCGGGGGCAATCGCGGGCGTGGCTCTGATGCTCGCCGCCTGTGAGGGCGCAGCGCCCGCCCCCGAAGGAACCCCCGCCGTGACCGACACCGCCGCAGTCAATCCGGTCGTCCACTTCGAGATCCCCGTCACCGACATGGACCGCGCGATCCGCTTCTACGAGGCGGTCTTCGCGGTCAAACTCGAGCGCCGCGAGACCGATGGCTACGACATGGCCTTCTTTCCCCGCGCCGACGGTCGCCCCGGCGCAAGCGGCGCGCTGGCGAAGGGGGACGTCTACAAGCCCACCAGAGACGGCGCGATCCTGTACTTCGATGTGCCGGATATCCACGCCGTGATCGCGCGGGCCGAGGCGGCGGGCGGCGCGGTGCTCTACCCCAAGAAGGACATCGGCGCGGCCGGCTTCGTCGCCGAGATCGCCGACAGCGAGGGTAATCGCATCGCCTTGTCGCAGGCGGCAGAGTGAGGCGAGGGCAGCCTTTGCCTCATCCCGGCCGAAACCGGACATTCGGCTTACGTTTAGAGTTTCGGACGCCGATAGGCGTCGGAAAGTCGACGGTGCCCGAACCC
>NZ_LSKQ01000323.1 GCF_001557115.1 Erythrobacter sp. CCH5-A1
GTGCGCAGCTCCTCGTGATCGTGGCTGGCGAAATCGACGATCGCGATCCGCCCGCCGCCGCGCAGCACCCGCGCCGCCTCGGCCAGCGCCGGGGCGGGATCGGGGGCGAAGTGCAGCACCTGGTGGAGGATCACGGTATCGAAGCTGGCATCGGCAAAGGGCAGGTCGGAAAAATCGCCCTGCACCAGCTCGACGCGCGAGGCGGGCAGGTGCTGGAGCTTTGCGCGGGCGACGCGCAGCATTTCGAGGTTCTTGTCGAGCGCGACGATCCGCTCGGCATGGTCGGCGAACAGCTCTGCGATGCGGCCCGTGCCAGTGCCGATGTCGAGCAGCGCGCCAAGGGGCGCCTCGGCGAGCGCCTCGGCCAGACGCGTCTCGACCTCGGCATCGGCACTGTGGAGCGCGCGCAGTTCGTCCCACTCGCCGGCGTGGCGGGCGAAATAGGTCTCCGCCGCCGCCTCGCGCGCCTGCCGAATCGCGGCGAGCTTCCTGCGGTCGGCCTCGCACAGCGCGGCGAAGGCGGGTTCCTGTTCCTCGGCGAGCGCGAGCAGCGCCTGCACCGCCTCGACCACGGCGCCGGCCGATTCGCTCTGGCGCAGGAACACCCACGATCCTTCGCGGCGGCGCTCGGCGAGGCCTGCATCGCACAGGATGCCGACATGGCGCGAGACGCGCGGCTGGCTTTGCCCAAGCACCTGCGCGAGTTCACCCACGGCCAGCTCCATCGCGCCGAGCAGGCGGGCGATGCGCAGCCGGGTCGGATCGCCCAGCGCCTTGAAGATGTCCTCGATCACCATCGTGACCGGGAGCATATAAAGATATTTTTATATCTGTAAATCGTCTCTGCGACGGGTTGGGTTCATACCCGCGCCAGGAGCGGCTCCCGCGTGGCCTTTATCACCTAGCCGACCTCGATCGGCGCTGCGCCACGGGCCGGACGGAACAGGTCCGCCCGCGCGGGCAGATCGGCATCGGCGTTGTAGCGCGCGATCGCATCGTCGATCGCCGGTCCCGCGTCATGCCGGGCGACCGCGACAAGACACCCGCCGAAGCCCGCCCCGGTCAGCCGCACCCCGCCGGCATCGCCGAGGCTTTCGGCGATCATCTGCGCGAGCCGGTCGATCGGCGGCAGCGAGACATCGAAATCGTCGGAGAGCGAAAGGTGCGCCTCGCGCATCACGGCCGCCAGCTGCGCCGTATCGCCCCGCGCCAGCGCGACTCCGACGGGCTCGATCCGCTCCATCTCGGTCACCACATGGCGGGCGCGGCGGAACAGGGTGTGATCGAGATCGGGTTCGGCCCGCAGCAGCCGGCCGTAATCGACATCGCGCAGGGCCTTCACCCCGAAGTGCTGCGCCACCGCCTCGCACTCCGCGCGGCGCTGGTTGAAGGCGCTTTCGGTGAGGCTGCGCCGCAATCCGGTGTCGATCACGGTGATCGCGAGGCTCTTGTGGATCGGCACCGGCAGGGTCTCGAGGCTGCGGCAATCGAGCAGCAGCGCATGATCGGCCACGCTCGCCGCAGCGGCCATCTGGTCCATGATCCCGCAGGCGCAGCCGACGAAATCGTTCTCGGCGAGCTGCGCGACCTTGGCGAGCATTTCGGGCGCGAGCTCGAGGCCCGAATAGTCCGAGCACGCCAGCGCCACCGCCACGCCAAAGGCCGCCGAGGAGGACAGCCCGGCCCCGATCGGCACATCGCCTGCAATCGCGATGCGCATCGGCCGCACCTTGTGGCCATAACGCCCCAGCGCCTGCACCACGCCGCGCACGTGGTTCTGCCAGTTGTTGTCGCCTGGACGGATCGGCGCGAGCAGATCGAAGCTGTCGCGCGCGCTCGCCATCTCGCCCATGTCGAGCGCGACCGCTTCGAACAGCTTTTCCTTGGTCTGCGGCGAGGGCGGCCCGGCCGCGACGATCGTCTCGCGGTCGATCGCGCAGGGGAGCACGTAGCCATCATTGTAATCGACATGCTCGCCGATCAGGTTGACGCGGCCGGGCGCGGCGAAAAAGCGCGACGGCTCGACCCCGTAGGCGAGCCGGTAACCCTGCCGGGCGCGGGCAATCAGTCTGTCGCGGCGATCCATCTATCTGCGATCCCTTCCCTATCCGCGGTAATGCACCAGGCCGTCGGCGGAACGCAACATCTCTGCGGCCCGTTCGGGCGTGAGATCGCGCTGCGGCTCGGCGAGCATCTCGTAGCCGACCATGAACTTGCGCACGCTCGCCGAGCGCAGCAGCGGCGGGTAGAAGTGGGCGTGGAGCTGCCAGTGGTCTTGCGGGCCTGCGTTGAAAGGCGCCCCGTGCCAGCCCATCGAATAGGGAAAGCTGGTCTGGAACAGGTTGTCGTAGCGGGTGGTGAGCGCCTTCAGGATGCTCGCCAGAGCGTCACGCTGGCCGGCGGCGAGATCGGGCAGGCGCCGGACCGGGAAGCGCGGGAGCAGCAGGGTCTCGAACGGCCACGCCGCCCAGAACGGGACGATGACGAGCCAGTCGTCGTTGCTCTCCACCACCCGCTCGCCGGTCGCTTCGCGAGTGGCCACGTCGAGCAGCAGCGGGCGGCCGTGTTCGGCATGGTAGGCGCGCTGGGCCTTATCCTCGGCGGCGATTTCCTGCGGCAGGTGGGACGTCGCCCAGATCTGGCCGTGGGGATGCGGGTTGGAGCAGCCCATCATCGCGCCCTTGTTCTCGAACACCTGCACGTTGGCGAAGCGCTGGCCCAGTTCGGCGGTCTGGTGGGCCCAGCAATCGATCACCGCGCGCAGCTGCGCCGTGCCCAGCAAGGGGAGCGACTTGCCGTGATCGGGGGAGAAGCAGATCACCCGGCACACGCCGCCCGAAGCCTCGGCGCGCAAGAGCGGGTCGTCGGCAGTGCCGCCCCGTTCCGTGTCCTCGAGCGCGGGGAAATCATTGTCGAAGACGTAGACCCCCGCGTAATCCGGGTTCGCCTCGCCGCCGACGCGGGCGTTGCCGGGGCACAGGTAGCATTCCGGATCGTATGCGGGCGGCGGGGGATCGGGCTCGCTTACCTCGCCCTGCCACGGCCGCCCCATGCGCTGGGGCGAGACCTGCACCCAGCTACGGTTGAGCGGATTGAAGCGGCGGTGCGGACGGGCAAGGTCGAGGGTCATGCGAAGACCTCATCCTCTTCGGACCGCCTGGCGAGCTGCGCGAACACCTCGCGCGGGGCGAAGCGCGCCCGCCCGCCCAGCGCGAAGCGGTTGAAGGCGAGCGCCGCGATCACGCTCGTCGCCAGCGTCACCACCATGAAGTCGATGTAGTGGAGCCCGATCAGCCCCGCCGGTTCAGCGACAAAGCTGAACAGCGCATAGAGCGCAAAGCCCCACACCACGCCCACGATCGCCGCGCGGCTTTCAACCCCGGTGAACAGCAGCCCGACGATGAAGGCCGAAAGGATCGGCATCGAGGAAAGGCCGTTCAGCTGCTGGAGCAAGTTGATGATGCTCTTGGCGCTTTCGAACACCGGCACCAGCGCCACCGAGGCGAGAGTCAGCACCACGGTGACGATGCCCGACAGCCGCCAGTGGTTGGCGACCTTGCCGACGAATTTCTCGTGAAAGTCGACTGCATAGAGCCCCACAGCCGCGTTCATCACCGCGGCGGTGTGGGCGATTACCGCGGCCGCAATGGCGGCGGCGAAGACGCCCGAAAGCCACGGCGGCAGCACCTCGCCCACCAGCCGACCGTAAGCCGCATCGTCGATATCGCCAAACAGCTGGAAGGCGACCACGCCCGGGATCACCACGATCGCCGGGATGATCAGGATGCGCACCACCGCGGCGGCGAGCACGCCCTTCTGCGCCTCGCGCACGCTGGGCGCGGCCATCGCCTTCTGGGTGATCGGCTGATTGGTCGACCAGTAGTAGATCTGGATGAAGACCATGCCGGTGAAGAGCGTGTGGAACGGGATCGGCGAATCCGCCGCGCCCACCATGGTGAGGCGCTCAGGGGGAACGCCGCGGGCAATGTCCCAATCGACCGCATTCAATGCCAGCACGACGACCAGCACCGCGATGGCGAGTACGCCGATGCCCGAATAGGTCTCCATCACCGCCACCGCTCTGAGCCCGCCCGTCATGGTATAGGCCGCCGCGATCACCCCGAGGAGCGCCGCCAGCACCAGCAGCGGAAAGTCGATCCCCGCGGTCTTCAGGAACAGCGCGCCCGAATAGAGCCCGGCGGGGAGGTAGATCAGCACCATCCCGAACAGGAACAGCGCCGACACCAGCGTGCGGATTCCCCCGCCGCCATAACGCTGTTCGAGCAGTTCGGTCACGGTGGTGACTCTCGCCCGGTAATAGATCGGCACAAACACATAGGCGAGGATCAGGAGGCCCACGAAGCCGCTGATTTCCCACCAGGCGAGCAGCAGCATCTGGTTGCCGTTCATGCCGACGAGCTGATCGGTCGAGAGGTTGGTGAGCGTGATCGCGCCCGCCACGAACAGCCAGTTCAGCTTGCCCCCGGCGAGGTAAACGTCCTTTTTCGACCCGTCATGGCCGGCGCGCCGCAGCGTCAGCCATGTGGCGAGCGCGATCGCGAGCGTCAGGCCGAGGCACACGGCGATCTGTGTCGGGTCGCCCCCGGTGGTTGCTGGTGCCATCTGCGCGCTTTCCCCTCTCGTTGCGCGCGGTTACAGCGCAATGGCGGGCCAGCGGCAAGCCCGCAGGCCGGATCATCACCGGTGCTCGGGTGACGGGAGAGGGATGCCAGTGGAATTCGTGAGGCTCGACGGCGAGCGGCTGACGCTGGTTTTCGCGCTGGAAGTGGGCGGCGCGGCGGACCTCGTCTATCTCGGCGCGCGCCTGCCCGAGGGCGAGGATCTGGGCACACTGGCGGCCTCGGGTGCGCGCGGGCGGCACGAGAGCCAGCCCGATGTGCCCCCGGTGCCGGGCGTGCTGCCCGAGAGCAAGGGCGGCTGGAGCGGCACGCCCGCGCTGGAACTGCGGCGCAGCGGCGTGCGGATCGAAACCGATTGCCGCCTGAACCGCTGGGCAACGGGATCGCAGGCGGCGCACTTCATGTTTCACGACCGGTCCACGGGGATCGACTTCGGCGTGCGCTGGGTGATCGGTCCGGCCGATGTCGTGACAGTCGGGCTGACGCTGACCAATACGGGGACAGAGCCGGTCGCGGTCGAGCGCCTCGCATCGCTCGCCCTGCCCGTGCCCGCGCGGTTCACCGAAATGACCCGCTATTCGGGCCGATGGGCGGGCGAGATGCAGGAGCACCGCCGGCCAATCGCGCCCGACGGCATCGCGCGCGAGAGCGCCACCGGCAAGCCCGGTTTCGGCGGTGCCAACTGGCTGCTGCTCCACGCGGGCGAGGAAGTGCTGGGCGCGCATCTCGGCTGGAGCGGCGACCACTGGCTGGCGCTCGAACCCGACGCGCAAGGCGCGGGCGACGGGCGGGCGATGCTGCTGATGGGCGCAGTGCTGGAGGCGGGCGAGGTGGTGCTCGGGCCCGGCGAGAACTTCGCGGTGCCGCAGGCTGTGCTGGCGCTCGCCGCCGACCGCTCGATGCTGGCGCAGACCTTCCACGGCTTCCTGCGCAAGTCCGTGCTTCCCGCCCGCGCCGAGTGGGGACCGCGCAAGGTCCACCTCAATTCGTGGGAGGCGCTGGGCTTCGACCTGTCCGAGGCCGGGCTGATGCGCCTCGCCGAAAGCGCCGCCGCGCTCGGCATCGAACGCTTCGTGCTCGACGACGGCTGGTTCGGCGGGCGCAGGGACGACAAGACCAGCCTCGGCGACTGGTTCGTCTCTCAGCAAGTATTCCCGAACGGCCTGGCCCCGCTGATCTCGCGGGTCCACGAACTCGGCATGGATTTCGGCCTGTGGGTCGAGCCCGAGATGGTCTCGCCCGACAGCGACCTGTATCGCGCCCATCCCGACTGGTGCCTCCATGTCGAAGGCCGCGATCGCCCGACCATGCGCGGCCAGCTCGCGCTCGACCTGACGCGCGCGGAGGTGCAGGAATACCTCTTCGAAAAGCTCGACGCGCTGCTGCGCGATCACCCCATCGCCTACTTGAAGTGGGACCACAATCGCGACCTCTTCCCCGCGGGCGGCAAGCGCTTCATCCAGACTTTCGGCTTCTACGCCCTCCTCCACCGCCTGCGCGCTGCCCACCCTGAGGTGGAGATCGAGAGCTGTTCGAGCGGCGGGGGGCGGATCGATTTCGGGGTGCTGCAACGCACCCACCGCGTCTGGCCCAGCGACAACAACGACGCCATCGAGCGCCTGCGGATCATCCCCGCGTGGAGCCAGTTCCTGCCCTTGGAAGTGCTCGGCAGCCATGTCGGCCCCTCGCCCAATCCGATCACCGGGCGCAGGCTGGCGATGGATTTCCGCGCCAAGGTGGCGGTGTTAGGCCACATGGGAGTCGAGGCGGACCCTGCGCGGATGACCGACAAGGAACGCGACTGCCTCGCCGCCCACATCGCGCTCTACAAGCAGTGGCGCGGGGTGCTGCACGCGGGCGCACTCCACCGCCTTGCCCACCCCGATCAGAACGTCACCGGGATGATGGTGACGCACGATGACAAGGCGCTGGCGCTGGTCGCGCAGACCGCCTTCTCGCCGGTGTTCGACGCTGCGCCGCTGCGGCTCGCGGGGCTCGAGCCCGAGGCGCGCTACCGCGTCACCCTGCCCGAACCGTGGCCGGCCAAGGCCCGCCACTACCTCGCCAACTCCGATGTTTGGCGCGAGGGGCTCGTCCTCTCCGGCACGGCGTTGATGACGCAGGGCCTCGCGCTGCCCCTCACCCATCCCGAAACCGCGTGGCTGATCGCGCTGGAGAGAGTGCCGCAATGAAACTCGGCTGCTGCTACTACCCCGAACATTGGCCGGAAAGCTGGTGGGCCGAGGACGCGCGGCGGATGCGCGCAATGGGCCTCAGCCTCATCCGCATCGGCGAATTCGCGTGGAGCCGCCTCGAACCCGAGCCCGGCCGCTACGACTGGGACTGGCTCGACCGCGCCATCGACACCCTGCACGCGGCCGGCCTCAAGGTGATCCTCGGCACGCCGACGGCCACGCCGCCGAAATGGCTGGTGGATCGCATGCCCGACATGGTCGCCAACGACGAACAGGGCCGCCCGAGGGGCTTCGGCTCGCGCCGCCACTACTGCTTCAGCCACGAAGGTTACCGCGCCGAGTGCCGCCGGATCGTCACAGCGCTCGCAGAGCGCTACGGCAAGCATCCGGCCATCGCCATGTGGCAGACCGACAACGAATATGGCTGCCACGACACCGTCCTGAGCTTCTCCGGAGCCGCTGCCAGCGCCTTCCGCGGGTGGTGCGCTGCTCGCCACGGCACCGTGGAGGCGCTGAACGCGGCCTGGGGCAACGTGTTCTGGAGCATGGAATACCGCTCCTTCGCGGAGATCGACCCGCCCCACCTCACCGTCACCGAGGCGAACCCCGCGCATTGGCTCGATTACCGCCGCTTCGCATCGGATCAGGTCGCGAGCTTCAACCGCGAGCAGGTCGAGATCCTCCGCGCGCATTCCCCCGGCATCGACATCACCCACAACTTCATGGGCTTCTTCACCGAGTTCGACCACCACGATGTCGGCCGCGACATCGACGTGGCGACATGGGATTCCTATCCGCTCGGATTCCTCGAACAGTTCTGGTTCTCCTCGGATGAGAAGGCGGCCTACTTCCGGCAGGGCCACCCCGATATCGCCGCTTTCCACCATGATCTCTACCGGGGGTGCTCGCGGGGCCGCTGGGGGGTGATGGAGCAGCAGCCCGGGCCGGTGAACTGGGCGCGGTTCAACCCCGCGCCGCTGCCGGGGATGGTCGCTCTCTGGACGCTCGAAGCCTGCGCGCACGGGGCCGAACTGACGAGCTATTTCCGCTGGCGGCAGGCCCCTTTCGCACAGGAGCAGATGCACGCAGGACTCCTGCGCCCCGACAGCACCGAGGCCGAGGCGGCCAACGAGGTGCGGCAAGCGGCGGCGGTCTTGCAGGAGATCGGCATGCAGACCACCGCGAAGGCGCCGGTGGCGCTGGTGTTCTCCTACGAAGCGGCGTGGACCATCGCCATCCAGCCGCAGGGCCGCTCGTTCCGCTATCTCGAGCTTGTGTTCGAGACCTACTCCGCACTGCGCCAGCGCGGTCTGGACGTCGATATCGTCGCGCCCGACGCAGACCTTGCAGGCTACCGCATGGTCGTGGTGCCAACGCTCCCCATCGTGCCTCAAGGCTTCGCGGAAAAGCTGGAGGCGCTCGACTGCCCCGTGCTCCTCGGGCCGAGGTCAGGCAGCAAGACCGCCAGCTTCCGCATTCCCGAAACCCTCGCGCCGGGGGCGCTGAAGGCGGCAATCCCGCTCACCGTGACCCGCGTCGAATCCCTGCGCGACGGCATCGCCGAGCCCGCAGGAGGCTTCACCGTCACCCGCTGGCGGGAGGACGTGGCCTCGGACCTCGCCCCCGAACTCGCCGACAGCACAGGGCGCGGGGTGGTCTACCGCCACGACAAAATCCGCTACTGCGCGATCTGGCCCGACCGCGCGCTGCTCGCCCTGCTGGTGGTGCGAATGGCGGACGAGGCCGGTCTGCCGCTGCTCGACCTTCCCGAAGGCATCCGCGTGCGCCGCAGCGCCACCCACGCCTTCACCTTCAATTATGCCGCCAAGCCGGTTTCCGTCCCCCACCTCGGCGAGACGCTTGCCCCCGCCAGCTGGCACATCGCCCCGCGCTAGCCCTCCGCCAGCAGCCGCTGGTAGTGGTCAGCCAGAGTCTCGCTCCCGAATTCGGGGGTGAGATCGGCCGAGTATTCGCCGCTCGCCAGGTCGAGCACCAGCATCGATTCGGTCGCGTAGTAATGCGCGATGCGGGCATATTCGGCCTTCTCGGCAAACCACCCCGAAAACGGCGCGCCGAGGGCCAGCACCTTCTCGGCGAAGGTGAACATGGCGGGCGAGACCGAGCGGAAGCGCGGCGCCTTCCCCGCCGCCGCGAACAGCAACTCCCCTGCATCGCGCAAGGATAAAGCCGGGCCCGGGCCGCCGATGGGGAGCACCTTGCCCAAGGCCTCGGGGTTGCCGATGCACCCCGCGATGAAGCGCGCCAGATCATCGTCGCTGATCGGCTTGCAGCGGGTGAGGTTGCCGTCGCCGAATATGAGGAAGGGCTTGCCCGCCTTGACGCGCCCCGCCTGCCCCGAGAGCGACTTGAAGAAGGCGGTGGGGCGGATGATGGTGTAGCCGATTCCGCTCGCCTGCAACTCGGCCTCGAACTTCAGCTTGGCGTGCTGGAAGGCGAGCAAGGGCTTCTGCACGCAGATCGCCGAGAGCAGAATGAACTGCGCGACGCCCGCTTCGCGCGCCGCTTCCAGCAGCGTGGCGTTCGCCCCGTAATCCACCGCCAGCGCATCCTCCGGCGCGCCCGAGCGCGAGGCGATGCACGAGATCACCACCGCGATCCGGTCGTCTCTGAGGCCATCGGCCAGCGCATCCGGCTCGATGAAAGCGCCGCGCGGGAGAGCGGCGACGTAATGCCCATCCGCCTCCAATCGCCGCAAAACCGCCGCGCCGCATCGCCCTTGCCGGTGCCTCGGGCACCATTGGCGCGGCGGTTTT
>NZ_LSKQ01000324.1 GCF_001557115.1 Erythrobacter sp. CCH5-A1
ACCGCATTCCCAACCCCAACCCCTCCCGCTTGCGGGAGGGGTTGGGGGTGGGAATGGCTTGCGCGCTTCAATGACGCGGCATGGCCGCTCTACCCCCGCAGCAGCTCCGGCAGATCGCCCGAAACGCCCCGCGCCTCGTCCATGAAGAACTGCTTGAGCATCGGCGTCCTTTGCACCGCCGCCATGCCGAGCCGCCGCACGGCGCTCGCCGCGGCGCCGGGGACGCCGAACAGCCGCGTCAGCCCGTCGGTCGCCAGCGCCACCATGAAGCTGTCGAGCCCGCGCCAGTTCTCGTAGCGCTTGAGGACTTCGGGATCGCCCGGATCGAGGCCGAGCCGCGCGCCATCGGCAAGCACCTCGACCAGCGCGCCCACGTCCCTGAGGCCGAGGTTCAATCCCTGCCCCGCAATCGGGTGGATGCCATGCGCCGAATCGCCGATCAGCGCGAGGCGCTCGGCGGTGATCTTCGCGGTGTGGTGGAAGCCCAGCGGGTAGCTCGACCGGTGCCCAACGCTCAGCACCTTGCCCAGCACCCCGCCCATGCGCTTCTCGACCTCGGCGAGGAAGGCGCGGTCGCCGAGCTTCATCACGCCTGCTGCATCACTCTCCGACACGGTCCACACCAGCGAGCAGCGGTGGGTGCCGTCGGCGTCGTCATTGAGGGGCAGCAGCGCAAACGGCCCGGCGGGGTAGAAAATCTCCCACGCGACATTGCCGTGGGGCTTTTCGTGGGTGAGCCCGCAGATGATCGCGCGGTGCTTGTAGTCCCATTTGGCGATGGTGATGCCCGCCGCATCGCGGGTCGGCGACTGGCGCCCTTCGGCGGCGACCATCAGCGAGCCCTTGAACTTGCGCCCGTCGGAGAGGACCGCGGCGACGCCATATTCGGAGCGCTGGCGTTCGGTCACCGTGGCAAGCGAAGTCCATTCGATCAGCGGCTCCTTCGCCGCGGCCTCGAACAGGGCGAGGCGAAGGCGGCGGTTGGGGAACATCCGGCCAAGCGTGCCGTCACCCTCGCCGGGGACGAAATCCAAGCGGCCGGGCTTCTGCTGGTCGGTCACGGCGATGCTGGCGATGTCGCAGGCGAACTGCTCGAGCCCTTCCGCGATGCCGATATTTGCGAACAGGTGCCAGCTCGCGGTCGAGATCGCGGTGGCGCGGTCGTCGAAGCCCTCGGCGGTGAGTTCGGCGGGGTCGGCGCGGTCGATCACGTGGCTGGAGAGGCCCTTCTTCGCCGCCGCCAGCGCCAGCGTCATCCCCACGAGGCCGCCGCCGAGAATGACGAGGTCGCGTGTATTGTCTGATCTTGCTGTCACCTTGGCGGCTCCGATTGCGAATAGGGCCCGTCATGCCTAGAGGTTTGCCCGTGCCGCACGCAAGAATCTTCACAAGCGCGATCCGTCAATTCGCTGCATGGCTGCTTGCGATTGTCGCAAGCGTCGCGCTGCTCGGCGCGCCCGCGCAGGCGCAGCAGAGCCCCGCGGCCGATCCGCTGATCGGATCGGAGAATATCGCGGTCACGCTCCACGCCGAAGGCCAGCCTGTCGAGGGCAAGGAGTGGCTGCTTGCGCTCCATTTCGTGCCCAAGGGGCCGGAGTGGCACGGCTATTGGTCGAACCCCGGGGATGCGGGGGCGGGGATGGCCCTCAAGCTCGACCTGCCGCCCGACTGGGAAGTGGGCGAGCCGCGCTATCCCGTGCCGCACCGTCTGGTGATCAGCGGGCTGATGAACCATGTCTACGAGGGGCCCTACACCGTGCTGGTGCCGGTCACCCCAGGGCCGAGCGTCAAGAGCTTCACCGGGCCGGTCGGGGGAACGGTCGATTACCTCGCCTGCACCGACCAGATCTGCGTGCCGCAATTCGCGCGGCTGTCGGCTGCGGCGGGGGGCGATTTCGGGCGCTGGCGGGCCGAGGCCGCGCCGCTGCTCGATGCGCGCGCGGCCTTTGCGATTGCGGGCAAGACCCTGCGCCTTGCGATTCCGCTGCCCGAGGCGATGGGGCTCGCCGACCCTTACGTGTTCATCGCCAACAAGCAGCTGGTCTCCTACTCCGCCCCGCAGACCTTCCGCCGCAAGGGCGACCTGCTGATCGCCGAGATCCCGCTCGACGAGTTCGGCACGGGCAAGGCGGACAGCATCTCCGGCATCCTCTCGTTCGGCGACAAAGACGCGGGCGGCTTCGTGTTCAACGCCGATCTCGGCACGGTGCCGACGGGCGGCGAGCAGGTGGCGGGGCCAAAGAACACATCCGCGCCGCCGATCTGGACGCTGGTGTTGGGCGCGCTCTTGGGCGGCCTGCTGCTCAACATCATGCCCTGCGTCTTCCCGATCCTGAGCCTGAAGGCGATCGCGCTCGCCCGCGCCGGCGAAAGCGAGGCGACCGCGCGGGCCGAGGGGCTCGCCTATACCGCGGGCGTCGTGCTCGCCTGCGTCGGCCTTGGGGCGCTGCTGCTGGCGCTGCGCGCGGCGGGCGAGCAGGTCGGCTGGGCGTTCCAGTTGCAGCAGCCGGGGGTGGTCGTCGGCCTCCTCGTGCTCGCAGCGGCGATCACCGCGAATTTCGCCGGCCTGTTCGAGCTGCCCTCGCTATCGGTGAGCATGGGCGGCGAGAAGACCGGGGCCTTCGCGACCGGGCTGCTGGCCGCCTTCGTGGCGACGCCCTGCACCGGGCCGTTCATGGCGGCGGCATTGGGCGCGGCGCTGCTGCTGCCGGTGCCACAGGCGTTGCTGCTGTTCGCGATGCTCGGGCTGGGCCTGGCGCTGCCCTTCCTCGCGCTGGGCTTCGTGCCTCCGCTCAGGCGGATGCTGCCCAGGCCCGGCGCGTGGATGGAGCGCTTCCGCCGGATCATGGCGATCCCGATGGGCCTCACCGCCTTGGCGCTGGTGTGGCTGACGGTGCAGCTCGGCGGGCGCTGGTTCGGCGGTTTCGCGCTGGTGCTGGTGGCAGGCGTGCTGCTCGGCCTGTTCGTGGTCGGCAAGCTCCAGCGCGGCGGCAAGATGGCATGGCCCGCCTTCGGGCTGGTCGCGGCGCCCTTCCTCGCCTTCGCGCTGATCGCGCTGCCCAAGGTCTATGAGGCCAAGGGGGCCGAGGTGCACGAGAGCATCCTCAAGCCCCAGGCCTTCAGCGCCGATGCGCTGGCGAAGGCGCGGGCCGAGGGTAAGCCGGTGTTCCTCTACTTCACCGCCGACTGGTGCGTGACCTGCAAGGTCAACGAGGCCTCCTCGATAGAGCGCGAGAGCACGCGGGCGGCCTTCGAGAAGGCGGGCGTGGTGACGATCGTGGGCGACTGGACGCGGCGCGATGCGGCGATCACGCAGTTCCTGACCGAACAGGGCGCGGCCGGTGTGCCGCTCTACCTGTGGTATGCGCCGGGGGCTAGCGCGCCGCGTCAGCTGCCGCAGGTGCTGACTCCGGCGCTGCTGGAGCAAGCGGCGGCGGGGCAGAAGTAGGCTCGCTCCGGCACGCATCGACCAGCGCCATCGGCAGCGGGCTGGGGTTGAGCTTCAGCAGCCCCGCGCCCGGCACCGTGACGGTCGCCTCGCGCTCGGGCTTCAGCGCGTCCCACTCGGAGGTGAGCGCCGGGGCCTCGCCCTCCCACACGCGCTGGCCCTTCACACTCGCCGCATCGACGGGGAAGCGCCCGATATAGCCGTTTCCGATCAGCGCGAGGATAGCGCTCGCGCCCGGGTCGGCGGGGGCGTGGCGGGTGATCCTGAGGCGCGCCTCGGGGGCCTTCGCATCGAGGCATTCGAGCGCCAGCAGCACCGGCTTTCCCGGAATGCCGTAGACCAGCCGCAAGGGGTTCGCCGTGCTCGCCCACACCGCCCCGGTCACATCGGGCGAGGCGAGCGGCTCGGACGGCCCGCCCTCTGGCGCGAGCAGCGACACCCGCGCGGCGGCGCTGTCGGTCGGCGGCGGTTTGCATCCGGGAAGCGTTGCTGAGAGCGCCGCGGCAGCAAGGCTCGCGGCGAGGAATCGGGCGGTCATGGGAGGAGGCAAGTGACAGGCTTGTGACGCGCGTTCAAGCTGCAGGAGCGGCTTTGGCGGCGCGTTTTTCCGCAATTTGGTCGGTATGCTTCATCCCGCGCCCAATCCACGGCCCGCGTGCTTTGGCCTTTTCCTCGTCTGAAAGGATAGCCCAGCCGTGCGCAAATTGCGTTGCGTCATCGAATGCGGCATCGGTTAGCAGAGTATTGTCATCGAGCTGTACATCCACCAGACTGGCGCCTTCGAGATGAGCGCCCCGCAAATCGGTCCCCTCGAGATGTGCGCCCCCCAAGTCGGCGCCCTCAAGATGTGCGACCGTCAGGATGGCGCCCTCGAGATGAACACCGCTCAGAATTGCACCTTGGAGATGCGCGACCGGCATAATGGCACCTTGGAGATGCGCGCTTCCTAGAATTGCGCCTTCAAGGTGCGCGCCGACCAAATGGGCGCCTTCAAGATGCGCGCCTCCCAAATATGCTCCTTCGAGATGCGCGCGGCACAGATTGGCACCTTCAAGATGCGCGTACAAAAGATTGATGCCTTCGAGATGCGCGTCCAGCAGATTGGCGCCTTCGAGATGCGCGTCTTCCAATTTGGCGCCGATAAATGAGCATCGCTGAAGTGCAGACGACGCAAGCAACGTATGGACGGGGAGTTCGATCCCGTCGAACACCGTGTCGGACAAGGGCAATGCGCCACCAAAGATCGTGCGTCGTTTATCGCGCACTGCATCATGCTGCGCCTTGCAGATGCTGTCCTTAGTGATTGCTCCTAGCGCACCCGTGATTTCCGCACGGAGCGGCTTTCGTAAGGCCGGGTCGACTTCGTGCCACGCCGTAATTAACGCGGGTATCTCCTGATATTCCATCGCCTGCGAACTCGCGAGCAGGCGCGCGCGCAGCAATTCCCAGGCGGGCCGCTGAAAACTCTTGCCATATTCGCCCCCCAAGAACCCCGCCAATTGATGCGTCGCAGCGATTTGAAGGCTTTCGCGCGCTCCTTCGGGAAACTTCTCATCGATCGCGCCGGCCGCGCGCAACTGGATTTCCTGAAATTCCTTGAGGTTCACGTCCTTGCGCTGGTTTTCGAGCACCGCATTGACGTGGATGTCGCGGAACAGCCATAGCATGAAGCCGATTGGCAATCCCAGCAGCACGAGCAACATCTGGGTCGCCGCGCGCCAATCCATGTCATCTCGTTCTGAGAACAGCTTTTGTATCTGTTTTAGGAAACCTTCCGACTCACCGGGGAACATTCGCAGAATGAGGCTAAGCACCACAACCGCGGTGAGCAATATGAGGGTCGGACGCGGCCAGTGCTCGCGTACCATGTCAAACTTGGGCTGGCTCCACCAATCCTTGAGCCGAAGCCACGTCACACGGCGATTGATGCGCCTAGCGAATCGTGTTTGGTTGCTTGGTGGCATGTGCGCTACGGCGTGAGCCGCAGCTTTCTTTTCCAACCAACGTATAATCGATGCGCTGCGCGCTTTCAGTTTGGTGACAAGCGCGACCAGCACGGCGAACGCCAGCGGCATCAGCCAAGGCCATTGGTCAGATAGGAAAGCAATGATCTCTGACATAATTCTTGTAGCTTGCCCGGCGTTGATGGGGCATTCAAGAATGACTTGGAGGGTTAGCTAAAATTTACGGCTTCCCGCCCATCCGCTTGTAGCGCGTCTTGCCGAAGCGGGTCTTCCTCGTCCCCGGCTTGCCTTCGTTGCTCCGCCCCACGATCGGCGCGCGCTTCTGGTCATCGGGTAGCCCGAGTTCGTCCGCCTCCAGCCGCCGGATTTCGTCGCGCAGCCTTCCTGCCTCTTCAAACTCCAGACTGGCCGCAGCGTCGCGCATGCGCTTTTCGAGGTCTTCGATGTAGCTCCTGAGGTTGTGCCCGACGAGGTTGTTGCGCTCGTCGTCGCCCGTGTCGACCAGCACGCTATCCTGCGCTGCCGTATGCGCGACGATATCGTGGATGTTGCGCTTGATCGTCTGCGGCGTGATGCCGTGTTCCTCGTTATAGGCCTGCTGCTTGGCCCGCCTGCGGTCGGTTTCGGCGAGGGCGCGCTCCATGCTGCCGGTGATGCGGTCGGCATAGAGGATCACCCGGCCGTCGACATTGCGGGCGGCGCGGCCGATGGTCTGGATCAGGCTCGTCTCTGAACGCAGGAAGCCCTCCTTGTCGGCATCGAGAATGCACACGAGGCCGCATTCGGGGATGTCGAGGCCCTCGCGCAGCAGGTTGATGCCGACCAGCACGTCGTAGACCCCGAGGCGCAGGTCGCGGATCAGCTCGATGCGCTCCAGCGTCTCGACGTCGGAGTGCATGTAGCGCACGCGCACGCCCGCCTCGTGCATGAATTCGGTGAGGTCCTCGGCCATGCGCTTGGTGAGCGTCGTCACCAGCGTGCGGTAGCCCAAGGCGGCGGTTGCCTTGCATTCGGTGATGCAGTCCTGCACCTGGTCCTCGACCGGGCGGATGGTGACGGGCGGGTCGATCAGGCCGGTGGGGCGGATCACCTGTTCGGCGAAGACCCCGCCGGTCTGCTCCATCTCCCACCCGCCGGGGGTGGCGCTGACCGCAAAGGTCTGCGGGCGCATCGCGTCCCACTCGTTGAAGCGCAAGGGCCGGTTGTCGATGCAGGAGGGCAGGCGGAAGCCGTATTCGGCCAGCGTCAGCTTGCGGCGGTGGTCCCCGCGCGCCATCGCGCCGATCTGCGGCACGGTCTGATGGCTTTCGTCGACGAAGAGCAGGGCGTTTTCGGGGAGGTATTCGAACAGGGTCGGCGGCGGTTCGCCCGGGAGGCGGCCGGTGAGGAAGCGGGAATAGTTCTCGATCCCCGCGCAGGAGCCGGCGGCGGCGATCATCTCGAGGTCGAAATTGGTGCGCTGTTCGAGCCGCTGGCGTTCGAGCAGCTTGCCTTCCGCTTCCAGCTCCTTGAGGCGCTCTTCCAGCTCGAACTTGATCGCGGCGGCGGCCTGTTTCATCGTCGGGCCCGGCGTCACATAGTGCGAATTGGCATAGACCCGCACCTTCTCCAGCGCTGCCCCCTTGGTGCCGGTCAGCGGATCGAATTCGCTGATCGCCTCGATCTCGTCCCCGAAGAAGCTGACGCGCCAAGCCATGTCCTCGTAGTGCGAGGGGAAGATCTCCAGAGAGTCCCCGCGCACCCGGAAACAGCCGCGAGTGAAGGCGGCGTCGTTGCGTTTGTATTGCAGCGCGACGAGCTTCCTGATCAGCTCGCGCTGGTCGACGACTTCGCCCACCTTGATGTCGAAGATCATGGCCGAATAGGTCTCGACCGAGCCGATGCCGTAGAGGCACGACACGGAGGCGACGATGATCACGTCGTCGCGTTCCAGCAGCGCCCGGGTGGCCGAGTGGCGCATCCGGTCGATCGCCTCGTTCACGCTCGACTCCTTCTCGATATAGGTGTCCGAGCGCGGGACGTAGGCTTCGGGCTGGTAGTAATCGTAGTAGGAGACGAAATACTCGACCGCGTTGTCGGGGAAGAAGCTCTTGAATTCGCCATAGAGTTGCGCGGCGAGGATCTTGTTGGGGGCAAGGATCAGCGCCGGGCGCTGCAAGGTCTCGATCACCTTGGCCATGGTGAAGGTCTTGCCCGAACCCGTCACCCCCAGCAGCACCTGCGTTTTCTCGCCCGCGAGCGCGCTCTCGGTCAGCTCGGCGATCGCGGTCGGCTGGTCGCCCGCGGGTTCGTAGTCCGAGACCAGCTTGAACGGGATGCCGCCCATCGACTTGTCGGGGCGGGCAGGGCGGTGGGGGACGAAGTCGGCGCCCGTTTCGGGCTCGTCCAGTCCGCGGCGGATCACGAGTTCGGCCATGGTCCCTGTATGGGGAACAAAGCAGGGACGCGCAAGGCGGCGAGGGCGGTGCACACGCTTTTCATGGCACGCTTCGGCGCGAGACGGGTTATGCTCAGGCAAAAGCAGCAGGAGAGCCCGTCATGAAAGCCCTATCCCTTATCACCTTGGCCGCTGCGGGCCTGCTCGGCGCCTGTTCGGGGGCGGGCCAATCGGACGCCGACGGAGACGGCAAGGTCAGCCTCGGCGAGGCGGCCAAGCAGGCCGAAGCGCAAGGGATCAAGCCCGAGCCCGGCCTCTACAAGACCACCGTCACCATGACCGGGCTCGAGATCCCCGGCATGCCGCCCGAGATGAAGGACCACGGCGCCGGGCTCGTCACCACGGCCGAGGATTGCCTCACCCCTGAGGAGGTCGAGAAGGGCTACGAGGCGATGGTCAAGCAGGGCCAGGACGGCGAGTGTGCCTATGAGAGCTTCGCGCTGGCGGGCGGCAAGCTCGATGCGGTGCTGGTGTGCAAATCCGAAGGGCGCGCGACCCGCGCCACCATCACCGGGACCACCACCAGCACCGGCGCGGACCTGACTGCGACGACCGCGATGGAGTTCGACGGGGCGGGCAAGGGCACCATGACCGCGACGGTCAAGCACGAGCGGATCGGCGAATGTCCTGCCAAAACAGCGCCCAAGTGAAATATGTCGGAATTGTTACGCATGTTACAATTAATTGAACATTCAGGCCGAATCTGGTTGGGTCGCGCCCATGGCCCAACTGCGTTTCCTTCCCGAACTGCCCCGTCTTCCCGCGCCGCTGATGGCGGCGGCGAGCGCTGCGGGCACGCAGGCGCAGCAGGCCTATAGCGCCACCCTGTTCGCCCGCCGGGTCGCTCTGGCGCGCGAGGCCTGCCCGGAAGAGTACGAGCTCGGCAAGCCGCAGCTTCTGCGTCTGCTGGGCGAGGCCGAGGTGCTGCTCGAGCCGGTCCGCCGCCCGCGCCGCAAGCTCGCCATCGCGCCGACGAGCAATCCGCAGGTGGCGATGATCCTTCCCGGCTTTGCCACCCACCCGATGCGGATGCGTTACCTCGCCCGCGCGCTCGAGAGCGCGGGGCACACCACCAAGCGCTGGGGGCTGGGCCGCAACTGGGGCCCCGATCCCGAGCGCTTCGACGCGATCGAGGAACGCCTGCTCCAGCTCCACGCGCGCCACGGCAAGAAGGTGGTGCTGGTCGGCTGGAGCCTCGGCGGGCTCTACGCGCGCGAGATCGCCAAGCGCCAGCCGCAGGCGGTCGCGAAAGTGATCTCGATGGGCTCGCCCTTCTCGGGAAGCCCGCGCGCCAACAACGTGTGGCGCGCCTACCAGTTCATTACCGGGCACTCGGTCGACGCCCCCCCGATCGCCGCCGAACTGCCGGTCAAGCCGCCGGTCGAGACCGTCGCGTTGTGGAGCGCCAACGACGGCGTCATCGCTCCGCGCTGCGCCGCCGGCCGCCCCGGCGAACGCGATCGCGCGGTGGCGGTGCGCTGCACCCACATGGGCTTCACCTATGACCCGCAGGTGATCGCGACGCTCCTGGCGGAGTTGGAGAACGTGCGGGGGTGATTTGTCGCCCGGGGAAGGCCGACCGAAGCGCGATATTCCGTGATCCAGTCAGGTCGGTTTGACCAAGCCCTCGACGACCCCGTTAACCGCGGCCGACACCCTGTCATGAACGCCCATCTTCTCGAAAATCCGCCGGGTATAGGTGTCGACTGACGAGAGACTTACCCCGAGGATCGTGGCGATATCCGCGCCCGATTTGCCGCGCGGTATCCAGGTCAGCACCTCGTTTTCTCGCGGCGAGAGATCTATGTCGGATCGCTTTTCACCAAAATGGACGACCATGCGGTTGTGATGGAATGCCGCGAGGCTTTCCATCTTCATGAGCATCGACTTCTCACCCGGGTCGATCGTGCTGCCCTTTCCGAATGAAATCACACCGTTGACCATGAACGGCCCATAGACCGGGATCATGTACTGATCGAAGACGCCGATTTCATTTGCAGCGGTCATGATTTCTTCGGTCAAACGCGGCTCGACCGATCGGAACAGCGGCAATACTTGCGAGAGGATCACCGGCTTGCCCTGCTGAATAATGTAATCATGGCATCGACCCAGAACCTCGGAATGCTCTTCGGGCAAGTCGTGCCGCGAGAAAACCTTGCCGGTCTCGAAATGCAGGTAGGGCAAGACTGGCTTGAGCGATTGGTGGGACTTGGCGAAATGATAGGTCATTGAAACGACACCAAGTTCTCGAACCGCAGCCAAAAGGCTTCGGGTAAGAGAGATCGGTCCCTCGTTTGCGGGGTTCTGGCTGGCATCCATACTTGTTAACGCTTTCCCCATTACCGACAGCGCGCAAGAAAGCGAAAGCATCCCGCTTGCTCGCGTGTCACTCTACGATCCCCGACGCAGCCATTAGCCATCTGAGGAGCCGCCGTCACGAGTCTACGTGACGTGATAGAAGCGTTGTCCTGCGTTAACTGCTAGCAAGACGGGTTAAAAAGGGGTTTCAACAAGCGGGGGAATGCCGATGAACCAGTCAATGCTTCAGTCGCCGATAAATATGAATACGTATAGAACGTTCCGGGCGACGAATGAGGCGATCGCCGCAGCGATGGATCAGATCTGTATCCTCAAGCCCGAGGTGGCGATCCTGCTGGAGCTTTACGAGGCCGAACACTCGAGCATCCCGATCAAGGCGTCCATCATTGGCCTCGCCGCAGGAATTCCGCAGACCACCTCCCACCGCTATCTGCGATATCTGGAGGAGTGCGGGATGGTGTTTCGCTATCCCCACCTGACCGACCAGCGGGTCAACTTCATCCGTCTCGCCCCCGCACTTTTGGCCAAGCTGGACCGGATATTTCTCGGCGACCCGGGGCCATCGCGCTGACCATCGGTCCAGTGCCGCCTTGGACCGGCTGCCGAGAACGCGCCGAGCCTCGCGCCCCAGCGTTTTGCTGGCGATCTACGTCAAATGCCCCACCCGCTTTTCTTTTGCGAAACGCGGGTTAGAGTGCCGCGACTAAGTCATTTTGCGGGGGTCGATGCAGGCGCGCGGCGGGAATTTCGACGAGATGTTCGATCGGGAGGGCAACACGCGGCCCGCCTATGCCGAATATTGCCGCTGGTTCGACGAACAGCCGCCCGAACTGATGCGCCGCAAGAACCGCGAGGCGGATGACACCTTCCGCCGCACCGGCATCACCTTCAACGTCTATGGCGAGAACGAGGCCGAGGAGCGCCTCATCCCCTTCGACATGGTGCCGCGCATCATCACCGCGAGCGAATGGCGCAAGCTGTCGCGCGGGATCGAGCAGCGGGTGCGCGCGCTCAATTCCTTCCTCTACGATCTCTACCACCGGCAGGAGATCGTGCGCGCGGGGCGCCTGCCCGAGCGACTGCTGCGGGGGAACGACGCCTGGCTGGCCAACATGGTCGGCTTCACACCGCCCGGCGGCATCTACACCCACATCGTCGGCATCGACCTCGTGCGCACCGGGCCGGACGAGTTCTTCGTGCTCGAGGACAACGCGCGCACCCCCTCGGGCGTCTCCTACATGCTCGAGAACCGCGAGACGATGATGGGGATGTTCCCCGATCTGTTCAGCCGGATCGGGGTGGAGTCTGTCTCCAACTACCCGCGCCGCCTCGCCCGCAGCCTTGCCGCTTGCGTGCCGCCTGCCTTCGGCGGGGGCAAGCCGACGGTTGCGGTGCTCACGCCCGGAATCTTCAACTCGGCCTATTTCGAACACGCCTTCCTCGCCGACCAGATGGGCGCCGAGCTGGTCGAGGGCAGCGACCTGCGCGTCACCGGCGGCCGCGTGCAGATGCGCACCACCAGCGGCTACAAGCCGATCGACGTGCTCTATCGCCGGGTCGATGACGAATTCCTCGACCCGCTCACCTTCAACCCGGATTCGGTGCTGGGCGTGCCGGGTATCATGGACGTCTACCGCGCAGGGGGTATCACCATTGCCAATGCGCCGGGTACCGGGGTGGCCGACGACAAGGCGATCTACAGCTTCATGCCCGAGATCGTCGAATTCTACACCGGCGAGCGGCCGCTGCTGCCCAATGTCCAGACCTGGCGCTGCGCCGACAAGGACAGCCTCGCCTACGTGCTCGACAACCTCGCCGAGCTGGTGGTGAAGGAAGTCCACGGATCAGGCGGCTACGGGATGCTGATCGGGCCGACGTCCTCCAAGCGCGAGATCGCCGCCTTCCGCGAGAAGCTGGTCGCCAAGCCCGACAATTACATCGCCCAGCCCACGCTCGCGCTGTCGACCTGCCCGATCTACACCGCCAAGGGCCTCTCGCCCCGGCATCTCGATTTGCGGCCGTTCGTGCTGGTCTCGCCAGAAGGCATCGACATCACGCCCGGGGGCCTCACGCGGGTGGCGCTCAAGAAGGGCTCGCTGGTGGTCAATTCCAGTCAGGGAGGCGGCACCAAGGATACCTGGGTGCTGAAGGACTGAGATGCTCGGCAGAACCGCAAACGGCCTGTTCTGGATGTTCCGCTATCTTGAGCGGGCCGAGAACACCGCGCGCCTGCTCGAGGCGGCACTGCGCATGGCGCTCACCCGCGATGTGGTGACGGCCGAGGCCGAATGGCGCTCGGTGATCGCAACGCTCGGCCTCCAGAGCGCCTACCAGGCCGTGCATGACAGCTATGACGGCACCGCGGTCTGGAACTTCGTGCTGCGCGGACCCTCCAACCCCGGCAATGTCCGCGCGATGTTCGCCGCCGTCAGGTCGAACGCGCGCGAGAGCCGCATCAACATTTCCTCGGACGTGTGGGAAGCAGTCAACGAGAACTGGATGCGGATCGACCGCCTGCTCGCGCGCCCGGTGGGGCAGGCCAGCGTGGGCGAGGTGCTCGCCGCGATCCGCCGGGCGGGCACGCAGGTCCACGGCGCCTTCGACGGATCGATCCTGCGCGACGAGGGCTACCACTTCAGCCGCGCCGGCACCTTCATCGAACGCGCCGATTCGACCGCACGCATTCTCGACATGAAGTACTTCATCCTGCTGCCCTCGCTCTCCTACGTGGGATCGAGCCTCGATACCGGGCAGTGGGAGCAGGTGCTGCGCTCGGTCGCGGGGGCGCGGGTCTATTCGTGGCTCAACGCCGGGCAGATCGAGGCGCGGGGGATCGTCGAATTCGTGGTGCTCGATGACCGTTTTCCGAGGAGCCTCGCCTTCTGCCGCAACGCCTTGCGCGAATGCCTCGGCGCGCTCGCCCGCACCCACGGGGTCGAGGGCAGCGCGGTGGCGCTGATGCGCGAGGCCGACACCAAGATCAGCCACCTCACCGTCGACCAGATCTTCGAGCAGGGGCTGCACGAATTCCTCGTCGATTTCCTCGCCCGCAACAACGCCATCGCCCGCGCGATCGCCGAGGATTACCGGTTCCACGCATGAGCAAATTGAAACTCCAGGTGCGGCACACCACGCATTACGCCTTCGGCGAGCCGGTGATTCACGCGCTCCAGCGGCTGCGGTTGACCCCCAAGGAGACACAGGGCCAGCGTATTCTCGACTGGCGGATGACCTTCGAGAATGCCCGGGCCGAGCTCCACTATGACGACCAGCATTTCAATCACGTCACGCTGGTCGGCCTCACCCCGGGCGCGCGCGAGGTGACGGTGACCTGTGAAGGCGTGGTCGAGACCGAGGACAATGCCGGGGTGATCGGCCGCCATTCGGGGCACCTGCCCCTGTGGAGCTTCCTGCGCCAGACCCCGCTTACGCGCCCCGGCGCGAGGCTGCGCGCGTTGCTTCGGGATGTGCCGGCGAGCGATACCAGGAAGCCGCTCGATTTCCTCCACGCGCTATCCTACCTGATCCGCGAGCGGGTGGCCTACGAGACCGGGCGCACCCATTCGGCCACCACCGCCGAGGAAGCGGTCGGCCACGGGGCGGGGGTGTGCCAGGACCACGCGCACATCTTCATCGCCGCCGCCCGCGCGAGCGGCGTTCCGGCGCGCTATGTCTCGGGCTATCTCTTGATGGACGACCGCATCGAGCAGGAAGCGACCCACGCCTGGGCCGAGGCCCATGTCGAGGGGCTGGGCTGGGTCGGCTTCGATGTCTCGAACGGCATCTCGCCCGATCCGCGTTATGTGCGCGTGGCGACGGGCAGCGATTATCGCGACGCGGCGCCGATCACCGGCATCAGCATCGGCGCGAGCGAGCAGGTGCTCACCGTGGGCGTGGCGGTCGAAAGCCAGCCTTTCGCCAGCCAGACCCAGAGCCAGTCGCAGAGCCAGTCCAACCAGTAAATCGATAGACAGGCTCCGCCCCATGCGCTTGGCCCCTTTGCGCAGGCGCGCGCATCGCGCTAGGGCGCGGGCGGGGCAGGGCGGGGCGCGCGCGAGAAGAGGATGACGGCATGACCTATTGCGTTGGCATGGTGCTCGACAAGGGCCTGGTCCTGATGAGCGACACGCGCACCAATTCGGGCGTCGACAACATCTCGACCTTCCGCAAGCTGTTCCACTGGAGCGTTCCGGGCGAGCGCATCATCGCGGTGATGACCGCGGGCAACCTTGCCACCACCCAGGCCGTCATCAGCCAGCTCGAGGAGCGCACCAAGGCCCCGTCCGAGCGCGAGAACTGTCTCATCAAGGGCCCGACCATGTTCCAGGTCGCGACCGAGATCGGCCGGCTGCTTCGCACCACCATCGAGCAGGCCCAGCGCGACAACGGGCCCGAGGGCAAGGGCCGCTTCACCGCGACCATGATCGTCGCCGGGCAGATTGCGGGCATGCAGCCGCGCCTGTTCATGATCTACCCGGAAGGCAACTTCATCGAGGCGAGCTGGGACACGCCGTTCTTCCAGATCGGCGAGACCAAATACGGCCGCCCGATACTTATCCGTGGTTATGAGAAAGACATGAGCTTCGAGGATGCGGTGAAGCTGCTGATGGTTAGCTTCGACTCGACGCTCAAGGCTAACCTGTCAGTCGGCCTGCCGCTCGATCTGCTGGTGATCGGCAAGGATAACTTCCAACCCTTGCATGAACACCGCGTGACTGCTGAAGATGAATATTTCGATGCGATTTCATCGGGTTGGGGCAATGCCCTGCGGTCGGCCTTCCACTCCCTGCCGCCCTACAGCTTCAGCGATGACACTTAGGTGACCGACCTGATCTGGCTCCGTTCCGGAGATATATAATTCATATAATTCAATGAGATGACTTTGAGCGGAGATGGTAAATCCTCCGGATCGGGGGCGCTCCTGCGTGAATCCCATAATAGGTTAGCGCAGACAGGCTCACATGACACGCAAAGCCTCTCTCCACTTCATCGACTCGTGCAGCCGTCAACGCGCCGAATTGGCCCGTGTAGGCTTCGCGCTTGGCCACCACTGCGAGGTCTATGGTGACCTCTCCGAGCTCGCGGTCCACCCGCCGAGGGAGGGGATCATCATCGCCCGCGACACGCCCGAGGAAGGCGGGGTCGGCATGATCCTCGACCGACTCGGCAGGCTGGGAATCTGGCTCCCGATGATCGCGGTCGATGTCCAGCCGCGCCCGGGCCGCATCGTCGAGGCGATCAAGGCCGGCGCGCTCGATTACCTCGCCCTGCCGCTTGACCCTGAACGTTTCACCCGCTGTCTGCTCCGCATCGAAAAGGAAGCCGAACAGTTCGGCGCCGCCCGCCGCCGCATGATCGAGGCGCGCGACCGTATCTCCACCCTCTCGGCGCGCGAGCGCGAAGTGCTCGACTGGCTGGCCGAAGGCAGCAGCAACAAGGCCATCGCGCGCGAGCTCGACATCAGCCCGCGCACGGTCGAAATCCACCGCGCCAACATGATGACCAAGCTCGGCGCACGCCACGCCGCCGAAGCGGTGCGGCTCAAGCTGGAGGCGAAGCTCGAACCCAAGCTGCGCGCCTGATACAACGCGCCCGCGACTGTCCCGGCCCTTACCCCCCTTTTGAGGGCACCAGCCGCACGCAGCATGACGGTCCCAGTTTCGTCTTCTTGGCGGCCCCCTTTGCCGGTCACCCTGGCAATCGGGGCCGCCAATCGTTCGTGCAGGCCGAACGCGGCGGGGCGGGACGGGCGCGCGCCGCTCGTTATGCGCTCTGATGTCCGCTGTCAACGCTCAGGGTGCGCGGCATCAGCCGTTCGGCGG
>NZ_LSKQ01000325.1 GCF_001557115.1 Erythrobacter sp. CCH5-A1
TCTTCCCGAACCCGGAGCCGTAGCTGAAGGTATCATCGTGCTTGTTGAGGCTGCTGTTGTTGCCGGAGAGGTTCTGGAACGAGATGTTGCCAGTGGCATAGTTGCCCAAGGTACGCTCGGCTGCGGCCGCCTGCCCCGCCGCCTGGGCCGGGCCGAGCAGCGACGTGGCCTGCCCGGCAATTGCCATCGCACCGCGCGCCATGCCGGCCGCGATGAACGGCACGCTCATCATCATGAACCCGGCGATCGTCGCAATATCGTTGTTCACATTGGTGATGCCGTTGCTGACCAGCAGCGTCGGCCCGGTGGGTGCGACAGCAGCATAGGCACTGGCGGCGCGGTTCATCACGAACATGTGCAGGACCACATAGAGCGGTCCCCAGCTAG
>NZ_LSKQ01000033.1 GCF_001557115.1 Erythrobacter sp. CCH5-A1
GAGGGCATAGCGTGGATGGTACGCTAAACAACGCTAAGGGCGAACAATCAGCGAACGCTTATGCGACGCGGCTATCCGGCGGGAGATTGAGGGCCTTGCGGCCAGCGGAAGCGGCTGCGCGATCCCAGAGGAAATCGCCGGAGAAGGCAATATGCTCCCAACCCACGGGGGACGTATGGGCGAGCAGATAATCAGGCACCGCGACCGAGGTTGATCGTAGATGCTGGGCGGCAGCATCCATGTAGATCGTGTTCCAGTAGACGATCGCGGCGATGACTAGATTGAGGCCGGATGCCCGATATTGTTGCGCCTCATGGCTGCGGTCGATGATCCGGCCTTGGCGGAAGGTGTAGATTGCCTGCGTCAGGGCATGGCGTTGTTCGCTGTTGTTGAGACCAGCATGGCATCGCTGGCGCAGATCGGGATTTTCCAGCCAGTCCAGCATGAACAGGGTTCGCTCGATCTTGCCGATTTCCTGTAGCGCGACGTCGAGTTGGTTCTGCCGTTCGTACGCGGCGAGCTTTCGCAGCATGACCGATGGCGCGACATGGCCGGCCTTGATCGAGCCGACGAGGCGCAGCACGTCATCCCATTGTTCAGCGATGATGTCGGTGCGGATACGCTTGCCCATTAGCGGGGCGATGGCCGGATAGGCCTTAACCGGCGCGATCGGCGCGAGGCGCCGGTCTGGAAAGTCGCGCAGGCGCGGGCAGAAGCGAAATCCCAGCATCGCGCACAGGGCGAAGACATGATCGGTCGCCCCGCCAGTGTCGGTGTAATGCTCGACGATTTTCAGATCGGTGCCGTGGCTGGTGAGGCCGTCGAGAACATAGGGTGCCTCATGCGTCGCGGCAGAGATCACGTTGACGTGGTAAGGCGCACGCTGGTCGGAAACATGAGTGTAGAAGCTGAAGCCATGATCGACGCCATAGCGGGCGTTGATATCGCCGCCCGATGCACCGCGCTTCGCGCCCCTGAAGAACTGGCCATCGGAACTGGACGTTGTGCCGTCGCCCCATACGCGCGAGAATGGCAGGCGGTGATGCGCGTTGATGAGCACGGCCAGCGCCGCGCAGTAGCTGTCGTCGCGGATATAGGCGTCATGGGTCCACAGGAGCTGGTCGCGCGTCACGCCCTGGCTCGCGGCAGCCATGCGCGACAGGCCGAGATTGGTGGCATCCGCAAGGATGGTGGCGAGCAGCGCGTTTTCGTTGGGGCACGCTTCGCCGGTGCGCAGGTTCGTGAATGCAGCAAGAAAGCCGGTTTCCTGCGCCACTTCATGCAGCAGCTCGGTGATGCGGATGCGGGGCATCATCGCATCGAGCCGGTCAGCCAGCGCTTCGGCATCGGGCATCGCGATCGTGCGAACCGGGGATATCTGGAGGCGGCCGTCGCGGAACCGCACACCCTCCAGAGCGTCGCGCTTCAGGCGCTGGGCAAATTTCTTCAGTCGCCAGTCCAGTTCGCGGCCCCGTTGTTCGAGCCATTCGCTGGCTGTGGGTGGCAGACCAAGAGCCGACACGATTGGCTTCGCCTTCGGTTCGCTGAGCAGGTAGCTGTCGAACTGGCGGTATCCCGCCGATCGCTCCACCCAGACATCCCCCGAACGCAACTTGTTGCGCAGATGCGCGATCGTTGCGATTTCCCAGAGCCGCCGGTTGATCTTGCCGTTATCGCCAACGACGATTTTTCGCCATTCTTTACGGAAGGGCATCGGAGCGTCGGTAGGAAGATCGCGTTTGCCCGACCTGTTGAGGTCGCGCAGCATTTCGATGGCAGCGATCGTTTTCGCACTGCCCTTTCCGGCCCTGAACTGGAGCGTCTCAAGCAGGTCGGGGGCGAACTTGCGTAACGTCGCATAGCGGTCGGCCGCGACCGTCAGCGGATCGAGGTTGGCGGTTTCCGCGATGCTCGCCACTTCCGGCCTCGCCTTCATCAGGGTGTTCCACCCGACCGATGCGTCCAGGACCTCAATTGGATCTTCGCCAGTATCGACCGCATCGGTCAGCGCATCGATCGTTCTGCGAAAGATCAGCATCAGCCGCGCCACGTTCTTCGATGTGGCGGCATAGCTACGCGCCTGGGCATTCTTCGCGCGGGTGAAGATGCTGCCGATCAGCTTGTCCGCCATCTCCAGAGCGCTGTCGGTCAGCTGCTCTTCAAGATCGAGCAGGAAGGCAACCAGCGTGGCGCGCCGCCGGGAGGGAACGTATCGCTCGATCATATAGGCAGGCGATGCACGGCCTTCCCGGACATATTGCCGGAAGCGGTCCGCGTGGATGCGGCCAGCCACGTCCGGGGAGATGCCGATCTTCCGCACTTGCCGCAGGCGGTCGAGAATCTGGCGGATATGATCGGGCCTTGCCGCGATGGGAATGGTCTTGAGCGAAGCGAGCTGGCTCATGCCCCCGGCGTCGTCAAAGAGCTGGTCGAGGGCGTGGACCTGTTCAGCGCTGAGATCGTCGATCAGGGCATAGGCGGCTTGCTTGCGGGCACGCGCGCGCCCCGCGCTGCTGGCACGCTCGATGGTGGAGATGGACGGCAGCAGAATCCGGGCCTCACGAAGGGCGGTGACAACACCGGTCGCTATCGTCATCCCCTTGTCGGTCGCCCATGCCGTTTTCGTGGCCGCTTCGATCATGAACGGAATATCGGCACGCGTCGGCCCTCGCAGTCCCAAGCGCGCGGCTAGCTCGCGAGCATGGTCCGTCATGGTCTGGTCCCTCGCCGCATAGTCAGCCAGATCCGTGACGCGCAGGCCAAGCTGTTCTGCGACGAAGGCGGCGAGATCATGGGGCATCGCTCCCCTGTTCTGTATCAACTGCGCCAGTGTGATGCCCGGGTGGCGCAAGAGCGCGAGTTGCAGCGCGACGCCCAACTGGTTCCGTCGTTCCCGTCGCGCGCCGATGATCTCGATGTCCGCAGGCTCGAAGGTGTAGAGCCGAGCCAAGTGGTCGCGATCGGTCGGGATGGCAAGGATCTGATTGCGCTCGCTCTCGGTCAGGAGTTGATGCTTGCGCTTCGTCATGCCGATTCCCGTCCACAAAAGGTCAACTGCGCCTATGGACAGCCATGAGTAAAGAGACATAGTATGTGGACGGCTATGGGCGGGGTGAAGCGGTCGCCCTTCAGAGCGTCCACAGAACGACCGTTTGGGAGACACGATAGATGGGCGGCATTCTGGGCTACGCCCGCGTCAGCACCGGCGATCAGGATGTGGCGGGCCAGACCATGCGACTGGAGAATGCCGGCGCCATCAAGGTGTTCACCGATGTAATATCGGGAAAAAGCATGGAGCGGCCTGGACTGGCCGAACTGATCGCCTATGCCCGCAAGGGTGACACGCTCGCCGTGGTCCGCCTCGATCGGCTTGGGCGTTCGCTGACTGAACTGCTCGCCACAGTCGAAACTTTGCGCAGCCAAGGCATCGCCCTCCTGAGTCTTGAGGAAAAAATCGACACCTCGTCGGCCGCCGGCGAACTCATCTTCCATGTGTTCGGAGCTATCGCCCATTTCGAGCGGCGGCTAATCTCTGAGCGGACCCGCGATGGGATCGCCGCTGCACGCGCCAAGGGCAAGCAGCCTGGCCGTCAGCCGCTCGACATGTCCAAGGTGGATGCGGCCATCAAACTGGTCGAAGCCCGTATCTCGCCGACAGAGGCAGCACGGCAACTCGGCATCGGCAGATCCACCATCTATCGCGAAATGCGCCGCCTTGGCGTGGAAAGGCCTGCCTGAATGTCCAGATTGAAATCTGCTCACGATCTGTCCGGGCTGATGAAATATGCGGATCGTGCTCCGTGGGACGAGGCGATGGATGAAATGCTGTCCGCGCATCTCGGTCCGGCATGTGAAGCGACCGGCCTCGAACCCGACGCCATATTCGAGATCATCGGTGATCATTGGCAAGGGCCGCTATGGGGCTGCGCCTTTGAAGATCTGCTGACACAGGAACTGGAACCTGACGGTCGCAATCTGGTCGATGACTATCTCAAGCGCCGAGGCTGGAACGAGAAGGCGCCGAACAAGGCCTATATGCGCGCGCTGCGGGATACGATGATGTCGCTCTATGAGGTTAGCGAGGTCGTCCCCGGTCAGTCGATGACCTTGCGTGATCTGTTGCGGGATGTTGCGCCAGTCACGGTCCGCGAACACGGCGCGACACAGACCCTCGTCAACTGGGACAAGATCGCTGCACGGGTTGTCGATGTGAACGGTCGCCATGGCATCTCGGGCGCGCTGTTGCCGTTCAGCGCTGATGGCGCCCTACAACTGATCGACGCGTTTGGCCGGCTTGCGGACGATGCAAAGGACACCTCCGAACTAAACCAGACCGACCGGGATGCTATTTTACGGGCATCAGGCCCGATGTTCACGAACATGTGGCTGCTCGATTGTCTGGGCAAAGCCATGCCTGGCACCATGCCGGATATGGTCAACGCCGATGGCGATGATCTTGTGTTCCACCGCATCGTCTTCCCCCTGGCCAAGGGCGTGATCGGCAAGAGCGTGGTTCGCAGGCTGAACGCGGCACAATGGCTGGAGCCTGCCAGCGACACATTCTGGAACTGGCTGGTGCCGGTGACGAAGGAGAGAAAACCACGAACGGCCAAAGGCGGGCAGGCTTTTGTGACGACCATGGAGGACGGCACACCCGTCTTCGCCAATGTCGAGTTGGCGGGACGCAAACTGATCGTTGAGGTCAATAGTGCCGCCCGTGCGGAGAAAGCGATTGCGCAAATGGGCGAATGGCTTGGTGATTGCGTGAGCACACCTATGACCGAAATCCGGACTCTGGCCCAGTTCATGGCTGATGACGCCGCCCGCGCTCCGCAGGAAGAGCCGCTCGATATCCCGCCGGACGAAATGGAGCGCATCGTTCATGATATGCTGACACGCGAATATACCAAAACGCTTGATGAAGCGGTGCCTGCCCTTGGCAACAAGACGCCGCGCGCTCTGGCCCGCACGAAGGCTGGCCGGGCGAAAGTGGCCGACTGGCTCAAATATATAGAGAATGGCGCAGCAAAATCCGGGGTCGGCGAGCCAATGGCTACCTATGATTTTACGTGGATGTGGCAAGAGCTGGGCATCATCGGCCTCCGCAGGTGATGCCCTTGCACGCCGTTCCGGTATTGTTCGTCCTTAGCGTTGCTTGGCGTACCTCCCACGCTATGCCCTCT
>NZ_LSKQ01000326.1 GCF_001557115.1 Erythrobacter sp. CCH5-A1
GCGCAGGCGCGGTCGGGGCCGCGGTGAGCGATGCGGGCGCGGCCGCTGCCGGTGCGGACGCGGGTGCCGCTGCAGCGACCGGCGCTGGCTGAATATTGGACGGGGTGGCGAGCGCCGCGCCGGTTCCGGCAGGCGCACGCAGGGCGGCCTGTTCCTCGGGCAGAAGGCTCGCAAAGCCGGCCGCGTCACGCTCGGCGGCAGCGGGCGGCATGGGCGCTTCGGGCGCGGCTCCGAGTTCAGCGGGCGCAGCCGAGGGCACAGAAGCGGGCGCGGCGGCAATGACCGGGGCGTTCCCGGCTGGGGCGGTCAGCGGCGCGGACGGCGCGGGGGCGGCCAGATCGGCAAAGGCCGCGTCGAAATCATCGCGCGCAGGCCCCGCTTCGTGCCGCGGGTTCGCCTTTGCGCCGAGGCCCGGAGGCGGCGCCTCCACCCGCGCGCCGCTGGTCGCCCGGGCCTTTTCGGTGCCGAGATCGATGATCGGCGCATAGCGCACGCCGGTCAGCTTGGGATGAGTCGGCGCGGTGCTGGTGGCGACCCGTTTCGCCGTCGCCGGATCGGGCCTGGCCGCAGGCTCGGGCGGGTCGAGCGGTGTCGGACCGCGTCCCATGTCGCCCGCTCCGACCGAAAATTCGGGCACGGTGAGCGCAGCGGCAACCATCACGCCGCCCGGCAGCACGCGCGTCAGCATCCGCCGCGAGGCGCGCTTTGCCCCCTTCGCGGTGCTGCCGTCTGCGGCGCAGTCAGAAGAATTTCGGCGATGTGTCACATTTGCCCCCAAGCGGTGCGCTTATCTTACGCCGAACCGATTCGGAAAAGCAGAATCGGCGGAATTGCGCCGTTTCAGGACGATGTTCCCACCCTGTTCCGCCAAAGCGCGCGTGTGCCCTGCCGCAACCGGGGTTGTGTGCCGGTTTGGTCTTCCCCCGAATCGCCGCCGCGCCTATCCGGGCCAGCTCGCCTGAGCGCGGGCACATGGACCGACATGACACAGGCAACCACTCTCGAGACGCCCGGCTGGGGGCAGGAAATCCGCGCTACGCTGGCGCTGGCGGTGCCGCTTGCCGCGACCAATCTGCTGCAAATGCTGATCCACGCGGTCGACGTGATCTTCATCGCCCGCCTCGGCGACACGCCGCTCGCCGCATCGAGCCTCGGCATCGCGATCTTCGGCCTCACCTTGTGGGCGATGACCGGCCTGGTCGGCGCCTGCGCCCCGCTGATCGCGGCCGAGCGCGGGCGCAAGCTGCACTCGGTGCGCGACATCCGCCGCACGGTGCGGATGGGGATGTGGGTCTCGGTCGCCTTCGGCCTCGTCGGCATGGGGATCGCCTTCGCGGGCGAGCCGCTGCTGCGGCTCTCCGGGCAGGAGCCTGCCATCGCCGCCATCGCGGGGGATTTCCTGTTCGTGATCGCCTTCGCGATGATCCCGATGATCCTTGCCGGCGTGTTCCGCATCTTCGTCGCCGCGCTGGGCAAGCCGGGCTATGCGACCGCGATCACGCTGCTGGCGCTGGGGACCAACGTGCTCGGCAACTGGGCGCTGGTGTTCGGGCATCTCGGCCTGCCGGCACTGGGCCTCGCCGGCTCGGCGCTGTCGAGCGTCATCACCGCGCTCGCGATGCTGGCCGCCTATGTGGTGGTGATCAGGCGCGACCGGGTGCTGCGGCGCTACCGCATCTTCGGGCGCTGGTGGCGGCCGGAGTGGACGCGCCTGAAGGAGATCATGGTGATCGGCACGCCGATTGCCCTCACCGTGCTGGCCGAGGCCGGGCTGTTCAGCGGCGCAGCGCTGCTGATGGGCCGCTTCGGCGAGACCGAGCTGGCCGCGCACACCCTCGCCCTGAACCTTGCCGCGCTCGCCTTCCAGATCCCTTTCGGGACCGCGCAGGCGGCGACGATCCGCGTCGGCTTCCACCACGGTGCGGGCGACCGTTTGGCGGCGGGGCGCGCCGGCTGGGTGGCGATCGTGATCGGGACGGGGTTCATGTGCACCACCGCGCTCGCGATGATGCTGGTGCCGACGCTGCTCCTTCGGGTGTATGTCGATCCGGACGCTGCTGCCAATGCCGCGCTGGTCGGCTTTGCGGTGCAATACCTGACGCTCGCGGCGATCTTCCAGCTGGCGGACGGCGTGCAGGCAGTCGGCGCGGGCGCCCTCAGGGGCTTGCAGGATACCCGCGTGCCGATGTGGATCGCGATCTTCAGCTACTGGGTGCCCGGCTTCGGCATGGCGATCTGGCTCGGCTTCTTCACCCCGCTCGAAGGGACGGGGGTGTGGATCGGCCTGGCGACCGGCCTGTTCTTCGCCGCCGCGCTCTTGCTGTGGCGCTGGGCACGGCGGGACGGGCTGGGGCTGACGGACTACGCCCTCGGCCCCGTCGCCCTTCCCGCCTAACGCGCGGGCGCTGCCGCTGCAGCGACGCCGGTCGCGATGTGCATCCCGAGTTCGTCGAACTTGAGCTTCACGCCCTCGTTCAAGGCCCATGACAGCGCGAGGAAGTCCCCCGCGTTGCACCACAGCCGCATCCCCACCCGCACCGCATTGTCGCCCAGCGAGGCGACGAAAGCGACCGGCGCAGGCTCGGCGAGTACGCGCGGATCGGCGTGCGCCAGCTCCAGCATCGCCGCCTTGGCTGCGGCAAGATCATCCTCGTAGGCAATCGGCACCACCAGTTCGATGCGGCGGGTGGGCATGCGCGAGCCATTGACCACGGCCTTGTTCCAGAGCTCGTTGTTGGGGACCATGACATATTGCCCGTCGAGCTGGAGCAGCTCGGTGGTGAACAGGCCGATCCCCTGCACCGTGCCCGACACCGTCCCGGCGGTGATGAACTCGCCCACCCGGAAGGGCCGCTGGATCAGGATCATGACGCCCGCCGCAACGTTCGAGAGGGTGCCTTGCAGCGCAAGGCCGACCGCGAGCGCCAGGCCGCCGAGGGCTGCGATGATGCTGGTGGTCTGCACCCCGAACTGGGTCAGCACCGTCACCGCCACCACCACCCAGAGGGCATACTTGATGATGTTGCTGAGGAACTTGGCGACCGTCGGCTCGATCCGGGAGTTGCTCGTCAGCGCCCGGTCGGCCCAGCGCGAGAGCAGCCGGGCGAGGATCACCCCCGCCAGCGTCACAGCGATCGCGCCGGTAAGGAAGGCGAGGTTGACCTTGAGCCACAGCCACGCCTCTTGCGCGACATTGATCTCGTCGTTGAGGCCGGCGAGGCGGGGGGGCAATTTCGGTGCAGTCATCGGCCGATGCGATAACCGAGCACGCCCGCGCTGACCACCCCGGCCCCGAAAACGGCAAGGGGGCCGAAATTTTTTGCGTGAGCAGGGCTTGATTCATGCCGCCCCCGCGACCAAATGCCGCGTCGTTGGCACTCTCACAGGGAGAGTGCCAAGCAACCCCTATCTTTTCAGGAAAGGTCATACACATGGCATTTCGTCCGCTGCACGACCGCGTGGTGGTCCGTCGCATTGAAGCCGACACCAAGACCGCCGGCGGCATCATCATCCCCGACAGCGCCCAGGAAAAGCCGAGCGAAGGCGAAGTCATCGCCGTTGGCGAAGGCAACCGCGACGACAGCGGCAACCGCATCGCGCTCGACGTGAAGGCGGGTGACCGCGTGCTGTTCGGCAAGTGGTCGGGCACCGAAGTCAAGATCAACGGCGAAGACCTGCTGATCATGAAGGAAAGCGACATCATGGGGATCGTCGGCTAAGCGCCGCGCCTCTTATCCTTTTCTAAACACAACCAAATCTCAGGAGAAACGAAATGGCTGCCAAGGACGTGAAGTTCGGCCGCGAAGCCCGTGAAGGCATTCTGCGCGGCGTCGATATCCTCGCCAACGCCGTCAAGGTGACCCTCGGCCCCAAGGGCCGCAACGTCGTCATCGACAAGAGCTTCGGTGCGCCGCGCATCACCAAGGACGGGGTGAGCGTCGCCAAGGAAATCGAGCTCAAGGACAAGTACGAGAACATGGGCGCGCAGATGCTGCGCGAAGTGGCCTCGAAGGCGAACGATGCTGCCGGCGACGGCACCACCACCGCCACCGTGCTCGCCCAGGCGATCGTGACCGAAGGCATGAAGTCGGTCGCGGCCGGCATGAACCCGATGGACCTCAAGCGCGGCATCGACCTCGCGGTCACCACCGTGGTCGAGAACCTCAAGCAGCGTTCGAAGGACGTGTCGGACAGCTCGGAAATCGCCCAGGTCGGCATCATCTCCGCGAACGGCGACCGTGAAGTCGGCGAGAAGATCGCCGAAGCCATGGAAAAGGTCGGCAAGGAAGGCGTGATCACCGTCGAGGAAGCCAAGGGCCTCGAATTCGAGCTCGATGTCGTCGAAGGCATGCAGTTCGACCGCGGCTACCTCAGCCCCTACTTCATCACCAACCCCGACAAGATGACCGTGGAACTGGATAACCCTTACATCCTGATCCACGAGAAGAAGCTGTCGAACCTCCAGTCGATGCTGCCGATCCTCGAAGCCGTGGTGCAGTCGGGCCGTCCGCTGCTGATCATCGCCGAGGACATCGAAGGCGAAGCGCTCGCAACCCTCGTGGTCAACAAGCTGCGCGGCGGCCTCAAGGTCGCGGCCGTCAAGGCTCCGGGCTTCGGCGATCGCCGCAAGGCGATGCTCCAGGATATCGCGATCCTCACCAAGGGCGAGATGATCTCGGAAGACCTCGGCATCAAGCTCGAGAACGTCACCATCGGCATGCTCGGCCAGGCCAAGAAGGTCTCGATCGACAAGGACAACACCACCATCGTCGACGGCGCGGGTTCGGCTGACGAGATCAAGGCGCGCGTCGCCGAGATCCGCACCCAGATCGACAACACCACCAGCGACTACGACCGCGAGAAGCTCCAGGAGCGTCTGGCCAAGCTCGCTGGCGGCGTGGCCGTGATCAAGGTCGGCGGTGCGACCGAAGTCGAAGTGAAGGAGCGCAAGGACCGCGTCGACGACGCTCTCCACGCGACCCGCGCTGCGGTTGAGGAAGGCATCGTTCCGGGCGGCGGCACTGCGCTGCTCTACGCCACCAAGGCTCTCGAAGGGCTGAAGGGCGCGAACGAAGACCAGACCCGCGGCATCGACATCATCCGCAAGGCGATCACCGCCCCGATCAAGCAGATCGCGACCAACGCCGGCCATGACGGCGCGGTCGTCGCGGGCAACCTGCTGCGCGAGAATGACGAAACGCAGGGCTTCAACGCCGCCACCGACACCTACGAAAACCTGGTGAAGGCCGGCGTGATCGACCCGACCAAGGTCGTGCGCACCGCGCTGCAGGATGCGGCTTCGGTCGCCGGCCTGCTGATCACCACCGAAGCGGCGATCGTCGAGCGTCCGGAAGACAAGCCGGCCGCGCCTGCGATGCCGGATATGGGTGGTATGGGGTTCTAAGCCGCTAGGGCGGGCGCGAGCCAGCGCAAGCTGGCTCCGCACTCGCCCAAGGCCGGCCAGCGGGGCGCCCGCGCCCCGTCTGACGACTCCGGCTTTGCCGGAGACAGCGCAGGCACCAAAACAAGAAAACCCCGGCGGAGCCACTCCGCCGGGGTTTTTTTACGTGCTGCAACCGAGATGCCCCAAAGCGGGAACGCGCCACATTAGCTTATCCCCTATCGGCCCAAGTCTGTTAACCAAGGTTAGGTGAATCAACCGCGGGTCGAGAGACGGCTCGCCAGGTTTGGGAAAGTTCTTGGGGTCCAATGGATTTCGAAGCTGAAAAGCGGGAGCTGGGGATTGCTCTCGAGGCACTTCTGGAAAAAGCAGATGGCATGAAGCTGTCGCTGGTCGCAATCTACATCTCGCACGCGCTCGATACGCTTCGGGCGGAAGAGGGCGAGATGAGGAGGCCCCCGACTGGCGTGCAATGACTGGAATGTTCCTATGGCCTTGACCGAGCAGTTCCCCGTAGCGAGCCGCGATCCCCTCCTCGAACAGGCGGAGAAGATCTTTGCACAGCGCCGGGCGCGCGCGCAGTTGATCGATCGGGACCTGCTGGGGGAACCGGGCTGGGACATCCTGCTGTGCGCCTTCATCGCCAACCGCAAGGGGACAGCGTGCCGCCTGTCGGATGTGGCCGAGGCCATCGATCTGAGCACGGCAACGACCCAGCGCTGGGCCGACGCGCTGACCCAGCGCGGATACGTCCACCAGCGAGACGGGCTGCTGGCGATCAGCGAGGATGCCGAGGCCAGGCTCGCGGGGATGTTCAGGAATCAACTGACCGAGATCATGCGAGCCTTGCGGACCGGGTGAGCGCTCCCCCATTTACCCGATAGTGAACTTAACGTGCCATCGTAGCAGGATGGACGGTCTGCGCATCTCCCACGACACCTCGGCCTATGAGGTCCCCGCCGCGCTCGACGGGGCGGGGCGGCTGACCGCGGCTTGCGTCGCCAAGGCGCTCGCCATGATGGACGCCCACGGCCTCGTCCTCCTCACCGGGCTCCTCAGCAATGCCGAGGCGGATGCGGGGCTCGCGCTGATGCGCGCGGTCATCGCCGATCCCGACCGCGCCCGCAGCGCCTTTGCCAGCGAGACCGACAACCACTACGTGCGCCGCGATTTCTGCTCGCTGCCCTCGAGCCCCGCGGTCAAGGGCTTTGCGGCGATGCTGGCCCAGCGGCTCGAGGGCGTGATCGGCGAGTATTGCGGGCGCTCGCGCCCGGTGCTCGAGGTTGCGACCTTCACCAGCTATTTCGGTTCCTCGCACCAGTATATCCAGCGCGATCCGGCGGGCGTCATCAGCATGTTCGCCGCGGTCGAGGATGTCGCGCCCGAACAGGGGGGCACGGTGTTCGTGCCGGGGACGCACCAGTTTGGCGGGGCCGAATATGCCCATGGCGGCGCGGCCTACGCCCTCATGGAGCTGTTCCGGCGGCGTGCCAATGCGCGGATCTTCCGGCACAACCTCGCCAAGCTGTGGGCCATGCGCGGGTCGGCCAAGGCGGGCCTTGCGCCGGGCGAGCTCCGCGACCGGGTGTTTTCGACCAAGTGGGACCAGCACCAGCCCAACCTGCTGCGCTTCCTGCTCGCCAAGAATTCGCAGTTCAGCCTGCGCCACCTCGGCCCGAGGACGCTGTGGCAGTTGTGGCGGCGGGGGACGGAGCTCGACGCGCTATTCCAGCCGGTGCAGGCAGCCCCGCGCAAGGGCACGGTGATCCTCTACCGCAGCGACCTGCTCCACGCCGGGCCGGACAATCGCACGCAGCACCCGCGGCAGTTCTGGGGTATGAGCATCGCGCGCGACATAATCGCGACCAAGTACTGGCACGACGGTTATTCGCCGCACCCGACACTGGTCGAACAGCCGCTCACATTCGGCGATCTGCTCGAGGCGCGGCCGCTCGCGCTACCCGAGTCTGCTGCCCCGGCGGCAGCGGCAAGCTAGCGCCTCAGCACACCCGCACGCCGCGCCCGGGTGCCGCGGGCTTGCCCAGCACGTCGCCCTGCGCGAACCGCACGCCCAGTTCGCGCAGCGCCTGCAGGTCCTCGCGCGTCTCCACGCCTTGCGCGATCAGCGTCACCCCGGTCTCGGTGGCGAATTGCACCAGCGCCTTGACCAGCGCACGGCGCGAGCTGTCGGCGGCGATCCCGGCGAGGAAGTCGCGGTCGATCTTGACGATGTCGGGGCCCAGATCGACCAGCGCCTGAAGCCCGGCAAAACCCACGCCTTCCGAACTCACCGCCACCCAGGCGCGCTCCTTGAGCACTTCGATCGCCGCCTTGATCGAGCCGTGCTCGCGCGCGGCCTCCTGCTGGTTCAACTCGATCACCAGCCGCGAGGCAAGGCCTTCGGGGATCACGGTGCGCAGCGCCGGGCTCGCAAGGGTCTCGGGCGAGACGTTGATGGCGATGAAGCGTTCGGGATGCGCCGGATCGAGCGTGGCGAGGGCCTTCCTCGCAATGTGCAGCTCCAGCTCGAGCGTGCGGCCCGCAGCGCGCGCCTGGTCCAGCAGCTCCCTGGGCGAGCGGTCGGGGCTCTGCTTGTGGCGCATCAGGCATTCGTGGCCGATGAGATGCCAGTCAGTGAGGTCGTAGATCGGCTGGTGGATCACGGTCAGGGCATCGTCGACGATCAGCCGGGCGATCTCTTTCGCCGCGCCCTCGCCGCGCTCTTCGTGCTCGATGCGGCTCTCGATCTGGTCGCTGACGATCTGCGCGACCGAACGGATCATCTGCATGTCGCGCTCCTCGATATCGGGGCGCGGGCGGTAGCTGAAGCAGCACAGGCTGCCGTGCACCTCTCCGTTGCGGCGGCGCATCGGGACGCTGAAGTGCGAGCGGACATTGGCGGCATCGGTGATCGGCAGGCAGGCGGCGGCCTCGTAAAGGCTGGTGTCGGTGACGCGCTCGGGCAGTTTGCCCTCGATCACGAGCCAGCACAGCGAGTTGTCGTTGGGGTTCAAATCGCCCGAGGCGAGCGGCGCGACCCCGTGGGCGGCGACATGGGTGAAGATGCGGTGGGTGGTGCCGATCTGGCGCGAGACGAAGGCGACGTCCATGTCGAGATGCGCGCGCAGCGCCTCGATCAGGTGGCTGATCTCCTCGCGCGCCCCTGCCGCAGACGCCGCGTCGGTAGCAGGAGGTATGGGCGGAAACAGGAGGCTGGCAATGTTGGTCATGCCACGGCCCGTGCAGCGCTCGCTCCCAAAGCGGCGGTAAGCGGTTCCTGCGCAAATACCGGGGGAGATGGCGCAGCAAAGGCTTAAGCATATCGGGCGAGCGACCAGCCGCGCCTGAGGGCGGGCAGCGCGCAGGGCGCCGCTAATGCAGGTTACCGGGTGTCGGCCCGCTCCGTGCCATGCTGGCGGCTCCTCCAGCGAAAGGACGAACATGCGACAATTACAGCCCGCCCGGTGGCCCTATCTTGCGCTTGCGGGCGTGGGGCTCGCGGCCCTTCCGCTCGTCGCCGCAGCGCGGCGCCGGCGGCGCGAGGTCGATCCCGACAATGCGCCCGGCTACACCGCGCGGCGCTCTTTCGGTGAATATCGCGTGGTCGGCCGCAGCGTCACCATCGCCCGCCCGCGCGCGGAACTGTTCGCCTTCTGGCGCGACTTCCGGAACCTGCCGGACTTCATGGCGAACCTCGAGAAGGTCGAGCCCGCGGGCGGCGAACCCGGCCACGCCACCTGGCACATCCGCGCGCCCGGCGGCCGCGTCTACCCCGTCGACACCCGCATCGCACGCGAGGTCGATGGCGAGCTGATCGCGTGGCGCTCGACCGAGGACAGCGCCATCGACACCGAGGGCCGCGTCACCTTCGAGGACGCACCGGGGGACCGGGGCACCCGCGTGAGCCTGATCGTCGCCTACAAGCCCAAAGCCGGTGCCCTCGGCGAGGCGATCGCCACTCTTGCGCGGCAGAGCCCCGAGATGCAGGCGCGGCACGATCTGAAGCGCTTCAAGATGCTGATGGAGACCGGCGAGGTTGCCACTTCCGCCCGCACCCGGAACGAACAGCAACACCAGCTCAAGGAGGCCCGCTGATGCGCGCTCTGACATGGCAAGGCACGCAGAAGGTCAGCGTCGAGACCGTCGATGACCCCGAGATCGTCAACCCGCGCGATGCGATCATCCGCGTCACCGCAACCGCGATCTGCGGCAGCGACCTGCATCTTTATGACGGGGTGATCCCCTCGATGCAGCCCGGCGACATCCTCGGCCATGAATTCATGGGCGAGGTGGTCGAGACCGGCAGCGACAGCACCCTCCAGAAGGGCCAGCGCGTTGTCGTCCCCTTCACCATCTCCTGCGGCGGGTGCTTTCATTGTCGCATCACCCAATTCAGCGCCTGCGAGAATTCCAATCCGGTCGAGAAGCAGGACATGTCGGAAAAGCTTTACGGCCACCCGATGGCGGGGATCTTCGGCTATTCGCACATGACCGGCGGCTATTCCGGCGGGCAGGCGGAATATGTGCGCGTGCCCTTCTCGGACGTCGGCCCGATCGTGGTGCCCGACCATCTCGATGACGAGAAGGTGCTGTTCCTGTCCGACATCCTCCCCACCGGCTGGATGGCGGCCGAAAATGCCGACATCCAGCCCGACGACACCGTCGCGGTGTGGGGCTGCGGCCCCGTGGGGCTGTTCGCGGTGCAATCGGCGCTGGCGATGGGGGCGGCCAGGGTGATCGCGATCGACCACTACCCCCACCGGCTCGAACTTGCGCGCCAGCTCGGCGCCGAAACGATCAACTTCCGCACCTCCGACGTGCGCGAGGCGCTGATGGAAATGTCGGGCGGGATCGGCGTGGATGCGGTGATCGACGCGGTCGGCATGGAGGCGCACGGCTTTGCCATCGACAACATGCTCGACATCGCCAAGCAGACCATCGGCATCGGCGCCGACCGGGCGAGCGCGCTGAAGCAGGCAATCCTCGCGGTGCGCCCCGGCGGGCGGGTCTCGGTGCCCGGCGTCTATGGCGGGATGACCGACAAGTTTCCGCTTGGCGCACTGATGGAGAAGGGCCTCCAGCTGCGCACCGGCCAGACCCATGTGCAGCGTTACATGAAGGACCTCTTGGCGAGGATCGAGGAGGGCAAGCTGGACACCACCTTCCTCATCAGCCACCGCCTCCCGCTCGAGAAGGCGGCCGAGGGCTACAAGCACTTCAAGGAGCAGCAGGACAGCTGGACCAAGGTGGTGCTGAAGCCGGGAATGGCGGCGACCACCTGACCGCGCGCGCCACTGGAACACAGGCGGGCAAGAACCCCGGCAGGCCCCCGCCTGCCGGGGTTTTTCATTGCCTTGCGTGGCTGTGCGGGGAATGATGGCGCAAAGACGAACGGGGGCGTTCCGATGGGTTGGTTCACAAGCAGGGCCGCGGCCGGGGAAGACGGGTTGTCGCCCGTAACCTCGTGGATGAAGGTGTTCTTCGGCAATGCCTATGTCAGCCGCCCGGCCGACGAGCCCGCGCTGATCGCCGCTCTCGCGGGGCGGCCATACAGCTGCATCGGCCAGTCGCACAGCTACAACGGCATCCAGGTCATCCCCGGCATCACCGCCTTGCACATGGGGCAATCCCGCTTCGATCACCTGTCCTACGACCCCGTGACCGAGACCGCGACCTGCGGACCCTCGGTCAAGGTGCTGACCCTCAAGCAGGAGCTGGTGACGCACGGGCGGCGGATGCTCAACAGCGGCAATTACATGGAGCAGACCGTGATCGGCGCACTCAGCGGGGGGACGCATGGCTACGGCCCCGAACCCGTGATCGCGCAGGCCGTCACCGCACTCACCTTCCTCGATGGGCGCGGACAGAAGGTCACGCTGACAAGGGACGATCCCGACTTCCCCTATGCCACGCTGTCCTTCGGCACCATCGGCCCGATCCTCAGCGTCACGCTGCGCACCGCGCCGACCCAGTCCTACCAGTCCGACGCCTGGGTCACGCGCCTGTCGAAGAAGGCGGTGCTCTCGAAGGGCGCGATGGCGGTGTCGACGGCGATCGTCCCTTACAGCGACCCCGCCGACCCGCTGATCATGCTCCACACCCTGCGGACCGCGACCGAGGGCAAGGGGCCGCGCGCCTCCCGCACGGCGCTGTTCTCGCTTGCGGGCCTGATCGACTTTGCCCTGCGCCGCCTGTGGGCCTTCGACCGGATGTTCCCGGCGGCGCGATACTGGCTCCAGCGCGCCGCCGACCGCATCAACCCGCGCACCCACCGCCGCGTCATCACCGCCCGCGACGATCTCGATTACCTCTACGATCCCGAGCCCCTGCTCAAGAGCCAGCGCGCGCCCGACCTGCTGACCGGCTTCTTCGCGACCACCTTCACCGCCTACAACCTCGCCTTCTTCGTGCCGCTCGATCGCAGCGACGAGGTGGTCCGCTTCCTGATGCTCGAGGCCGACAAGCTGCGCCCGCTGGGCTTCGTCCTCAAGAGCCTGATCGGGGTGCGCGAGCTGCCCGACACCAGCGACCTGCCCTTCGCGGGCAATTTCGACGGGCCCGTGGCGGCGATCGACCTCTTCGCCGACGTGCGCGACTATGCCTGGCTCGAGAGGCTGCAACGCGCGGTGACGAGCTATTTCCCTGGCGTGCGCCCGCACTGGGGCAAGAGCGCGATTGTCGAGGATTTCGCCGCCTCGCTGGGCGAGGAGCACATCGCCGCGCTGCGGGCGCTGCATTTGAAGCACTACCCGCCCGGCACCCTCACCCCCAACGAGGCGGTGCGCAAGCTGTTCGACCTCGGCGAGCCTGCGGCGCAGAGCGTCATCGCCAAGGCGACCGCCTGACCCGTCACGGGAAGTTGGCGAACGCCCGCGCCGCCGGGGGCGGGAAGGGCGGCTTTCCTACTCGGCCGGGACCTGTCAGCTTGGCCGGAAATGACCCGCCGCAGCCGCCTCTTCCCCGTGCCGAAACGCCCGTCAAGAGCGCGTGCGGGGCGGGGACTTTTTCGGCCCTGGACAGTGTCTCATGTGTCTCCAACACGCACCCGGTGGCGCGTGCGGACAGGGCCGGCGAATCACCCGATCCGGTGTTCGCTCCGGATCCACCGGGAGTCCTTGTGGGGGTGCGGAGGACCGTCGCGCCTGCGGCTACGGCAGTCCGCTTCAACGCCTCAACCGATGCGGTGCTCGCCCCGAATCCACCGCACCGTCCCGCTGGAAGCGCGCATCACCACGCTCTCGGTGGTGAGGATGGTCTCGCCGGTCACCTTGCGGCGGCGCTTGACGCCCGCCAGCAGCGAGCCGTCGGTCACGCCGGTCGCGGCGAAGATGCAGTCGCCCTTGGCGAGATCCTCGAGCTTGTAGATGCGATTGAGGTCCTCAATCCCCCACTTGGCCGCGCGGGCCCGCTCGTCGTCGTTGCGGAACACGAGGCGGCCGTTGAACTGGCCGCCCACGCAGCGCAGCGCGGCCGCCGCCAGCACGCCTTCGGGCGCGCCGCCCTGGCCCATGTACATGTCGACCGTGGTGTCGGGATCGGTCACCGCGATCACGCCCGCCACGTCCCCGTCACCGATCAGCACCACCCCGCAGCCCAGCGCGCGCAGCTCTGCGATCAGCTCGGCATGACGCGGACGGTCGAGCACGCAGACGTTGATGTCCGACGGCTTGACGCCCTTGGCATTGGCCACGGCGCAGACGTTCTCGGTCGCCGACTTGGCGAGATCGATGATGCCTTCGGGATAGCCGGGGCCGACCGCGAGCTTGTCCATGTAAGTGTCGGGCGCGTTGAGCAGGCAGCCCTCTTCCGCCGCCGCCAGCACTGCGAGCGCGTTGGGCCCGGCCTTGGCGGTGATGGTGGTGCCCTCGAGCGGGTCCAATGCGATGTCGATCTTGGGGCCCTTGCCCATGCCGACCTTCTCGCCGATGAACAGCATCGGGGCTTCGTCCCGCTCGCCCTCGCCGATCACCACGGTGCCGTCGATGTAGAGGTTGTCGAAGGCCTTGCGCATCGCCTCGACCGCCGCCGCGTCCGCCGCCTTCTCGTCGCCGCGGCCGACCAGCTGGGCCGCGGCGATCGCCGCCTTCTCGGTGACCCGCACCATCTCGAGCACCAGCACCCGCTGGATCGCGCCTTCCGAGGCGGGTTGCGGGTCGGCGGCAAGCTGCGTATCGGACGCGGAGTTCATGTGAAATTCAGCCCTTCTTCGCTCTGGATGCGACCCAGCTATGAATACCCTTGGCGCTTAAGCGGATGGAGACGGGTTTGTCGAGCAATGGAACATCGGCCCTGCCCCGTTTTCGCCTCAGCCTGACCGTCCTGGCCGCGCTGTGTGCCCCGGTGGCCTATGCGCCCTTGGCCGCGCAGGATGACAGCACCGCGACACCGCCCCCGGCCGAGGAGGCGCCTGCCGATCCGGCGCCGGCGGCGGCAGCGCCCGCGGCGCAGCCCGCTGGCGTGCCGCCGCGCATCAACCTGCTCGTGACCGTGCCGCGCGACGAGGCGAGTGCGGCGGACCTGCGCGAATGCCGCGAGGACGAAGAAGCCGCCGCGATCAACGGCGAGATCGTGGTGTGCCGGGTGCGCGACCGGGGTGACGCCGCGCTCACCGGCGATCGCGCGGCGACGCAGAAGCGCTATGCGCAGGAGACGATGAACAAGGGCAAGCCTGCCACGCCCGACCTGTTCGGCATCCCGGACAACGGCAAGGGCATCGGCTTCGGCAAGCCCCCGCCGGTGGCGATCACGGTCGACTTCGCCGCGCTGCCCAAGGCGCCCGCGGGCTCGGATGCCGACCGGATCGCGCAGGGCCTCCCCCCGCTCGGGCAGAACGAGGAGCTGACCGAGGAACAGGAACGCGCGCGGCGCGAGGCGGAGGGGATCCGGACCACCGTTCCGCCGCGGCCCAAGAAGGGGAAGGGCGGGTAGGAGCGCGGGGCCGTGTCGCTCGCCGTCGTCCTCGCCGCCGCGCTCGCCGCCGCGCAGGTCGCGACCGACCCGCAGGTGCGGATCGGGCCGCAGGTGCCGCCGCAGCAGACCCTGCAACTGCCGCCGCTTGCCCCGTCCGGCAAGCCGGCCAAGCCGCCCGCGCCGGAGCGTCCCCGCATCCCGATCGACCTAGGCCCCGACGCGCCGACCAGCGCCGAGCCGCCGCAACAGATCGACATCCTCGCGCCCCCGCAGGTGTCCGAAGCGGCCGATGCGGTGGAGCTCAAGGAGTGCGCCGACCAGACCGAGCGCGGAGTGGTATCAGGCGAGATCGTGGTGTGCCGCGAGCTGCCCGCCGACACCTCGCAGCTCTACAGCGGCAGCCGCGAGGCGTGGATGAAGGACTATGCCGCGCGGACCATGAACGCGGGCACCCTGCCCCCGCCCGATGTCGCGGGGCCCGGCATCTTCCGCGGGCCTGCCACCATCAGCGGGATGTGCTTCATCCCGCCCTGCCCCAAGGACGCCGCGCTGATCGTCGACGTCGAAGCGATCCCGCCCCCGCCCGAAGGCTCGGACGCCGAGCGCGTGGCGCAGGGCCTCGCCCCGGTGGAGGGGGACGACGCTCCGCTCGATGAAGACGCCCGCCGACGGGTGGAGGCGGAGCTCGGGTTGCCAGAGGCGAAGAAGAAGGAGCCCGTTCCCGCGCCCGATGGCTAGGCGTCAGCGCGGCAGGATCGGCAGCACCAGCGGCTCGCCCGCGAGGCTGTCCGAGCCTTCGAGCAGCGCCAGCGCCTTGGCGACGCAGCGCTCGGGACCCTCGTGGGTGACCATCGCCACCATCACCTCGCCCCCGCCGCTGGCGCGGCCCTGCTGGATCAGGCTCTCGATCGAGACGTCGCCGTCGCGCATTGCCGCGGTGATCTCGGCGAGCACGCCGGGACGGTCCTTGACCATGAAGCGCAGGTAGGTGCGCTCGGTGCGGTCACCCGGCTCGGCGGGCGGCATGGCGGCGAGCTGCGCGCTGGGGATCGAGAAGGGCGCGCCCACCTCGTCGCGCGCGATGTCGATGAGGTCGGCGGCGACCGCGCTGGCGGTGGGGCCGTCACCCGCGCCTGCGCCCTGAAACAGCAGGCGGCCGGAGAAGTTGCCCTCGGCCACCACGGCATTGGTGGGGCCGTCGACCGCGCTCAGCGGGTGGCCCTTGGCGACGAGGCAGGGCCGCACGCGCTGGAGCAGACGGGGGCCTGCGGGGGTCTCCTCGACATCGGCCTCGCCGATCAGGCGAATGACGAAGCCTAGCGCATCGGCCTGCGCGATGTCGGCGGCGCGGACACGGGTGATGCCGGAGACCCTGACGCCCGCAAAGTCCACTCGCGTGCCGAAGCCGATGCTGGCGAGGATCGCGAGCTTGTGCGCGGCGTCCACCCCCTCGATGTCGAAGGCGGGATCGGCCTCGGCGAAGCCCAGTCGCTGCGCCTCGGCCAGCACGTCGGCGAAGTCGGCGCCGGTCGCTTCCATCTCGGAGAGGATGTAATTGCAGGTGCCGTTGAGGATGCCGTAGACCTTCGTCAGCGCATTGGCCGAGGTGCCCTCGCGCAGCCCCTTGATGACCGGGATGCCGCCCGCGACCGCCGCCTCGAACTTGAGCGCGGCATTATGCGCCTCGGCGAGCTGCGCCAGCTCGTGCCCATGGTGCGCGATCATCGCCTTGTTGGCGGTGACGAGCCCCTTGCCCGCGGAGAGCGCCGCACGGCTGAGGGCGAGCGCCGGGCCGTCCGAGCCGCCGACCAGCTCGACCACCACGTCGACATCCTCGCGCCGGGCGAGCGCGGTCATGTCGTCTTCCCAGGCGAAGCGCGCGATATCGACACCGCGGTCCTTGCCGCGGTCGCGCGCAGCCACGGCGACGACCTCGACCGGACGCCCGGCGCGCGCGGCGATCAGCGCGGCATTGGTGTCGAGCAGGCGGATCACCCCCGCGCCCACGGTGCCAAGCCCGGCAATGGCGATGCGCAGCGGTTGAGTAGTGTTCAAGTGGCCCTCCGTCGGAAACGCGAGGCCGCGCTTAACCGTGCTTCGGGCGCGGTCAAGCGGGGATACGCCCCATGGGCTCCGGATCAGCCCTGGGTGATTCGCCGCTCGCAGGGGCCGAGTGACTGGCGCACGAAGGCATAGTCGCCCGCCGCCAGCCGCCGCTCGGCGGCCTCGCGCGACAGGTTGGCACTGCTCGGGAGCTGTGCGGGGAGCGCGCAGGCGAGGCGATACCAGCGCAGGGTCTCAGGGCTTGGCGGGCGGGCCGCCGAATCGATGATCTCCCCCCACGACACGCCCCATTGCGGGCGCTGCCCCGGCCGCCGCAGCACAGTGATCGAGACGGGCGAGCGGTTTTCGGTTGTCAGGAAAATCTGGGTTTCCGATTCGCCCGTCAAGGTGCCCGGCACCGCGAGCGCATCGCTGACCCCGGTGATCCGCGGGGCCGGATCCTTGGCGTAGAGCTCGGTGAGAATCGGCCGCACCCGGGCCTCGAGCGCGGGGGTGTAATCGAGCTGCGCGGCGGGCGCGATCAGCTGCAGTTCGCCCGCGCGGCCGGGCACGCTCTTTGCAAACAGCAAGAATTCGCGCTTCTTGAGCTTGGGCACCTTGCCCTTGGGATCGAGCGGCACGTCGACCAGATAGGTGACCGCGCCCCCCACCCCGCTGCGTCCGGCAATCAGCGCGAGCGTCTGGGCTTCGACATAGAGCCGGGCGAATCCCGGTGCGACATTGGGAGCACGTTCGGGTCGAAGGGCCGTCGTCTTGCGAATCTGCACGCGGACCACCAGTTCCGCAGCGTCCGAAAGGGTCGCCAGATCGGCGTAGGTGGGGCCCGAAGCAGGTGCGGCGGGCTGGGGCGTATTGCCACCCTGAGGGACCTGCGCCAGCGTCGCCGCGGGCCCTGCGGCCAACACGCAAAGTGCCGCCCCAGAGATCGCCAGAGTCTTGAAAAAAGACATTAATCTTCCCTTTACCTTTACCCCTGTTGCGCGCCCCCGGACGCCTAGGCTCCTTTGCGTATTAGCAGGGTCTGTTGCACATGACTCGCAGTGAATCCGCCATGAACCGCAAAAGCGTTTGATCGGCTAGGGGTTGCCCGTTAAAGCCCTGAGCATTGGTCGTGCGGGACTGGGGACATTGCCGCGCGGACAGTATGAGGTTGCGTTCGGGAAACGTTTGTTGTTCCGCACGTGCCAGCCGGAGAAAGATTGGGCCACGTGCGATGCACGGGCCCGTAATTTTTGATCCGGCGTGGGAGGACCGAAATGACCGGGATCCGCTCGCCGACCGCAACGGCCGGGGGGTGGGGAGTGTGCCGATCTGCGGATCGGCGAGTATTTGGAGAGAAAGCGCTGGATGTCCTACGCTAGCCAACAACAAGGGTTGACCGGCCCTAAGCTTGTGTCGCTGATCATCGCATTGGCGATCGTCGGCCTCGTCGGCACGGGAATGGTTGTCTTCCTTGCCGTCGATGCGATCAAGGAGGCCGTCGAACGGGTCACGACCGTCGATGTCTCGGAGCCGCCGCCGCCGCCACCGCCACCTGACGAGCCGCCGCCGCCGGAGCAGCAGCCCGAGACGACCTCGCCGCCGCCGCCGGTGACCCCGCCGCAGCAGCTGAACCTCTCGCCGAACCCGCCTCCGGTGGAGACGCGTCAGGACATTCCGCCGCCGGCACGCACTGAAGTGCGTCCGTCCGCGCTGCCGAGCGCCCCTCCGGGACCGCCGCCGGCGCCCAAGGGCCCGTCCAAGGCACGCGGCGTGCAGCCAAAGAACCAGCGCCAGTGGTCGGCCCGTATTCAGGAAGACTATCCGCGTCGTGCGGCCCAGGAAGAGATCGAAGGCACCGTGGGCGTGCGCTGCACCGTGACCCCCGATGGCAAGGCCACGGGCTGCTCGGTAACCTCGTCGAGCGGTTCCGACATCCTCGATGGCGCCGCCACCAAGGCCGTGGAGCGTTACGCACGCTTCGAGCCCGCGCTCAACGATGAGGGCACCCCGATCAGCGCCAGCTGGTCGACCCGCATCACCTACAAGCTGAACTGATCAACCGGGCCGGCGCCCGGGACTTTCAACGGCGCCGCTCCCACACGACCCATTCTTTTCAAGAGGACTTTCGCAATGAACCTTTACCTTCTCACCGCCGCCGCCGGCGAAGCCGCTCCCGAAAGCAAGTTCGGCTTCTACGAAGCGATCGTCGAGGGCGGCCCCGTCACCTGGTCGATCCTTGCCATCATGGTCATCATGTCGGTCGGCTCGTTCTACATCATGTTCACCAAGCTGTTCGAACAGAACAAGGTGATGAAGCAGTACAAGACCGTGCAGACCACGTTCTGGCGCGCCGCCAGCCTCAAGGAGGGCGCCGCCAAGCTCGAGAAAGACGGTCCGTGGCGCCAGCTCGCCGACGACGCGGTCAAGGCCCAGGAAGACCATGGCAAGATGGTCGACGCGCTCGAATCGCATGACTACATGCATGGTTCGCTCCAGCGTTCGGAAGATTCGATCAACGCGGTTCTCAACGGCGGTCTGGCGTTCCTCGCTACCGTCGGCGCGACCGCGCCCTTCGTCGGCCTGCTCGGCACCGTGATCGGGATCTACAACGCGCTGATCAACATCGGGATTGCCGGTAACGCCTCGATCGACAAGGTCGCTGGCCCGGTCGGTGAAGCGCTGATCATGACCGCGATCGGTCTGCTCGTCGCGGTGCCCGCGGTGTTCGCGTTCAACTGGCTGCAGGGCCGCAACCGCAAGATCGCGGCGATGCTGAGCACCTTCTCGACCGACCTGCTCGCCTACATGAACTCGAACGGCGCGGTGAAGCCGGCGGTTCAGGCGGCTCCGACGGCGAAGCCGGCTGCCAAGCCTGCCGCACCCGCCAACCCGACGCTCAACAAGTCCTGATCGTCAGATCTGCCAACCGGCGGGAGCGGCCCTCGCGTTTGCTCCTGCCGGTGCCCTCCGCGCCGGTGCCAAGCCTTCGCATCAGGGCAAGCAGTTGAAGCCAAAGTATTGACAGGCTAGGAATTCACAATGGCGATTTCAACGGGAGGCGGGGGCGACGCCCCACTGTCCGACATCAACACCACGCCGCTGGTGGACGTGATGCTGGTGCTCCTGATCATCTTCCTCATCGCGGTTCCGGTGGCGATCCAGACGATCGAGAAGCTCAAGATCCCGGTGTTCGAATCGGTCGAGTCCAAGGACAAGGTCGAAAACCTGCAGATCACCGTCAGCGCGACCGATGATGCAGGCCGTCAGGCGGGCGACGCGGGCTATGAGGGCGCATCGCGCAACGGGCAGTGCCGGATTTACTTCAACAACATCACGCTGGTGGACTCGGCTGAACTTCAGGACCAGGCCTTCAAGCGGCTCGACGCGATCGTCCAGCGCGCGGGCGGGGTCGAGGCGTTGCTCGCCGATCCGGAAAAGATCCCGCAGGTCCACATCCGCGGTGACGTCAACGCCCCGTGGCGCTGCGTCGCGGGGACCATCTTCCGCGTCCAGCTGGCAGGCTATCCGGTGGTCGGGTTCATCTCGAACCCGGTCGACCCCAACGCCTGACCGCTCAAGCCAAGCTAAGGAGAACAAACCATGGGCATGTCTGGAGGCAAGCTTGACGGCGAGCCGATGATGGAAATGAACATGACCCCGCTGATCGACGTTCTGCTCGTTCTGCTGATCATGTTCATCATCACCATTCCGGTGGCCTCGCACTCGGTCGACATCGACCTGCCGCAGCCGAACAACAACCCGCCGCCGCTGGTCGAGCCGACCAAGAACAAGCTGGTGCTCACGCCGGACGATCAGATCCTGTGGAACGGGACGCCGATCGACCAGGGCCAGCTGGTGCAGGCCCTGCAGCAGTCGATGGCGATGAACCCCGAGCCCGAACTGCAGTTCGAGCCCGAGGCGCAGGCCAGCTACGACCTGTCGGCCAAGGTGCTGCAGACGATCAAGTCGTCGGGCGTCACCAAGTTCGGCTTCGTCGGCAACGACAAGTATCGCGACTTCGCGAAGCAGTAACCGGTTCTGTAGGCGTCAGAGCGCCTTCAGGAGAGGACAGAAAGGGGCGCTGCGAGGATTCGCAGCGCCCTTTTTCGTATCGGTAACCCGTTGCACTCCCGATACCGGTACGCATTAGGCAACCTCTTCTTTTTGCGATATTCTTGGCTCCGTCAGCGCGGCCGCCATCCCGCACGGGCCGCTCTGCGAAAGAGGAGAGAGCCATGCCGCATGCCCTGAAGCGCCCCCATCTCGCCGCCCCCCGACTCCAGCCCCTGTCGACAATGAACGTCACCCCCTTCATCGACGTGCTGCTGGTGCTGCTGATCATGCTGATCCTCGCGATCCCGATGGCGGCCAATATCACCCCGGTCGATCTGCCCCGCGACGGCGTCCCGAAGCATCCGGTGCTTGAGACGAACGTCCTCACCATCGACGCCGCCGACCGTCTCAAGTGGAACGGCCATGTCGTCACCACGAGCGAACTGCGCGCTGAACTCGCGGCGGCGGGCGACCTGCCGGTCCAGCCGGTGCTGCGGTTCGAACCCGAGGCGCAGGCGAGCTACGACACCTCCGCCCGCACCCTCGCCCTGATCCGCGAGGAGGGAGCGGGCAACTTCGTCTTCGCCGGCAACGAGAAGTATCAGGACTTCCCCTGATGCCCCACCCCTCGCTGCGC
>NZ_LSKQ01000034.1 GCF_001557115.1 Erythrobacter sp. CCH5-A1
CGCGGTCGTCGAACGCATGGCAGACCTCGGCGCAAGCTACATGGTCGCAGGCTTTGTCCACGGGGTGCTCAACACCGACAACATGAACATCACCGGCGAGAGCTTCGATTACGGTCCGTGGCGCTGGCTGCCCGCGTGGGAGCCGGGCTTCACCGCCGCCTATTTCGATCACGCCGGGCTCTATGCCTTCGGCCGCCAGCCCGAGGCGCTGCACTGGAATTGCGGGCAGCTGGCGGTGGCGCTGCGCCTCCATGCCGAGACGGCGCCGCTGGTCGCCGCACTGGAGCGCTTCGGGCCGCTTTACATGGCGGCGGTCGCGCGGCGCTGGTGCTGGCGGCTGGGCGTCGTCAGCCAAGGGGTGGAGGCCGACACACAGCTCGTCGCCGCCTGCGAGGCCGCAATGCGCGACGGTGCGCTGCAGCCCGATGCCTTCTTCTTCGCCCATCGTGGTGGGCGCGGCGGCGCGTCAGGCGCGCTCGGCGCGGCGCTGGCTGGCTACGAACCCGTCGGCTCGGACCACCCCTACTGGGCCGACGATGCGCCGCAATCGCTGCTGATCGAGGAGGTCGAGGCGCTTTGGGCGGCGATCGACCAGAGCGACGATTGGGCCCCGCTCCACGCCAAGATCGCCGCCCTGCGCCGCATGGGCGAAGCCCACGGCGCTGCGCCCGAACCTGCGGGACATGCGTAACGGGCTCACCCCTATCTTTTCAGACCCGTTAGCTATACATGCGCGCATCCGCACGGGAGCAGAATAGAACAGGCGAATATCGCTAGCGTGACCGACAACATCCTCATTTCCCACGAACCGGCCAGCGGCGAGGAATTGTGGCGCGGCCCCTTCACCGACGTGGACGCGGCGGTCTCGGCCGCGCGCCGCGCCTGGGCCCCGTGGGCCGCGCGCTCGCTGATCGACCGGATCGAAGTGCTACGCGCCTTCGCCAACACCGTGCGCCGCGATGCCGACATCTTCGCCGATCTGATCGCGCGCGAGGCGGGCAAGCCCCTGTGGGAAGCGCGCAATGAAGTGGACGCGGTGGTCGCCAAGGTCGACATCTCGGTCCAGGCCTATGCCGAGCGCACCGGCAAGAAGAAGCTCGATGCCGGCGTCGGATCGAGCGCGGCGCTGCGCCACAAGCCCCACGGGGTGATGGCGGTGCTCGGCCCCTTCAACTTCCCCGCGCATATCCCCTGCGGCCACATCGTGCCCGCGCTGATCGCGGGCAATGCGGTGGTGTTCAAGCCCTCCGAAAAGACCCCGGCCGTCGGCGAGGCGCTGGTCGCCGCATTCCACCGCGCGGGCGTGCCCGAAGACGTCATCCAGTGCGTGATCGGCGGGCCCGATGAAGGCAAGGCGCTGGTCGTCCATCCGGGGATCGACGGCGTGCTGTTCACCGGCTCGGCGCAGACGGGGATCGCCATCAACCGCAAGCTCGCCGCCAACCCGGGCAAGCTCGTCGCGCTCGAGATGGGCGGCAACAATCCGGTCGTCGTCACCGACACCCCCAAGCTCGCCGATGCCGCCGCGATCATCGTCCAGAGCGCCTTTGCCACCGCCGGCCAGCGCTGCACCGCGGCGCGGCGGCTGATCGTCAAGGAAAGCGTCTACGAGGCGCTGATGGCCGAGCTCGTTCCGCTCGCGAGGAAGCTGATGGTCGGCGATCCGCTGGGCGAGCCGCAGCCCTTCATGGGCCCCGTGATCGACAACGACACCGCCGAGCGGATGATGGAAAGCTTCGTCGCGCTGGTGACGGGCGGCGGACGCGCGCTGCTGCACATGCGCCGCTCGCTGCCTGACCTCCCGTTCCTCAGCCCCGGCATTATCGACGTCACCGACGTGCCCGAGCGCCCCGATATCGAGCTGTTCGGGCCGCTGCTCCAGGTGATCCGCGTCCCCGACCTCGACACCGCCATCGCCGAGGCGAACAACACCCGCTTCGGCCTTTCGGCCTCGCTGATCGGCGGCAGTCCTGAGGATTACGGGCGCTTCTGGGCCAATATCCGCGCCGGGATCATCAACTGGAACGCCCCCACCAACGGCGCCTCCTCCAAAGCCCCGTTCGGCGGGATCGGCCTTTCGGGCAACCACCGCCCCGCGGCCTATTACGCCGCCGACAACAGCGCCTATCCGGTCGCCAGCACCGAGATGGACCAGCCGCGCGCGACGATCATGGTGGGGCTGCGGACCTAATTCGGGGCCTTGTTCGGGGCGCGATGGACCAGCGTCACGCCGGTCAGGCCATTGGCCGCCTTCCTGAGGCTCACCACCAGCCGCTCGGCCCCCTTGCCGCGGGCCGCGATGCTGTCGCCGGGCGCGGCGTGGCGGGTCGGGGCAAGCCCGGCGCGCGCGGCGCGGACGTGGTGGTATTGCAGCACGTCCTCGGGTGCGGCGGGGGTGAGATAGCGGATGATCCGCAAGGCACAGCCCTTGACCTCGCTCCCCCCGGCCTGCACCACCATCGCGCGCGGCGGGAGCGCGGCGGCGGGCGGGAGGCCGGCGGCGAGCGCGAAGTCTTCCTTCAGCCCCGCGGCGCAGCTGCCGGGCGCACCCACCGCGGCGAGCAGCTCCTGCGGCCCCGACATCGGCCCGAGCAATGCAGGCCCCGCCGCCTCGCTGGCAGGCGGCAGATCGGGGAGCGGGCCGCTCTCCAGCAATTCGATCCGCATCGCCTCGCGCGCCGAAGCGGCGGCCTCGCTCGACCCGGTCAGCACCGGCAGCGCGGCGCTGTCGGCAAAGCCGATCGCGGCGGCCGCCTCGTTGCGGCTGGCAAGATCGGGGTCGCTCATCAGCGGATCGCGCAAGGCGCGGGCGATCACCGGGTCGGTCGCAATCAGCGCCGCATCGCGCGCAGCCTCGTCCTCGCCCGGCCCGCAGGCGGCAAGAAGGGCAAGCAAGCCCAAGGGGATGAACGCGCGGCGCATCCCCGCCTCTTCGCATGCGGATGGTTAATTTGGCCTTCCCCCGCCCGTGAAAACGCCCCCGGAGCCACGGGCTCCGGAGGCGCTTTCCGCACGGGAGCGAAGGTGCCCCGCGCGCCGGCGGCCGCTTGGTGGGAGCGACCGCAAGGGCGATTTCGTTCATGTATAACCCGCCCTGTCTGAACGAATCGCCTGCGCGGGAGAAAGCCGCTGTTCAGCCACCCGCGCCGCTTGCGAAAGCCCAGCCCCACCCCTAACGCCGCCGGACCATGACCACCCCCGCACCTGCCCCGAAGGCCGCCGGCCCCATCGCCTCAGGGCCCCTTGCATCAGGATTGGCGCCTGCACTCGGGGCCTACCTGATCTGGGGCTTCCTGCCGCTCTATCTGGTGCTGGTGAAAAGCGTTCCGGCCTTCGAATTCGTCGGCTGGCGGATCATCTGGACGCTGCCGCTGTGCCTCGCGATCGTCGCCTGGCGCCGCCAGTTCCCGGAGTTGCTGGCTGCGCTGACCAGCCCGAAGAGCCTCCTCGCGCTTCTGGCGAGCTCTGTCCTGATCGGGATCAACTGGTTCGTCTACATCTGGGCAATCATGGCAGGCGAGGTCTATGCGACGAGCATCGGCTATTACCTGAACCCGCTCTTGAACGTCCTGCTCGGCACGCTGGTGCTGGGCGAGCGGCTGTCCCGGCGCCAGTGGCTCGCGGTCGCCATCGCCGCGCTTGCGGTGGCCTTGCTGGCGACCGGCGCGGAGACGCTGACGAGCCTGTGGATCAGCCTCAGCCTCGGCTTCAGCTTCGGCGTCTATGGCCTTGTGCGCAAACAGGTTGCCGTGGGCTCGCTTCCCGGCCTCACCATCGAGAGCGCGATCCTGCTGCCGATCGCGGGCGGCATCGCCGCATGGTATGCGCTGAGCCCGCAAGGCTCCTCCTTCGGGCAAGACCCGTGGATGAGCGCGCTGATCGTCTTTTCGGGCGTGGTCACCGCGGTGCCGCTGCTGCTGTTCGCCATCGCCGCGCGGCGGATGGACTATTCGACACTCGGTTTCATCCAGTATCTCTCGCCGACGATCGTCTTCTTCCTCGGCCTCTTCGTGTTCCACCAGCCGCTCGCGCCCGAGAAACTGGGGAGCTTCGTGCTGATCTGGATCGCGGTCGGGATTTTCGTTTGGGACCTGTGGGCGAAGCGCAAGAGCGCGGCTTAACCCACGAATTTCCAGCCGAGAGTCTGCCCGCCGTGCCAGGGGACGATCTCCTCGCCGGTGACATGCAGGCACGCGGGCACCGCCACTTCGGCGCGTTCCAGCGTCACCGTCTCCGCGTTGACCGGCAACTTGTAGAAATTCGGGCCGTGGAGCGAGGCGAAGCCCTCGAAATTGCCGAGCGCGCCCTCTTCATCGAACACTGTGAGATAACTCTCGAGCGCGAAGGGCGCGCCGAAGATGCCTGCGCAGCCGCAGGCGGTTTCCTTGGCCTTGCGCAAATGCGGGGCCGAATCAGTGCCGAGGAAGAATTTGGGCGAGCCCCCCGTCGCAGCCTTGCGCAGCGCCAGCCGGTGGCTCTCGCGCTTGGCGACGGGCAAGCAGTAATTGTGCGGCTGGATCCCGCCCACCAGCATCGCATTGCGGTTGATGTGCAAGTGCTGCGGGGTGATCGTGGCGGCAACGTTCGGGCCGGCCACGTTGACGAAGTCCACCGCATCCGAGGTGGTGATGTGCTCGAACACCACCCGCAGCTTCGGGAAGTTCGCAACAATCGCGCGCAAGTGCCGCTCGATGAACTCTTTCTCGCGGTCGAACACGTCGATGGCGTGGTCGGTCACCTCGCCGTGGATGCACAGCACGATGTCCTCGGCCTCCATCCGCGCGAGGACGGGGTAGAGGTTCTCGACATCGGTCACGCCCGCCGCCGAATTGGTCGTGGCATTCGCCGGATACATCTTGGCCGCGGTGAAGACGCCTGTCGCAGCCCCGCGCGCGAGGTCGTCGGCGTCGGTGGTGTCGGTGAGGTAGCAGGTCATCAACGGCTCGAATGCCACGCCCTCCGGCACCGCCGCGCGGATGCGGTCGCGGTAGGCGGCGGCCAGCGCGGTGGTCGTCACCGGCGGGGTGAGGTTGGGCATCACGATCGCCCGGGCGAACTGGCGCGCGGTATAGGGCACCACCTCGCGCATGATGTCGCCATCACGGAAATGGAGGTGCCAGTCGTCGGGGCGGCGGATGGTCAGGCGTTCGCTCATGGCTTCCCCTTAGCCATGTGCGATCCTATCTGTCACGCATGAGTAGAGCCCTGCTGACTGCCCGCGCGATCGTGCGCCTCTCGCCGCTCGAGCCGGCCGAGGATGCCGCCGCCTTCCTGCAAGGCCTCGTCACCAATGACGTGACCGGTCCACTCCCCTGCTACGCCGCGCTGCTGTCCGCGCAGGGCAAGCACCTGTTCGATTTTCTGGTGTGGCGTGACGGCGCGGATCTTTTGCTCGATTGCGAGGCCGTGCATGCGGACGAGCTGGCGAAGCGCCTGTCGATGTACCGCCTGCGCCGCAAGATCGCCATTGCCCGCGACGAGAGCCTTGCCGTCCACTGGGCCCCTGAAGCGCAGCGAGGGCCCCCCTCCGACCCGCGCCTCCCCGAACTCGGCCACCGCTGGCTCGGCCCATCCGAAGGGGAGAGCGCGGACGCCGCATGGCTCGCCCATCGCCTGTCGCTGGGCGTGCCGGAAGGCCGCGCGGAGATGGGCGACATCCTGTGGCTCGAGACCAACGCGGTCGAGCTCAATGGTGTCAGCTTCACCAAGGGTTGTTACGTCGGGCAGGAGAATACCGCGCGGATGAACTGGCGCCAGAAGGTGAACCGCCGGCTGGTGGTGGTGCCGCTCGGCGCATCGGACGAGGCGCGCAGGCAAGCGGCCTATCCCGAGCTCGGCCTCGCGGTCGATCACCTGCGCGTCGAAAACCTCGATCCCGCCGCCCTGCCCGAATGGCAGCGCGCCGGAGTGCTCGGCGCCGCAGACTAGGCCGTCTGGTGCTCGGCGAGGCTTGCCTCGAGCATCGCCGTCGCCCGCTCGCGCGCGGCATCGCGCGGCAGGCCGAGCGACTTCGCCAGCGCCGCCCCGATCAGCGCATCGCCCAGCGCCATCAGCACCAGCGACAGCGTTTCGCGGTGCAGCCGCCGCTCGGCGATATGCTCGGGCGGTTCGGTGGGGGTGAGCTCGTCGAGCAGGTCGTGGATCACCGAGATGATCGGGTCGAGCGCGTCCTCGTTCCCCGTCAGCAGCATCCAGCTGGTGAGCGCGCCCGCGCCCTCGCGGTCGGAGGCGTCGAAGGCGAGATCGACTACCTCGCGCGCCGAGCCCAGCCCGGCGCGGCTGGCATGGACCGCCTGCAGGATCGTCTCGCACACCGTGCGCGCGAGATGCTCCGCGAGCGCGCGCTGGAGGCCAGAGGCCGAGCCGAAGTGGTGCAGGAGGTTCGCGTGCGTGCGCCCGATGCGGGCCGAAACCGCCTTCAGCGTCACCGATTGCGGCCCCGTCTCGATCAGCAGCGCACGCGCGGCTTCAAGCGCGGTGCTGCGGGATTCTTCGGGAGTTAACCTCTTGCGCACGACCATATTGGCCTTGCCCTAAGCCCTTTTGCGGCTGCGAACAAGCGCCCCTTCAGGCGGCGTGGGCGAGCGGGGCGGGGTCCATGTCGGCCTCCAGATCGAGCGCATACTCGACCGAATCGACCGCACACCCCCGGCCTGCGCTGAAGCGCTGGCCGGGCCGCCCGGTGGGGATGAAACCGAGCTTCCTCAACACCTTGCCCGAAGCCGGATTGTCGGTGAAGTGCCCCGCAAGGATGCGCCGATGCCCGAGCGCCCGCGCGATACGGAGCACCGCGCCCGCCGCTTCGGTGGCATAGCCGCGGCCCCAGTGCTCGCGCGCGATCCAGTAGCCCAATTCGGGCTCGCCCTCATGCTCGCCCATTCCGGCCGAGCCGATCACGCCGGTGCCGGGGAGCGTGACGAGGAAATGCGGCAGGCGCATGTCCTGCGGCAGGGCGGCGAAGCGCTGCGCGTCGTCCAGCGTATAGGGCCACGGCGCGCGCGCCAGATTGCGCACGATCGCCTCCTCGCCGATGCCGGCCAGGACGGCTCCGCAATCCTCGGGGAAAGCGGGTCTCAGGAACAGTCTTTCGCTGCGATGGAACACGAGTTCTCCCTTCCTCGCCCCGCGCCCGCCCCTAGGGTGAGCGCATGACAATTTCATGGCCGCGAAACTTTCGAAGTCTCGCTGCGATGGTGAGGGAGAACGAAAAAGGGAGACGGACCCCCTCGGTTCGAGGATGGTCCTGTCTCCCTCACTTGGCGGGTCTTGCACCCCCCGGGACCATCCTTGCCGGACGATCCCTTTCGCGAATCGCCCGCTTATTCGGCGGCTTCGGCCATCGCGTCTACGCTGACGTATTTGCGGCCGAGCTTGCCCGAGTGGAATCGCACCACACCGGCATCGAGCGCGTAGAGGGTGTGGTCCTTGCCCATGCCCACGTTCACGCCCGGGTACACGCGGGTGCCGCGCTGACGGATGATGATGTTGCCGCCGATCACTTCCTGACCGCCGAACTTCTTGACGCCAAGGCGACGACCGGCCGAATCACGACCGTTGCGCGACGAACCGCCTGCTTTCTTGTGTGCCATGGTTCAAACGCTCCTTATTCGGCCGATTCCGCCGCGGGGGCGTCTTCGGTCTTGGTCTTCTTGGCGGCGGCCTTCTTCGGCTTCGCGGCTTCGGCAGCGCCCACGGCGGTGATGCGCAGCAGGGTCATCTGCTGGCGGTGGCCGTTCTTGCGGCGATAGTTGTGGCGGCGGCGCTTCTTGAAGACGACCACCTTCTCGCTCTTGGCCTGGGCGATGATCTCGGCCGAGACGGTCACCGCCTTGGCATCGGCGAGGGTCTCGCCTTCACCGGCCAGCAGGACATCGCCCAGCGTGATCGTGTCGCCGGCTTCGCCTGCGAGCTTTTCAACGGCAATCTTGTCTCCGGCGGCAACCCGATACTGCTTGCCGCCCGTGCGCACTACAGCGAACATGGCTCTAAACTCTCTTGTCTGTGCAGTGTCCGGCCAAGGTGCTTGCGCCACAAAAACCGAACGGCAATGCGGGGCTTGCGCAAATGCAGCCCCGTAAAGGATGCGTGCCGTTAGGGGAAAGGGGCGCGCAAGTCAACGGCCCTTCAACGCCGAACAGCACCAAAAAGTCGGATCTGCCGATGCGTCAGGACACTTTGCCAGCGCGAGGTGTCATGGTAACAGGACATGGGATCTTTATGCGCGCACATCTGACAAATTCCGCCGTTATCGCCGTTTTCGCCGCCGGGCTTTGCGCCTGTGCGGGCGCGCAGGGCGATTATCCCTCGCTGGCGATGCGCCCGTTCGAGAGCGGCGTGGCCCCCGCTACTCCCGCGCCCCCGCCCGCACCGATTCGCCCCGCGACCCCGGCCGCGCGCCTCGCGGAACTGCGCGCCGCTGCCGCGAGCGCCGACAGCGCCTTTGCCGCACGCTCGCGCGAGGCGGACGCGCTTGCCCGTGCGGCCGCCGGCCAGTCCGCCGAGAGCAGCTCCTACGCAGCAGCGCTGACCGTGCTCGCCGAACTCGACACCCTCCGCGGCAAGACTGCCATCGCGCTCGCCGCGCTCGACAGGCTCGCCGCGGAGGCCGCGGGCGCAGCGAACCCCGATCCGGCGCTCGCTGCGACGCAGGCCGAAGTCGCCGCCACCCTCGCCCGCGAGGACGAGACGATTGCCCGGCTTTGGAGAGTGATGGAATCATGAACCTTGCCTGCGCCACCTGCCCGGTGAAGGAGACCGCCGCCTGCGCGGTGCTCACCCCGGAGGAGCGCGACGCCATGGCCGCCGCGGGCCGGACCCGGACGCTGAAGCGAGGCGAGATGCTGTTTGCCGCCGGTGACGAGGAAGCGGCCTGTGCGACGCTGCTGACCGGCGCCCTGAAGGTCTCGGCGATTGATGTCGACGGCAACGAGCAGATCCTCGCGCTCGTTCACCCGGCAGGCTTCATCGGGGAATTGTTCGCGCCTTTCGCGCATCACGATGTCGTCGCGCTGACCGAGAGCCGGCTTTGCACCTTCGCGCGCGCGGACATAGAACGCGCGATCGAGGACTACCCTGCGCTGGCCCGCGCGCTGCTGCGGCGCAGTCAGGCGGACCTGCTGGCAACGCGCAATCTGCTCGAACTCACCGGCCATGCCAGCGCCGAGGCGCGGCTCGCCGCGCTGCTCCACGATTTCGCGGCCGCGGCGAGCGAAAGCTCGTGCCACCTCGCCGCCCATTTCGAGCTTCCCCTGACCCGCGGCGAGATCGCCAACATGCTCGGCCTCACCATCGAGACGGTCAGCCGCAAGCTGGGCGAACTGGAAGACATGGGCGCGATCAAGCGCGAGGGGAAGCGCGGCATCGCGCTGCTCGATGCGGGGATGCTCCAGGACATTTCGGGGCGATAAGAATTCTCTCGGAGCCGCCGAAAAGGTTACGCACCTTTGCTGCGTAACCTCGTTGCGCCCCTCTGCCGGAAACGAAAATGCCCCGGCGCTTGCGCGAGCCGGGGCAAAGGTCGGGGCGGCCGCGGGGGAGAGGTGCCGCCGCCCCGAGGGGGGAGCGTGTCAGGTCAGCGCACCACCGCGGCGATCACGGCCACCGCACAGCCCCAGACCACCAGCAGCACCGGCAAGATCAGCACCTGAATGCTGGCGTCCTTCGCCGCGAGGCGGCCGGTCGCGGTCTGGATGCCCTTCGCCTCGAACTCGCCAAGGGTCTGGGGCGCGGAGGTGTTGCCGGCCAGCCGCGTCCAGATCGCGGGGACGCCGAAGCCGGCGATGATGAATACGACGAAGATCGCCATCGGGATCGCCAGCACGGGATTGGCAAAGGCGCTGCCGACCACCAGCAGGAACCCGAGATAACCCCCCACGGTCGCTCCGTAGAGCGCGGTGGGGAGGCCGAAATTGCGGTCGGCTTCGACCTGGTGGCGGACGGGCGCGGCTTCGGGCGCTTCGACGATCCGCGCGTCGCCGCTGGCGAGAAGGTCGTGGACGATGTGGCTCATGGGGTGATCCTTTCCGTTGTCGGAACGGGATTACCCGGCGCGGCCAGCCCCTGCTTTGACCGGAATCAAATCACCCCTGCCAGCGGGCGAGATCCTCGTGGTCCTGCGTGCGCGGCTCGATCCAGTGCCACTCGCCGCCGCGCTTCTCGCGCTTCCAGAACCACGCGGCGCTTTTGAGGTGGTCCATGCAGAAATCGACCGCATCGATCGCATCGCGGCGGTGGAGCGCGGCGGCCGAGACGCACACGATCGGCTCGCCCGGGCGCATCAGCCCGACGCGGTGGACCATCAGGAGGCCCATCAGGGCGAAGCGCGCGAAGGCAGCATCGGCCAGCTCGTGCATGCCGGGCAGCGTGAGCGGCTCGTAATGGGTGAGCTCCAGCGCCTCGACGCCCTGATCGCTGCGCACCTCGCCCACGAAGGTGCACACGCCCCCGAGCCCGGGGTTGGCATTGGTGAAGGGGCCGATCAGGGTGCCCGGAATGAACATCCGGTCGAGCAGGCGGATGTCGCGCATCAGCCCCCCGACACCGGCGGGAGCAGCGCGATCTCGTCCCCCGCATTGGCCTGCATCCGGGTCTTGTTGGGCACCAGCGCGCCGTTGATCGCGACACGGATGCGCGGATCGTCAAGCGCTTCGGCGAGCTGCGGCGGGAGCGCGGCCTTGAGCCCTGCCCAGTCGAGCTCCGCCGAGAGCGGCAATGGCAGCGCCAGCGTGGGCGCTCCGGCGAGGTCCGCGAGCCTGCCGAGCGGGATGACGGTCGCCATGCGCTCAGCCGCCCGTCATCGACATGTGCCGCGCCAGCGCCGGGGCGGCGCCGCGCTCGTCCATGCGGAAATGGTGCTTCTCGGGCTTGATCCTGAGCGCCTCGTCAAGCGCGGCGGCGAGCTGCGCATCGGGATCGTCCGACCGCAGCGCCGCGCGCAGATCCACCCGCTCGCCGCCGCCGAGGCAGGGGTAGAGCTGGCCGGTCGCGGTGACGCGCAGGCGGTTGCAGCCCGAACAGAAATTGCCGGTGTGCGGGGTGATGAAGCCGAGCCTGCCGCCGGTCTCGGCAATGTCGACATAGGTCGAGGGCCCGCCCGTGCGGTGATCGCTGTCGGTGAGCGTCCAGCGCTGCGCCAGCCGGGCGCGCACGGTATCGAGCGGGAGATACTGGTCGAGCCGCTCCTCCTCGACATCCCCCAAGGGCATCACCTCGATCAGGGTGACGTCATGGCCCTCGGCGTGGCCCCAGGCGATGAGATCGGGCAGTTCGTGCTCGTTGACGCCCTTCAGCGCCACCGCGTTGAGCTTGACCTTGAGCCCCGCCGCCTTGGCCGCGGCGATCCCGTCGAGCACCTGCGTCAGGCTGTCGCGGCGGGTGAGCTCGGCAAACCGCGCGCGGTCGAGCGTGTCGAGCGAGACGTTGACCCGCCTGACCCCTGCCCTCGCCAAGGCTTCGGCGTGCTGGGCAAGCTGCGTGCCGTTGGTGGTGAGGGTCAGTTCGTCCAGATCATGCCCGATGCGGCGCCCGAGCGCGGTGAACAGATCGATGATGTCGCGCCGCACCAGCGGCTCGCCCCCGGTGATGCGGATCTTGGTGACGCCCCGCGCGATGAAGCCGGTGGCGAGGTCATAGAGCTCCTCGAGGCTCAAGACCTCCTTCTTGGGGAGGAAGGTCATGCGCTCGGGCATGCAGTAGGAACACCTGAGGTCGCAGCGGTCGGTGACCGAGAGGCGCAGATAGGTGATGCGGCGCATGAAGCCGTCGACCAGCGGGCGCTGGCGCTCGCCGACGAGGATCAGGTCGGGTTTGCGGGGCTCTAGGTGCGACACGGGATCATTCATGGCATACCAGATACTGCCCTGTCACCCCGGGCGCATCTGCCAAAAAGCGCAAGGTCGCTTCGAGCGCCTCGCCACGGTGACCGGAGACAATATTGGCGCGCTTGGGAGCCGCCTCGCGCGCCAGATCGCGGGCCAGCGCGAGGCGCCAGTCGCGGTGATCGTGCGCGGCAGCCGGGAGGACGATAGCGAGCGCGGTGGTATCGGGATCGGCCAGCAAGGCGCGCGCAGCCTCGAGGTGCAGCGCCATGAAGGCGGTCTGCGCATCGATCGCGCCATCCGGCAGCAGAGTGACGTCGAGCTGCCGCTGCATCGCCTCAGCCGTGATCCGCGCGGCGCTGGCGGTGGAGGGTGATGCCGATCTGCTCGTCCGCCTCGGCGATGGCGAGCTTGACGATCTTGACCGTCACCGCCTCGACCTTGGCATCGCCCACGAACAGGGTCTCGCAGATGTGATCCGCGACCGCCTCGATCAGCTTGAAGTGCACGCCCTTGGGCAGGCCCTCGGAGGCGGCGAACTTCAGATCCATGTAGTTCTTGGACGCTTCCAGAGGCGTATCGGGATCGTAGCGGTCCGCCACCTTGTAGCGCGCCGCGATCGAGATGCGCAGCGGCTGGGGCTTGCCGGTCTCCTCGGAATAAATGCCGGTGAGGACATCGACGACGAGATCGTTGACTTCGAGGGTAAGGCTATCGGTCATTGCGGGGCCCGTTGGCAGGATGGGGGCGGTAAGTCCAGTGTTGCGGTCAGCGCCCGCAGGCCCACCCCCGGCCCCTCCCGCAAGCGGTAGGGGTGAAGACGTTCCCCTCCCGCTTGCGGGAGGGGTTAGGGGTGGGAAAGTCAGAGGTTGCTCCACCGCGCGAAAATCGCCGTCGGCAGCAGCCGACCGCCTTCTTCCTGAACCGCAAGCTCGCCGTGTTCGATCACCCCCGGCAGGTGGCCGAGCGCCTCGTCCAGCAGCCCCGCAATCGCAAGGCTGCTCATGCGCACGGCGTAGACGGTGAGGAACAGGAACCGGCTCTGGCTGTCGAGCAGCCGCGCGCAGTTGGCGACGAGGCCGGGCAAATGCTCCTCCAGCCGCCACACCTCGCCATCGGGCCCGCGGCCGAACTTGGGGGGATCGAGGATGATCCCGTCATAGCGCCGCCCGCGGCGCACCTCGCGCGCGGTGAATTTGGCCGCGTCGTCGGTCAGCCAGCGGATGGGACGGGCCTCCATGCCGGACAGGGCGGCGTTCTCGCGCGCCTGGGCGACCGACTTCTTCGAGGCATCGACATGGGTGACCTTGCCATGCCGCGACAGCGCCAGCGTGCCGAGGCCGGTGTAGCCGAACAGGTTCATGGTCTCGGCGGCGTCCATCCCTTCGAGCTGGAGGCGCATCCAGTCCCACACCGGGGCCATGTCGGGGAAGAATTGCAGGTGGCGGAAGGGGGT
>NZ_LSKQ01000035.1 GCF_001557115.1 Erythrobacter sp. CCH5-A1
ACGTCGAACAGCCCGCCCGCCCCCACCGTGGTGTTGAGCGCCATCCGTCCGAGCGCGCCCAAGGCCTTGCCGACCTTGCCTTGCAGCAGGAAGTTCAGCGCATTGCTCGGCTCGCCGAGGTTGCGCACGACATTGCCGAGCCCGTCGCGCACCGGTTCAGGCAGGCCATCGCGATAGGCGTCGGCGACGGGCTCGACCACCGCTTCGTCGACCGCCTGGGTGACGCGGTAGCTGCCTTCGTTGACCGCTTCCATCGGATCGCTCTTGGGCGGGCCGACCTCGCCCTCGACCACGATTTCGCCGACCGGCGGCTCGCCGTCCTGGGGCGGGGGCGGTTCAGCGGAAGCATCCTGCGCGGCAGCAAGCGACCAGCCCAGCGGCAGCACGGCAGGCGTCTCGGGTTCCGCGGCAAGAGCCCACACCCCCGGATCGATCGCGACCCGCGGCTCGGCCATGCCCGGCAGGGGAGCGCCGAGCGCTGCGCTCAGCAACGCGGGCGGGATGGGGAGCAGTGCAAGTCCGGGCATTGCCTTCCTTTCGGTTGCGCCCTTGCCCCCCACCCGGGCGCGCGTCTTCCACGTTCCTTGCCCTTTACGCGGCTGATCTTTACGCAAGCCTGACTGGCTCACGAAGCTGCACGAAAGGCCCCCATGTCCCTGATCCAGATCACCCGCGAAGGCCCCGTCACGATCCTTACGCTGGACCGCGCAGAAAGCATGAACCCCCTTGGCGCACCGGGCGATGGCGACGCGTTCGTCAGTGCCCTCAATGCGATCAACCGCGACATGGAATGCCGGGTGGTGATCCTCACCGGCGCAGGGCGCGCCTTCAGCGCGGGCGGCGACGTCAAGGCGATGCAGAACAAGACCGGCACCTTCGGCGGCACCACTCCGGCGATTTCGGACGGTTATCGCGACAATATCCACCTGATGCTGCGCGCGCTCTATGGCCTTCGCGTCCCGCTGATCGCGGCGGTCAACGGCCCGGCGATCGGCTTGGGGTGCGATGTCGCCTGCCTGGCCGACATCCGCATTGCCTCCGAGACCGCCAAGTTCGGGGTGACCTTCCTCAAGCTCGGCATCATCCCGGGCGACGGGGGCACCTGGATCCTGCCGCGCGTGATCGGGATGAGCCGCGCGGCCGAGCTGTTCTACACCGGCGACGTGATCGACGCCGCCACGGCGAAGGACTGGGGCCTCGTCAGCCGCGTGGTCGCTCCGGACGCGCTGATGGACGAGGCGCGCGCGCTCGCAGGCCGGATCGCGCTCCTCCCCCCGCACGCGCTGCGCCACACCAAGAACCTGCTGCGGCAGGGCCAGCAGACCAGTTACGACACCGCGCTGGAGCTTGCCGCCAACACGCAGGCGATGATGCACACCACCGCCGACCATGCCGAAGGCGTCGCGGCGCTGATCGAGAAGCGGGGCGCGGTGTTCAAAGGTGAGTGACGTCACGTCGCGGCTGGCTAAACCCCTCATCGCTTAAGGGAATTTCCATTTTTCCCGGCTAATCCCTCAGGCGTCAACGCAACAGGGGTTGGAAAATGCCGTCACACCGTCGCACCGCCTTGCCGGCTGTTCTTGCGCTCAGCCTGCTCTCCGCCTGCGGCCCCACGGGCGGCGCGGCGTTCAAGGATCTGCCGCCAGAGAAAAGCCTCGATTGCGCCGCGAGCATCTATGCGGTCGTCAACGAGATGGACCCGGAGAGCACCAATCCCGACGTCGCATACGTCAGGTCCAACGGTCTGGCTGCCATCACGCATTACGGCACGATCTATGCCGAGGCTGAAGGGATTGCCGGTCAGGACGTTGTTGGGGTGGTGAGGCTCAAGGCCCACCGGATGACGGGGAAGATCCCGGGCGGGTCGCGCGTGTCGGCACCGACGATCATCGAGCGCGCCAAGGCGTGCCTCACCCCCGAAGCGGGCTAAGGACGGATCAGCCGACCCACTTCCACACGCCGGCCGGGATGCCCGCGTGCCACAGGTGGATCCAGCTTGCCGCGAGCCACAGCACCGTCCCCGCCACCAACGGCACCGCGCCGACGCTGAACACCTGCCCGAGGCGCGGCCAGTAGGACGTCCGGCTCGACCATTCGGCCCAGGCCGCGCCCATCAGCGCCGCCTTCTTGCCGTCCTGCAGCTTCGAGCCAACCAGCGCCAGCACGCCCATCGCGAAGGCGGTGATCATGGTGCGGATGCTCCAGAACAGCACCATGTGCGACAGCGCCCACAGGCCGATCCCCCACATCATCGGGTGGCGGGTGACGCGGAACACGCCCTTGGGTTCGGCGCGGGCCTGCGCTTCCGCCATCGGAGTGGGCAGCGCGGGGTTGCCGATCAGCGAGCCCGCCAGCAGCACCATCGCGAACCAGGTGATGACAGTCGCCGCGATCCATCCTGCCTCGCCCGAGCCCGGCAGGTCGACGGCATCGGAGTTGGTGAAGGCATGGGCGACCCAGCCAAGCGTCGCGAAGCTCACCACGGTGTAGGCGAGCGTGAAGCCTCCCGCACCCAGCGCCTTCACCAAGGGCGCCCGCAAGGGGTGCGACATGGCGAAGTGCGAACCGACGAAAGCGGCATTGGCCGCGGCGAGCGTGATCAGATCCCCATCCATGTCCGCACAGCTAACATGGGTTAGGCGTGCCGCCTAGGTGCAGGCGATCTAGACGGTGATCCCGGTCGGCACGATGGTTGCCTGTGCGGCGGCGACGTGGATCGGGGGATGGCCCTCGCTCTCGGCCCAGACGTCGGCGCGCACCACCACCTGGCGCTTGCCGGCCTTGACCACCTGACCCTTGGCGCGCAGCCGCTCGCCCTCGGCGGGGCGCAGGAAGCTGATGGTGTAGCCCCCCGTCACCACATCGCCTGCCACCGATGCCCCCGCCCAGGCGCAGGCATTGTCCGCCATCAGCCCGACGATCGCGCCGTGGGCATAGCCGTGGTGCTGGGTCATTTCGGGTCGCAGGTTCACGACCAGCTCGCTCTCCCCCTCCCACACCTTGATCGGTTCGACATCGAGCCAGGTCGAGAAGCCCGACCGGCCGACCGCAACCTTCTTCATGTATGCGACGGCAGCTTCGGGGGTGGGAAAGAGGGCGGGGGGCATGACGAGCGGCTCCATTAGTCTGTTTTGCAGATGTTATGGCGCTTGCCTTGGCCTTTGCCAAGTCTGATAATCAGACGATGAAGACCTACACGCCCTCACGCGCGCCCTGCCCCATTGCTCGTGCCGCGCGCGTGCTCGGCGATCGCTGGGTGCTGCTGATCCTGCGCGATGCGTTTCTGGGGGTCGAGCGGTTCGAGGATTTCGTCGAGGGGCTCGCCATCAACCGCGCCGCGCTGACCTCGCGGCTGGTGATCCTGCAGGATGCCGGGCTGATGGTACGCGATCCGCCGGAGGGCAAGCGCGCGCGCTATTGCCTGACCGAGAGCGCCCACGCGCTGGTCCCGGTCTATGCCGAAGTCGCGCGCTGGAGCGCGGCGCATCTCTATGGCGAAGGCGAAACGGTTCGCGCCTGGCCGCGCTAGCCGCCGATCGCGATCAGTTCGACCTTGAACACCAGCGTCGCATTGCCCGGGATCGGTCCGCGCCCGACCGGCCCGTAGGCGAGGTCGGCGGGGATCGCGATCTCGATCACCTCGCCCACGCCCATTTGCGGGATCGCGATCTGCCAGCCGGGCACCAGCCGCGCGAGCGGGAATTTGGCCGGCTGCCCGCGGGCATAAGAACTGTCGAACACCGTCCCGTCGAGCAGCTTGCCCTCGTAATGGACGGTGACGATATCGCTGACCTTGGGCTTTGTCTCCGAGGCCAGATATCTGAGCCAGCGCCAGCGCAGGCCCCCTTCTGCGGTGTACCAGCCGTCCTCTGCCTTGAGGCCGAGCAGGTAGAGCTGCTGCTGCGCGTGCCACGCCGGGTTCTGAGCGTTGGGATCGGGGGCGCGCTCCTGCGCGGCCACGGGAGCAGCAGCGGCGAGGAGCGCGGCTGCCGTGACAAGGGCTTTCCGCATCACCAGTCGTAAGCCTCGGGCCGCTGGCTCTCGTCGAGGTCCCGGTAGCGATCGCGCAGGCGCGACTGGTGGCTGGTGAGGTCCTGCCTGATCCCGCCGATGAACACCTGCGCGGGCACCGCGCCCGCCTCGAGCGGGTCCTCGGTCCAGATCACCACATCTCCGAGCGCGCCGGGCTTGAGCACGCCCGCCTTGCCGCCCATGCCGCTTATCTCGGCCGGGACCGAGCTGATCGCGGCGAAGGCCTGCCCCCAGCTCATCCCCGCCGCGCCCGGCAACCGATTGAGCGCAACGAGATTGCCCGCCACCTGCTGCAACCGGCGTGGGTTCTGCATGCTCGCGGCGTTGATCGCGACCTTGACCCCGGCGCGCATCATGCGCCCCGCATTCGACTGGGTCGCGCCCAGCTCCTCGAAGGTTTCGGGCAGGTCGTTGAGGCCATTGGCGATCACCGGCACCTTGGCGGCGGCGATCTCGGCGGCGACGAGCCAGCCTTCGCTCGCCCCGACGAGCACCAGATCGAGCGCGGCGAATTCCCCCTTCAGCGCCAGCGCGGCGCGGATGTCGGAGGCGCGTTCGACCTTGACGTAGAGCTTCTGCTTGCCCGTCACCACCGGCACCAGCGCCTCGGCATCGAAGCGGCTCAGCAGGACCTCGTCGTCCTTGGCGATCTCGGTCGTCTGCGGCAGGCCGGGCTTGCCGGTGAGCGCCTGCGCCTCGCGCAGGGCCGCACGCAGCAAGGCGTGCGCCGCCGGACGGCTGCCGCCCGCAAGCCGCGCGCCGTTCTCGCTGATGTCGACCATCTGGAACGCCCGCGCCTGCACGATCGGGGTCGCATCGCCGTCAAGGTCGATGATCGCTCCCTGGCCGGCGAAAATAGATCCGGTCGGGGCAAGCGCGCTCGCGGCGCGGGTGACCCCGGCGGCGCGGTGGACGAGGATGTGCTGCGAGACCGGGTTGATGCCCGTCGCCGCATCGAGCGCCGCGCTGAAAGGCGTCGCCGCGGCGCGCGAATCCTCGGTCTCGCTCACCGCTCCGACGTCGGCGAGGCCCAAGGTGGTGACGGTGGCGAAGATGCCGGGGGTGACATAGGCGCCCTTGGCGTCGACCGGGCTGCCGCCCGCAGGCGCGCCCGCGGCGGGGCCGGCATAGACCACCTTCCCCGCCTGCACGACCACGGTGCCGCCCTCGATCGGCTCGCTGCCGTCACCGATGACGACGCGGGCGTTGGTGATGGTGACGTCCTGCGCCATGGCAGGCGCGGCGGAGAGGGCCAGAGTGCTGGCCGCGAGGGTGAGGAGCCGCTTCACTTCACATCTCCTTCACCGGGTTGGCCGAGCTCGAAATCGCTCACCGGACGCGTCTTGGGGTTCAGCGCATCGAACATCAGCGCGCCGTCGATCCACACCTTCTCGGGCCGCGAATAGACCGAGAGCGGATCGCCGTTCCACAGCACCACATCGGCCATCTTGCCGGTCTCGAGACTGCCGGTCTTGTCGCCGATGCCCATCGCCTTGGCGGCGTTGTAGGTGATCCAGCCGATCACGGTCGCATCGGGGATGTCGATCCCGACCCGCGCCCCTGCGGCCTGCGCCTTGGCGGCCTCCTGATTGAGGCGCTGGATATCGTTCGCGTCGTCCGAGTGGATCACCACGCAGGCGCCCTCGCGCTGGAGGAAGGCAGCGTTTTCAAGGATGCCGTCGTAGCTTTCCATCTTGAAGCCGTACCAGTCGGCCCAGACGGCGCTGCACACGTCGTTTTCGCGCAGCAGATCGCCGATCTTGTAGCTTTCGACCGCGTGGTGGAAGGTGGTGACCTTGTAGCCCATCTCCTTGGCCATATCGAGCACCAGCGCCATCTCGTCGGCGCGGTAGCAGTGGTTCTGGATCAGAATCTCGCCCTTGAGCACGCCGACCAGCGTCTCCTTGGCAAGGTCGCGCTTGGCCTTCGGGTCGTTGGCATAGTCGATCGCGCCGAGCCACGTTTCGCGGTTCACGGCAAAATTGCCCATCCGGGTCGAGGGCATACGCCCGCGATCGCCATAGACGCGCTTGGGGTTCTCCCCGCAGGCCATCTTCATGGAGTAGGGCGCGCCGGGGAACTTCATCCCCTGCACCGTGCGCGCGGGGACGTTCTTCAAGGTCACCGAGCGCCCGCCCATCAGGTTGGCCGAGCCGGGGAGGATTTGCAGCGCCGTGATCCCGCCATTGGCGAGCGCGCGGCTGAAGCCGGGGTCCTGCGGCCAGACCGAGTGTTCGGCCCAGACCTCGGGCGTGGTCGGGCTGGTCGCCTCGTTGCCGTCCGAATGGGCGTCGACGCCGGGCGAGGGGTAGTCGCCGAGGTGCGAGTGGATGTCGATGATGCCGGGCGTAACGAACTTGCCCTTGGCGTCATAGACCGCAATGTCGGCCGGGATCGGGGTGTCGGGGCCGCCGACCGCGACGATCTTGCCGCCGGACATGAACACGACACCGTTCTCGATTTTCCTGCCGCGCCCGTCATAGACGGTGGCGCCGCGGATCGCGGTGGCGACGCCGGGATAGGGCTTGTAGGTCGAGGGGAAGACCGGATCGCCGGCCTTGACCGCGGCGAAGGCGGGGGCCGCGGCGGCCTCCTCGTCCTTGTCCTTCTTCTTGTCGCGCTCCTTGGCGTCGGCGACGGTTGCCCCCGCGATCAGCGTCAGCGCGCTTGCGAGAGTGACCAGCGCACCCGCCCGGGCGCGCCACGAACCACGTGATAACATTACATAACCCTTCCCGTTACCCGGTCACATGTGTGACGGGAAACGGGGGGTTTGTCCATGTCGTTTGACGAGTGCGCCGTCAGGCAGCGCTTACTCGGCAGGGTGTGCCTTGGGCGGGGCGTCGCCGAAAATGTCCTCGATCTCGGCTTTGGCGTTGTCGTCCTTGAGAGTGTCGAGGTGCATCAGCTTCTTGATCAGCGGGCTGATGACCAGCACGCCGACGCCGACCGCGACCGCGATCCAGCCGATCTGGCTGTAGACGTCGAGCACCACCTGCTGCCCCGCGCCCTCGCCCGAGGCTTTCTCGGACCCCGTGGCCGCCGCGATCAGGCCGGCGGCGAAGTTGCCGGTGGCCGAAGCGAAGAACCAGGTGCCCATGATCAGCGAGGCCATGTGCGCCGGGGCCAGCCGGTTCATCGCCGAAAGGCCGACGGGGCTCAGGCACAGCTCGCCGGTGGTGTGGAGGAGGTAGATGAGGAAGATGAACAGCACCGGGGTCGCCACGCCATTGGCCGCGCCCGCGACCAGCACGAGGAAGCCTGCGCCCAGCTGGATCAGCGCCAGACCGAACTTGGCCGGGGCGGAAGGTTCGAGCCCCTTCTTGCCGAGCCACGTCCACAGCGATGCGAAGACCGGCGCAAGTGCAACGATGTAGAAGGCGTTGATCGACTGGAAGGTCGAAGCGGGCACGCCTGCGCGGTCGACATAACGGTCGGTGTAGAGGTTGAGCGACGAGCCTGCCTGTTCGAACAGCGCCCAGAACAGGATCGAGCCGAGAATCAGGAACATGGCGGCGAAAATCCGGTCGCGGTCCTCATTCTTGCGCGTGAATGCCTCGTAGACCATTGCCAGCAGCATGCCGAGGCCACCTGCAGCGGCGACGGGCACCATGGCGGAATTGCCGATTCCAACCATCAGCATGCCAAAGATTGCCACGGCCGAGGACAGCAGGAAGAATCCCAGCGAAGGCTTGGGTGCACGATCAAGCGAGCCATAAGGGATTTGGAAGGCTGCGATGTAGAGCACGTAGCTGACCAGAGCGATACCGAACGTGCCGAGGAGCGTGCCGACCACGCCTTGGTTCTGCACCATCCACCACGCCATGCCGACAGCAACCAGACCCACAACATAGAGAGTCCACTCGGTGCCCTTGGCAAGCGGTGCAGGCGGCTCGCCGCGGCCGAGAAGCAGCGGCTTGAACACGGTGAAGACGATCAGGCCGAGCAGCATCCCGAAGCCCGCCGCGCCGAAGCCGTAGGCCCAGCCATAGGTCTCGCCCAGGTAGCCGCACAGCAGCGATCCCAGGAAGGCGCCGAGATTGATGCCCATGTAGAAGATCGTGTAGGCCCCGTCGCGCCGCACATCGGTGCGCGGGTAGAGCTGGCCGACGATCACCGAGATGTTCGCCTTGAGGAAGCCTGAGCCGACGATGATGAAGGCGAGCGCCAGCCAGAAGATGTTGAGGCTCGCCGCGTCCTGTCCGCCATTGCCTTCGAAGCCCATCAGGAAGTGGCCGAAGGTCAGCAGCACCGCGCCATAGGTTACGGCCTTCCTCTGGCCGAGATACTTGTCGGCGAGATAGCCGCCCAGCACCGGGGTGATGTAAACGAGGGCGGTATAGGCACCGTAGATCACGCCCGCCTGCGCGTCGTCGAACAGCCAGTGCTTGGTGAGGTAGAAGATCAGCAGCGCCCGCATGCCGTAGTAGGAGAAGCGCTCCCACATCTCGGCGAAGAACAGGACGAACAGACCCTTGGGGTGGCCGAGGAAAGTCCCGGCGCTGTCCCCGTGCGGAAGCTCTTGAGTGGCCATGAAGCAGAAAATCCCTGAAGTGCGCCCCTCTCCGGGCGCGGTCCCATGGGCGCGCACCCTAGCGCGTGTTTCACTTGTGTGAAGGGTGCAATTGACCGCGGCTGAATGCGCCGCGCTGCCGCGCAGGTGACCTCGGCCCGCCAAAGGACGGGCCGCAAGGCCGACCGGCCGCCCGCAGGTGCCCGGAACGGAGCGCGGCGAAGTGGAGGAACAGCACCGAGGACGTGCCGGCGGAGGCGGGCACGCAAATAAATTGACCGCATGGCTGTATTATGGCACTGATGCACCTCGTAAGGGACTCCAGCCGCCATGAACCCCAACCGCCCCGTTTATCTCAAGCTGCGCGACCAGATCGCCGCGGCGATCATCGACGGGGTCTATCCCGAGGGCGCGATGCTTCCCTCGGTGCGTGCGCTCGCGGCCGAGCAGGGGGCGAACCCGCTGACCGTCGCCAAGGCCTATCAGCAGTTCCAGAACGACGGGCTCGTCGAGGTCCAGCGCGGCGTGGGCATGTATGTCGTGCGCGGCGCGGCGGAACGTTTGCGCAGCGCCGAGCGCGAGGCCTTCCTGCGCGAAGAATGGCCCGAGATCCGCAGCCGGATGGCGCGGCTGGGGCTCGATCCGGCCGATCTTGTGATCGTCTCCTGACAAGTTCCTAACTTACAGCCCTGTAGGTTGCGCTTCGCCCCGCAATGTGACACTTTGTATGCAATTTCAGACGGCGGGATTGCATAAGTCGCACGGCTGGGATTAAAGGGGCCGCCTCATGGGTCGGAGGCGAGTAATATAAACGACGGGGTAACCCGCATAGCGGTGTCAGCATGGTCGGGCCGTGCTGGCTGCCGGGAGATCGGTATGATCAGATCCGAATTGTTGCAGGAATTGCACAAGGACAACCCAGACCTGCGCGCCGACGAGATCGAGCAGGTTGTGGACATCTTCTTCGACGAGATCGCACAGCGCTTGGCCGAGGGGGGCCGGGTGGAACTGCGCGGCTTCGGCGCCTTCTCGACCCGCGATCGCGAGGCGAGAAGCGGGCGCAACCCGCGCACCGGCGAAACGGTGGACGTGCCTTCCAAGCGCGTGCCCTATTTCAAGGCCGGCAAGGAAATCCGCGAGCGTCTTAATAAATAAGGGGGCGCCTCCGCGCCCCCTTCCTCGGCGCTGTTCCCTCCGCTTCGCTCCGGGGCGCCTGCGGCCGGCCGGTCGGCCTTGCGGCCCGTCCGTGGGCGGGCCGGATCAGCACGACTCTCACGGTATGGCTCTGATTTCGGTCGCGCAGCGACCGCGAGCGCACGCGCGCGAGCCGCAGGTGCCCGGAACGTAGCGCAGCGAAGTTCAGGAGCAGCACCGAGGACGTGCACGCGGAGGCGGGCACGCAAAACAAAAACGGCCCTGACAGGGCCGCAAGCGCGACCGCGCGCCCGCAGGTGCCCCGCAGCGAAGCGGAGGGAACAGCACCGAGGACGGGGGCGCGGATGCGCCCCCGAAAAACAAACTACGCCGCGCGGGGCATGGGGTCGTCGTGCGCGAGGCTCGGCACGGGCAACGCGCGCTCCATCTCGAGCGCGGCGAACACCAGTTCGGTGAGCCGCTCGGCCCCGCCGCTCATGCTCATGTCGACCGGCAGCATGCCGAGCGCGGCCATATCGTCGATTTCGTCCGATCCCGGCACGGCGATGATCCGGGTCATGCCGGGCGCGCGGGTCTCGACCAGCGGGGTTAGCTCGCGCGAGACGTCAGTCACCCCGGTCGCGATCACCAGCACCTGCCGCCGGTCCATCCCGATTGCGTCCCAGCTGCGCGGGTCGGCGGGGTTGGCGCGGTGGACGTGGTAGCCGTCGGCGAGCGCCATCTGGAAGCGGTCGTGATCGGGCTCCAGTGCGAGGTAATCGATCTCGTTGAATTCCAGCGCATCGGCGACCGCGCGGCCCGCCGGGGTCATGCCGATGATGACCACGGCTGCATCGTCGCCCGCCATCTTGGTGTCGGGCGGGCCCTGCCGCAGCCGCCCGGCGAGCTTGCGCCCGAGGTTGGAGACGAAGGGCGTCGCCGCCAGGCTGATCGCGATCGCGGTGACCATCGCCGAGACAAGGCGCGGCTCGGCCAGCCCCGCGACCGCGGGCAGCGCCAGCAGCACCAGCGTGAACTCGCTCCCCTGCCCCAGCAGGAAGCCCAGCTGGATCGAACCCGGCACCGACCAGCGGTTGAGCACCGCCGCGGCCACGTTGAAGGCGCATTTGAGCGCGATCACCCCGACCGTCATCGCCACCACCAGCTGCCAGTCGCGAACCAGCTGCGCAGGGTCGATGCTGAGGCCGACCGAGATGAAGAAGAAGCTCATGAACAGCCCGCGGAAGGCGTCGATCTCGGTCTGCACGAGGATGCGGTAGCGCGAATCGGCGACCGCCATGCCGCCGAGGAAGGCGCCCAGCGTCAGCGAGAGCCCGGCCATTCCTGTCGCCCAACCGGCGGCGAGCGCGATGAACAGGGCGGTCGCGGTGTAAACCTCGGTGGTGCCCGCGCGGGCGATGAGGCCGAAGATCGGCTCGGTCAGGAACCGCGCGAAGAGCACCGCGACGGCGAAGGCGGCAAGCGCCTTGGCCCCGGCGATCCCGAGCGCGGGCGCGAGCGCCCCGCCGCTAGCCAAAGCCCCGGCGGTCACCAGCAACAGGATCGCGGCGATGTCCTGAAAGATCAGGATTGATTGCGCCGCGCGGCCCACCGGGCAATCCTCCTGCCCGCGCTCGCGGATCAGGCCGATGACGACCGCGGTGGAGGACAGGCCCATGCCGAAACCCGCGATCACCGCGAAGCCCGCGGGCAGGCCCAGCCCCCAGAACAGCGCGGCAAAGCCCCCGCCCGCGACGATCATCTGCAAGCTGCCGAAGCCGAAGATATTGCCCGCCTCGGCGCGGATACGGCCCAGCGAGAAGTGCAGGCCGAGGTTGAACAGCAGGAACATCACCCCGGCCTCGGCCAGCGCGGCTACCACCGGTCCGCTGAAATCGCCCGCCATCCCGAGGCTCGAGAGGCCGAGGCCCATGCCGAGATAGCCGACGATCGGGTTCAGCCGCAGAGCCCGGCTGCCGAGCGCGGCGGCGATGCCGAGCCCCAGCAGCGTGATCGCCGGCTGGATCGTAGCGACCACCGAATGCGCGTCTGTCATCTCGCCCGCCATCAAGCGCCTCGCCCGAAACATGTCATAAAGCGATGAGATGGAGCCTCGGGGTGCGACTGGCAAGCTTTCGGGCAGGCTCTGGCTTTTGCATGAGCGTTTGTGGCAAGGGCTGCGCCATGCGGGCGTGGCGGAATGGTAGACGCCGGGGACTTAAAATCCCCTGAGCTTTGCTCGTGCGGGTTCGAGTCCCGCCGCCCGTACACATGGTGCCGTCACCGCCGGAAGCCGCCATTATCTCCCCTTTAACGCCTTGCTGCGTAATTCCGGAGAGAAGCGTGGGGTCAGACCGCCCCGCGCATGTCTCGCCAGTGCCAGGACCAGGGGCTGTCGGGTTGGGACAACGGGCATGGAACCAGCGAGCAATCACGCACGCCTTGAGCCTTTACCGGAGCAGCCGGGCGACGAGCAGCGCACCGCGCCGCGCTTCACGCTGCTGATCCGCGCGGCCAAGCTGGTCTCGGCTCAGGGCGAATTCGTCTGCGTGATCCGCGACGTGTCCGAGAGCGGGGTGAGCGTGCGCCTGTTCCACGGCCTGCCTTCGTGCAAGGACTTCGCGCTGCACATGCCTGCGGGCGCCGTCTATGAAATCTCCCGGGTCTGGCACCGCGGCAACGAGGCGGGCTTCACCTTCGCCGAAGGGGTCGAGGTCGAAAAGCTCGTCAACGAATCGAGCGAGTACCCCAAGCGCGGCCTCCGCCTGGCGCTGTGCTTTCCGGTGACGGTGAACATGCTGGCCGGCAGCTTCGAGGCGCTGGTCGAGAATTTCTCGCAGCAGGGCGCGCGGCTGACCTGCGAGGCGCTGCTGGCGATCGACCAGAGCGTGCGGATCCAGATCCCCGCCCCCGGCGGCGGCAAGCCGCGCGAGGTGCGAGCCAAGGTGCGCTGGCGGCGCGACCAGCATTACGGCGTGGTGTTCGACGACACCTTCACGCTCGGCGATTTCGCGCGGCTGGCGGCGCTGCTCCAGGCCCCAGCGCTGCTCGATGACAGCGCCGCGCCCTCGCCCGCCGCTTAAGCCGGGACGAACTTCAGCGCCACGCCGTTGATGCAGTGGCGCTTGCCGGTGGGCTTGGGCCCGTCACCGAAGATATGCCCCAGATGCCCGCCGCAATCGGCGCAGTGCACCTCGGTGCGCGGGTAGCCGATCAGGTAGTCGGTGCTGGTGCCGACAGCGCCCTTGTCGATCGCCTGCCAGAAGCTCGGCCAGCCGGTGCCGCTGTCGAACTTGGTGGTCGAGGAATAGAGGTGGTTGCTGCACGCGGCACACACGAAGGTGCCCTTGCGGTGCTCCTTGTTGAGCGGCGAGGTGAAGGCGCGCTCGGTTCCGGCCTCGCGCAGCACGTAATACTGGTCGCGGGTGAGCAGCTTCTTCCACTCGGCATCGGGCCGGCCCTTGGGATAGGACTTGGCTTGGGCCGGGGACGCCCCGCAGGCGCTGACGAAAGGCAGCAGGCCGGCAATCGCGGCGCTGGCGGCCATCAGGCGGCGGCGGTTCAGAAGGGGCAGGCGCATGGGGTTCTCCGTGGGTGCGGGCACGATGCCCGCTCCCCTTTTACGTCGAGAAGCGCCCCCAGGTTTCACCCCCTTCAGAAAGTCGTGACCTCGACCTCGAGCTTGCGGAAGCCGTGGACGAAATTCGCCCGCACCCGCTCGACATCGCCCGCGACATGCACGCGCATCCGGCGCTTGTGCATTTCTTCCAGCAGCACCCGCAGCTGCAGTTCCGCCAGCCGCGCGCCGACGCAGCGGTGGATGCCGTAGCCGAAGGCCAAGTGCCGCCGCGCGTTCTCGCGGGTGATGTCGAGCCGGTCGGCGTCCTCGAACACTTCTTCATCACGGTTGGCGCTGATGTACCACAGCACCACCTTGTCGCCCGCCTTGATGGTCTGGCCGAAGACTTCGGTATCTTCGGTGCAGGTGCGGCGCATATGGGCGAGCGGCACCTGCATGCGCAGGATTTCCTGCACCGCGTTGGGGATCAGATCGGGGTTTTCCTCGTAGAGCTTCCTCTGGTCAGGGAACTTGTCGAGCGCGTGGATGATCCCGCTCATGGTGTTGCGGGTGGTGTCGTTGCCGCCGACGATCAGCAGCACCAGATTGCCCATGAATTCCTCCGGGCTCATCTGGTTCATCGCGGGCGAGTGGATCATCATCGAGATGAGATCATTGCCCGGCTCCTTGTCCATGGTGCGCTCGATCCACAGCGTCTGGAAATAGGCCGCCATTTCCTGGAGGATGCCCCAGCGCAGCTCGTCGAGCTCGCGGATCGCACCGAGTTCGGTATCACCCGACCAGTCGGACCAGAAGGTCAGCAGCCGGCGGTCTTCCCAGGGGAAGCCGAACAGGATCGCGAGCATGCCGGTGGTGAGCTCGATCGAGACCGTGTCCACCCAGTCGAACACCTCGCCGCGCGGCAGGCGGTCGAGCAGCTCGCCGGTGCGTGCACGGATTTCCGCCTCCATGTCGGTGACGGCCGACGGCGTGAACTTGGGCGCGACGGTGCGGCGCTGGCCGGTGTGCTGCGGACGGTCCATGGCGATGAACATCGGCAGCTGGCGCGGCTCGCGGCCCCATTCGGCCAGCTCCTCGGACGTGGGCGGCTGGAGAATCGTGATCCCGCCATGCTCGTAGCTCGACGAGAAGGTTTCGGGCAGGGCCTCGATGTGCTGGATCGCCTTGTGGCCGACCACCGCCCAATAGGGGCCGAACGGGCTTTCGGGGATGTAGTGGAGCTGCCCCGCCTTGCGCATCTCGGCAAAGATCGGCTGCCACTTGTCCTCGAAATAGATGTCCGAGCGGCTGACGTCCCACGGGTGGGTGTGCTGGAGGCGTTCCTCGGGATGCTTGGCGAAGTGGGCCTGAAGGGCATCGTAGGAGGAAGGCTCGCGCCGCACCTGCGGGCGCTGGATTCCGGGCGGGGTGGGGGCAATCGTGGCCATGTCTGTCTCCCGTCGGGCGGCGCTTGTGGAGTGGGGCCGCTTCTTGAACGAGTCGCAGTCTGACGCAACTTACAGCAATGTCAATATGGGTTGCAATTCGGGACGGATTGGACGCTTTCCTACAAGCCGCCCGCCTGACATGATCGGCGGCATGAGAGACTTTCCCCCCTCGCCTGCCTTTTGCGCCGCGCGGCGCGGGAAGCCGCGCGCGGGGGGAGGATTTCCGCTTCTGGACAGTGTCTCTCGTGTCTCATGGTTCAGCCGCGCGCGGCGCTGGCTGAACGGCGAGGCGGCGACTCGGGGACAGGCTCAGGCGGCGGCGCGCAGGCCCTTTGCGTCCTTGGCACGGCGCTTGTCGCGTCCCGCCCCGCCCGACTTCATCACCCGCTTGCGGAACAGCAGCGATCCGGCCTTGACGATCCCCAGCACCGCCACCGCCTGCCAGGCGAGCGCGAGGGCGTGGGTCCACAGCATCGGCTCCATCGCCGCGCGCGCCAGCATCGCGAAGGGCGAAGACAGCGGGAAGGCGATCGCCGCCATCTCGAGCCCGGAGCCGGGCTGCTTGATGGTATAGGCGGCGAGGAAGAACACCATCAGCTGGAGCATGGTAACCGGCATCGACAGCGTCTGCACCTCGCGCACCGAGGTCGCCATCGAGCCGATCGTCAGGAACAGCGCGCCCAGCAGGAGATAGGCCATCGCGAAGTACAGCACGCCGAGCACCACGAACAGCGGCCAGCCCACCGCGGGCGCGGGGAGGTTGGTGATGTCGAAGCCGGTGACCCGGGTGATGACGTCGCCCGCGCCGCCGAACAGCGCGAAGCCAGCCAGGCCCCACACCGTGATCCCGACGAAGGAGACCGCCAGCATCGCGAAGAGCTTGCCCATGAACACCGCGTCCATCGGGATCGCGGCCGCGAGGATCTCGATGATCTTGTTGGCCTTTTCCTCGACGAGGTTGGACAGCACCATCCCGGCGAGCAGCATGGTGAGCAGGAACAGCAGCATCTGCGCGATCTGCGCGGTCTGGACGCGGGTTGTGCGCTCGTCGGCGGCGCTGATCGTTACGGGCAAGGCGCTGACCGGCGGGAAGGCGGCGGGCTCGGCGGCAAGCGCGTGACCGGCGATGAGGCTGACAGGGCCCTGCCAGCGCGCGATCTGGCCCTCGGTGCCGACCAGCCTGGGCGACTGCGGCGTGCCGGTAAGGATCGCGGCGTAGTTGCCCCGGCGCGCTTCCATGAAGGCGCGCGCATCGAAGGCGGGGTCCTTGGCGGCTTCGGGGACGGGCTGGAGCCTCGGCAGGGCGAAGGGCAGCTGCGGGGCGAGCCGCTCGCCCGCGGCGACCATCCTTGCGGTGTCCTCGGGCGACATGGCGACGCCGACCTCGTAGGAGACCGCGTCACGCTGGACCTCGCCGCCAATGCTCCCGGCCAACCCGCCGACGATCACCGGAAAGAGCGGCCCGAGCAGGAAGAACAGGAAGGCGCGGGAGAACAGCACCGCAACGAAATCGCGCCGGGCGATGACCCATGCGGCCTCGATGGCGGAGAGGCGGGGGCGGAGCGGCAGGTCGGTCAAGCTTCGGCTCCCTCGCTGTCGGCTTGCAGGGCGCGCGCAGCGGCCTCGCCGGCGATCGCGACGAAGGCATCGTGCAGCCCGGCGCGCTCGATCGAGAGCGAGAGGATTCCCGCCTCGCCTTCGATCAGCTGTTTCAGCAGCAGCTCGATCCCGCTTTCGGGGAGCGGGAAGTGGAAGAAATCGCCATTGCGGCGGGTCTCGGCCGGGAGGGCGGAAAGCCACGCGCCTTCGCGGGCACGGGTCTCGAGCCGGACCTGCGCCGGGATGCGGTCACGCGCCGCCTCGACCGAGCCGGCATAGGGCACCTTGCCCCCGGCGATGATCGCGACGCCCTCGCACAGGCGCTCGGCATGGTGGATGACGTGGGTGGAGAAGATCACGGTGACGCCGTCGTCCGCCAGCGCGCGGATCATCGTCTCAAGCTTGCCCTGGTTGATCGCGTCGAGCCCCGAGAAGGGCTCGTCGAGCACCACCAGCCGCGGCTCGTGGACCAGCGTGCCGAGCAGCTGGACGGTCTGCGCCATGCCCTTGGAGAGCTGGCGGATCTGACGGTCGGCGGCGTGGGTGAGGCCGTGGCGTTCGAGCAGGTCGACAGCGCGCTTGCGGCCCTCCTTCAGGGGCAGGCCCCGCAGCGCGCCCATGAAGGCGATCGCCTCGATGCACTTCATCGAGGGGTAGAGCCCACGCTCTTCGGGGAGGTAGCCGATCAGCCGGCCGATATCGTGCGGCCGGTCATGCCCGAACACGCGGCGCACGCCCTCGTCCGGATCGATGATGCCAAGCAGCATGCGGAGCGTCGTGGTCTTGCCCGCGCCGTTGGGGCCGAGGATGCCGTAGATCGCGCCTTCGGGCACCGAGATGTCGATCCCGTCGACCGCGCGCGTGCCGTCAAAGCTCTTGACCAGCCCGCGGGCCTCGATGGCGAGCGGCCGCCCGTCGGCGGGAAGTGCCGTCGAGCCATTGCCGTGATTGCCCGCTGCTGTGTGATCGCTTACCGCCATGTCCATGGGATACGCGGTTAGCGGACAGGATTAAACGGAGCCCTTGCCGATTATGGTTAACAGCGCCGCAACCCTGTCGGAGGCAATCGCTGAGCGGGCGCGTGGCCACGGCTTCGCGGTGTGCGGGTTCGCCAGCGCCCGCGAGGACCCGCTGCGCGCGGAACGGCTCGAAGAGTGGCTCGGCGAAGGGCACCACGGGTCGATGGAATGGATGGCCGCGCGGCTTGAGCACCGCCGCTCGCCGCAGGGGCTGTGGCCCGAAGCGCGCAGCGTGATCGCGCTCGGCATGAGCTACGCCCCCGGACATGATCCGTTGGCGCTGGAGGGCTCGGACAGCCACGCGCGCATCTCGGTCTATGCCCAAGGCAAGGACTATCACGATGTGGTGAAGAAGCGCCTCAAGGCGCTCGCCCGCTGGCTGGTGGAGACGGTGCCCGGGGCGCAGGTGAAGGTCTTCGTCGACACCGCCCCGGTGATGGAGAAGCCCTTGGGCGAGGCGGCGGGGATCGGATGGCAGGGCAAGCACACCAACCTCGTCAGCCCCACCCACGGGAGCTGGCTGTTCCTCGGCGCGATCTACACCACGCTGGACCTGGCACCTGCAGAGCCGCACCGCGACCAGTGCGGCAGCTGCCGCGCCTGCCTCGACGCCTGCCCGACCGACGCCTTTCCCGCGCCCTACAAGCTCGACGCGCGGCGCTGCATTTCCTACCTCACCATCGAGCACAAGGGGCCGATCCCGGAAGAATTGCGCGAGGCGCTGGGTAACCGCATCTACGGCTGCGACGATTGCCTTGCGGTGTGCCCATGGAACAAGTTCGCCTCCGCGGCGCAGGCTATCGCCGAGTTCCTCCCCCGCGCCGAACTGGTCGCCCCGCGCCTCGGCGAGCTGCTGGCACTGGACGATGCGGGGTTCCGGGCGCTGTTCAGCGGCTCGCCGATCAAGCGCATCGGGCGCGACCGGTTCGTGAGAAACTGCCTCTATGCGGCGGGCAACAGCGGGAACGCGGCGCTGGCGGGGCAGGTCGACGCGCTTACTTGCGACCCCGACCCGGTGGTGGCCGAGGCGGCGGAATGGGCGCTCGCCCGCCTCAGATGAAGTCCTTCAGCGCCACCTCGGGGTCCGCCAGCAGCGCGGGGCCGATCCTGCCGCAGCCGCTCTCGAGCAGCTTCCTTGCCTGCACATAGTCCTTCATCGTCCCCACGCAGTCGAAGGCGATCGGCACGCCCGCCTTCAGATAGACCACGGTGAACTTGCGGCTCTCGGGATCGCCGCGCAGCACCGTCTGGTCGTAGCCGAGGCTAAGCCCCGCAGTCTGGAGCTTGAGGTCATACTGGTTCGACCAGAACCACGGCAGCGCGTGATAGGGCTCCTTCTCGCCCATGATCGCGCGGGCGACGGTGTTCGCCATGTCATGCGCGTTCTGCACCGATTCGAGCCGGATCACCGCATTTCCGGCAAAGGGGTTGGCGTGCGCGGCGCAGTCGCCGATGGCGTAGACATCGTCCAATGTCGTGCGGCAGCAGAAGTCGACATCGACGCCATTGCTGCCCGCCGCCCCCGCCGCGATCAGCGGGGCCACGGCAGGCACGATCCCGATGCCGACCACCACCATGTCGCAAGGCACCTCCTCGCCGGTGTCGAGCCGCACGCCAGTGACGCGGTCCTCGCCCAGCACCGAATGGACCCCGGTCGAGAGGCGGATGTCGACGCCCTGGCGGCGGTGCTCCTCGGCGTAGAAGGTCGAAAGCTCCTCGCCCGCCACCCGCGCCAGCAGGCGGGGGAGCATCTCGACCAGCGTGACCTCGCAGCCGAGCTTGCGCAGCACGGCGGCGGCTTCCAGCCCGATATAGCCCCCACCGATCACCACCGCGCGCTTCGCGCCTTCACTCAGCGCCTGCATCATCGCATCGGCATCGCGCTTGTCGCGCACGTAGAACACCTGAGGCAGCACTGCGCCCGGCACCGGCAGGCGGCGCGGATCGCCGCCGCCCGACCAGATCAGCTTGCGATAGGTGACCTGCCCGCCATCGGACAGCGTCAGGCTGTGCCGCACCGGATCGATCGCCATCACCGCCGCGCCGAGCCTGAGGCCGATATCCTTCTCAGCCCAGAATTTCTCGGGCCGGATCATGATCCGCTCGAAGCCCTTGTCGCCCGCGAGATATTCCTTCGAGAGCGGCGGGCGCTCGTAGGGCGGAGCATCGTCGCGGCCGATCATCAGGATCGAACCCTCGTGCCCGTGCTGGCGCAAGGCGATCGCCGCCTGCGCGCCGCCGTGTCCGGTGCCGACGATCACGACGTCTGCGTGGCTTTGGTTCGATGTCATTGTCTGCCTATGCCCCTCCGGCGATCTGCGGCCCTTGATGTGGCGCAATTTGCCGGAGGGTCAAGTTAGCGGTTTGGCGGTGGGGCCTCACCGCTCGAGCAGGTTCCGCGCCTGCGCCGCGATCTGCGCCAGCATCGCCGCGCCCACCGGCGGGCGGGCCTGCGCGCGGGCGACGAGCTTGCGGAACTGGGCAACGCCCTGGGCATTGCGCTCGGTCCACTCGGCCACCGCCGCGCGCGGGTCGGCCGCGCTGCCCTTGCCCTTGATCAGGCGGCGCAGGAACTCGATCCGCATCTGCTGGAAATCGCGCGCGAGGCCCGAGATCAGCAGCCGCTCCCACACGTCCGACGGGCTCATATGCGCCGCCGTGCCCTGCGCCCAGTCGAGGCCCAATGCGGTGCCGATGTCGGTGAAGGCGTGGGTCAGCAGCAGCGGCTCGATCCCGCCGCTGCGCGATCCTTGCGCGAGGCCCACCGCCCCGTCGAAATCGAACATCCCCGCGACCCGCCCCGCCAGTCCCTCGGGCGCGCCGATGCCGACGAAGCCGTCGCGCAGCGCCTTCGAGCGCGCGCGCGGTTCCTCGGTCAGCAGCTCCTCGCGGCCCGCCACCAGCGCGGTCACGCCCTCGGCGAGGGCATCGATCATCGCACCGGCGGCGACCTTGCCCGATGCGGTGCGCAGCACGTCGCTCATGAGGTTGCCGACCGCCGCGGCAAGTCGGTCGAACAGCGCAAGGCGCGCGGTCTCGGGCATTTCGGCGCTTTCGAGATCGCGCCACAATGCTTCGAGGCCGAACAGGCGCTCGGTCACCACGAAGGCCGCCGCGACCTCGGCAAGGCCGACGCCTTCTTCTTCTGCGAGTTCAAACGGATGAACCATGCCCAGCCGGTTGACGATGCGGTTGGAGAGGCTCGTCGCGATCATCTCGCGCCGCAGGCGGTGGCCCTTGATCTCGGCCGCGAAGGTCTTGCGCATTGCCGCCGGGAAGCGCGCGAGCAGCAGGGGTTCGAGCACCGGATCATCGGGCAGATCGCTCGCCTCGATCGCGGCTTGCAAGGCGAGCTTGCCCGAGGACAGCAGCACCGCGAGCTCGGGGCGGGTGAGGCCGTAGCCATCGGCGGCGCGGCGGGTCAGCGCCTCGCCGTCGGCGAGCCCCTCGGTGCGGCGGTCGAAATCGCCGATGTCCTCAAGCCGCTCGATCAGGCGCACATAGGCGGGGATCGCCCCGGCCCCGCCGCTCTCGGCAATCGAGAGCGCGAGCGCCTGCAAGCGGTTGTCCTCGAGCACCAGCGCGGCGACATCGTCGGTCATCGCGGCGAGCAGCGTGTTGCGCTTCTTTTCGGTGAGCTTGCCGCTCTTGGTCGCCGCGGCCAGCGCGATCTTGATGTTGACCTCGTTGTCCGAGCAGTCGACCCCGGCGGAATTGTCGATGAAGTCGGTGTTGATGCGGCCGCCCGCAAGCGAGAAGGCGATGCGCCCCGCCTGCGTGACGCCGAGGTTCGCGCCCTCGCCGATCACGCGGGCGCGGATCTCGGTGGCGTCCACGCGCAAGCCGTCATTGGCCGGATCGCCGACCTGAATGTGGCTTTCCTGCGGGGCCTTAACATAGGTCCCGATCCCGCCGAACCACAGGAGGTCGACCGGCGCCTTGAGGATCGCCGAGATCAGCGCCTCGGGCTCGATCTCCTTGGCATCGATCCCCAGCACCTCGCGCGCCTGCTTCGCAAGCTTGATCGTCTTGGCCGAGCGCGGGAAGACACCGCCGCCCTTGGAAATCAGCTTCTTGTCGTAATCGTCCCAGCTCGAACGCGGCAGCGCGAACATGCGGGCGCGCTCCTTCCAGCTGACAAGCGGATCGGGCGCAGGGTCGATGAAGATGTGGCGGTGATCGAAGGCGGCGACCAGCTTCAGCGCCTTGGAGAGCAGCATCCCGTTGCCGAACACGTCGCCCGACATGTCGCCGCAGCCCGCGACGCGCACGCTCTGGGTCTGCACGTCGATCCCCATCTCGCGGAAGTGGCGCTGGACGCTCACCCACGCGCCGCGCGCGGTGATGCCCATCGCCTTGTGGTCGTAGCCATTCGAGCCGCCGCTGGCGAAGGCATCGTCGAGCCAGAAGTCGCGGCTCTGCGCGATCCCGTTGGCGATGTCGGAGAAGGTCGCGGTGCCCTTGTCGGCGGCGACCACGAAATAGGGATCCTCGCCGTCGTGGACCTCGACGCATTGCGGATGCACCACGCGCCCGCCGGTGATGTTGTCGGTGACCGAAAGCAGCGTGCGGATGAAGATTTCATAGGCCGCGCGGCCCTCTGCCGCCCAGCCCTCGCGGTCGATCGCGGGGCTGGGGAGCTGCTTGGGATAGAACCCGCCCTTGGCGCCCGTGGGCACGATCACCGCGTTCTTGACCCGCTGGGCTTTCATCAGGCCGAGGATCTCGGTGCGGAAGTCGTCGCGCCGGTCGGACCACCTCAGCCCTCCGCGCGCAACCGCGCCCGCGCGCAGGTGGATGCCCTCGACCCGGGGGCTGTAGACGAAGATCTCGCGCCACGGCAGCGGCTTGGGCAGGCCCGGGACCTTGGCGGATTCGAGCTTGAACGCCAGCGCCTCTGCGGCAGCGGGGGCGAAGGCGTTGGTGCGCAGCACCGCGTCGATCACCGCGCGGTAGAGCCGCAGCAGCCGGTCGTCGTTAATTGCTGTGACCTTGGCGAGGCCGCGGGTGAAGGACGCCTGCGCGGCGGCCATCGCCTCCTCGCGGTTGCCATCGAAGGCCGGGTTGTGGCGCGCCTCGAACAGGTCGATCATGGCGCGGGTCACCTGCGGCGCGGCCACTAGCGCGTCGACCACGGTGTAGATGGTGTAGGCGAGCCCCGTCTGACGCAGGTAGCGATAGACCGCGCGCAGCCAGTTCGCCTCGCGCGGGGAGAGGCCGGCGGCCGGCACCAGGCGGTTGAAGGGATCGTCCTCCGCCGCGCCGTTGAGCACGTCGGCGAGCGCCGCCTCGATCGGCGCGGCCCACTCGAGCAGCGCGCCCGCCTCGCGCCCGGCGGGCAGGGTCAGCAGGAATTCGTGGATCGAGCCGAGGCTGGCATCGGTCAGATAGGTCGGCACCTCGGCCAGCACGCGGAAGCCGAAATTCTCGAAGGCCGGGACCACGTCCGACAGCGCCAGCGCGCCGCGGGTGTGGTAGACCTTCAGGCGCAGCGTATCCGCGCCGTCACTCGCGAGGCGGTAAAGCCGCACCGCACGCTCGCTCGGGCGGGCGATGGGTGCGTCACCCTCGGCGACCATCAGCCCGCGCAGCTTGGCGATATCGCGTGCGGCTTCCTCGGGGCCGTAGGCGAGACGGTAGCCGGTCGGGAAGGCCGGGGCATAGCGCGCGGCGAGCGCGGCGGCGCGGCCGTCGTCCTCGTGCGCGGCAAGGTGGCTGGCGACCGCCTCGTTCCAGCCGCGCAGCAGATCGGCGAGCTGGGCCTCGATCGCGGCATCGTCGGGCAGGCGCGTCGAAGCGCGCACGTCGATCAGGAAGCGGAGCAGCGCGAGGGTCGAGCTTTCGACCTCGAGGCTCCAATCGAGAAGCTTTGCGCCGGGGCTCGCCAGCAGCATCCTCTGGATCTGCAAGCGCACATCGGTGCTCAGGTGGTCGCGCGGCAGCCAGACGAAGGCGAAGACGTGGCGCTCAAGCGTCGCGCTCACCATGATGACGCGCGGGCGCGGGCGATCGATCAGCGCCATCTTGGCGGTGACGAGATCGGCGACGCGCTCGGGATCGAAGGCGGTGAGGAGGTCGTTGGGGAGCGAGGTGAAGGCGTGCACCAGCGCCTTGCCGTTGTGCCCGGAAGGGTCGAAGCCGAGGCGCGCGGTGATGTCGTTCACCATCGCGCGCAGCACCGGCACCTCGCCCGGCCGCTCGTTCATCGCCGCGCTGGTCCACAGGCCTGCGTGGATCGAGAGCGCGGCGATTTTGCCCTTCTCGCGCACCGGAACGATGAACAGATCGAGCGGGCTGGCGCGGTGGACGCGCGACTGCACGTTGCTCTTGATCGCCAGCATGGCCTTGGGCGTGCCGGCCTTGTCCTGCGCGTCGAACCACTCGAAGGCGCGGGCGTAGGAGATATCGGCAAGCAGATCGGGCGAGGAGGCGCGGCAGATGCCGAGGCGCGCTTCGCTGGTGCCGTCACGGCGGCGGGTCAGGTGGCCGAGCTGGGTCAGCATCCCGCCCTTCAGCCAATCGAGCAGCGCGCCCGCCTCGGTATCCAGCGTGGCGACCGCGGCGGCATCGGCGGCCATCGCCTCCTGCATTCGCGGCCAGTCGGCAACTGCGGCATGGACATCGCCGAGCGTGGTCTCGAGCGCTTCGAGCAGTTCGCGCCGCTGGCGGGCGTCGACGCGCGGGGTCTCGATATAGATCAGCGATTCGCGTTTTCCGGGTACTTTGGTGCCCGACTTGCCGAGGCCGGTGATCGCGCCCTCTTCGTCGCGCTCGACGGGGACCACCGGGTGCAGCAGCCGGTCGATCCCCAGCCCCTGCGCCGAAATCGCCGCGGCGAGCGAATCGACGAGGAAAGGCTGGTCGTCGTTGACGATCGCGATCCGCAGGTGGCGGCGCGCGCCGCTGGTGGATTCGAGCTGGATGATCGGCGCGCCGCGCTGGCGGGTGGCGGCGGCGGCGAGCAGCCAGGCGGCGGCTTCATCGAGAACGCCCTTGTCGGCGCCCGCATCGCCCGGGAGCAGCGAGGCCTCCAGCTGGAGGCGCAGGGCCTTGATCAACGCCTTGGGCGGCGCGGCGGCGACGGTCTTCGACCCCATGTACGGCTCCTGTCCATCCTGCACCCGGCTGCGGCTGGCGCGCAACATTATTATGCCGGATTGTAGTTATCGTGTCTTGCGCGATACAAGCTTTAACGCCTCGGGTGCAAGCACCGGAATTGCCCTTTTCGGATCAGACCGCAGCCAGCGCGCGGCAGGCATCGAGCGTCAGCTCAAGGCTGCGGACGCGGGCCCGGGCGTCATAGGTCGCGCCGCACAGCAGGATCTCGTCGGCGCCGGTGCGGGCGATGAAGGCCTCGATCGCGGCGCGAACCTGCATGCGCGTGCCGACCGCCGCAGCCTGGCCGAGATGGGCGAGCATCGCCTGCGCACTCGCGGGGAGCGTGTCGGTATAGAATTCCACCGGCGGCGGTAGCTTGCCGGGATTGCCGCTGCGCAGCCGCACGAAGCTCTGCTGCTGGCTGGAGGCGAGAAGGCACGCCTCGGCCTCGGTCTCGGCGGCAAAGACATTCATCGCCACCATCACATGTGGCCTCTCCAGTGCCGCGGAAGGCTGGAAGTCGCGGCGATAGACCGCGAGCGCCGCATCGAGGTGATCGGGCGCGAAATGGGCGGCGAAAGCGTAGGGCAGGCCGAGCTTGGCGGCGAGTTGCGCGCCGAACAGGCTCGATCCGAGCATCCACAGCTCGACCTTCGCGCCGAGGCCGGGGGTGGCGGCGATCGGCAGGTCGTAGTCCCCCGTCAGCAGCGCGCGCAGCTCGACCACGTCCTGCGGGAAGTATTCGGCGGCCTGATGGAGGTTCTTGCGCAGCGCGCGCTGCAATTCCGGTCCCGCCCCGGGCGCGCGGCCGAGCCCGAGGTCGATCCGCCCGGGGAACAGCGCGTCCAATGTGCCGAACTGCTCGGCGATCTGGAAGGGGGTGTGGTTGGGCAGCATGATGCCGCCCGACCCGATGCGGATGCGGCTGGTGGCGTTGCCGATATGCGCGAGCACGACCGAGGTCGCCCCGCCCGCGATCCCGTCCATTGCATGGTGCTCGGCGACCCAGAAGCGCTCGCACCCCAGCGCTTCCGCGGCGCGGGCGAGGTCGGTGGTGGCGGCGAAGGCCTCGGCAAGGGTGCCGCCCTCGCGCACCGGCACCAGATCGAGCACGGAGAAACGGGTCATGACGCGGGGGTCTCCTGTGGCGCGGCGGCAGTTTCGCCCGCCGCGCCGATCTGCGCAAGATAGTCCTTGGCGGTGGCGGCGGCGGGACTGTCGGGGGCGAGCGCGATCACCGATTGCCAGCTCTTGCGCGCCGCATCGTCGCGGCCCGCGAGCACCGCGATCACCCCTGCTTCGAGCGCGGTTTCGGGGTTGGTGGGGGCGAGCGTGGCGGCGCGTTCGATCGCGGCCTGCGCTTCTGCGAGTTTTTCGAGACGCCGCAGCAGGGTCGCCTTGAGCAGCCAGCCCTCGGCCCTGTCGGGGGCGAGCGTGGTCGAATTCTCGAGCGCGGCGAGTGCCTCGTCCGTGCGGCCCAGAGCGACCAGAGCGCGGGCGCGGTCGCTCGCGGCGATGGCTTCGAGGAGCGGGGCCTTGGCGGTCTGCGCGTCGCGCTCGGCGGTCGCCAGCAGGCCGAGCGCGCCCTCGGCATCCCCGCCGCCCAATGCCGCCGCCCCGGCGAGCGCGGCGAAGCGGGCGCGGGCGCGGGGCTCGGCCTCGGGTGTCTCGTCACGCGCGGCGGTGAAGGCGGTGCGTGCATCATCCCACAGCCCGAGTACGCTCGCCGCCGTGCCGAGGCAGTGGTTGGCGAGCACGCGGTCGGCCCCGGTGGTCTCGGCGCGGCGGATCTGCGCCATGGCATGGGCGCGCGCCGGGTCTTCCTCGAGCACGCCAAGGCACCCGGCGAGCCATGCGCTGACCGGATCGGGCTTGTCCTGCGCCTCGGCCTCGGGTTGCACCTGCTCGCGCGGGGGGCGATCGCGCACCAGCTCGTCACCCTGAATCGCGCCCCCGGTGGGATTGGGGCCGACTTGCAGGGCGAGCGCGAGGAGGATCGACACGGGCGTTCTATCCGTAGAATTCGGCCACGATGGCCTTGAGGAGGGCAATGTCGCTGTCCCGCGACAGGCGGTGGTCGCCGTCCTCTACCAGCGTCACCTGAACGTCGCCCGACCCGAACGCGGCCTTGAGACGAAGCGAGATGTCGAAGGGGACATCCGGGTCCGCCTTGCCGTGGAGGAGGCGCACCGGGCAGGCGAGGTCGATATGCCCGTCCAACCGCAGGTGGCATTCGGCATCGGCGAAGAACTTTGCGTGGGTGGGGGTGGGTT